>JACSDG010000061.1 GCA_015660855.1 Magnetococcales bacterium
AATTATTGAAAGAAAAAAGGGGTCTGGGGGATTGCCCCCAGGGTTTTGACTTTGTTTTTGACTTTAAATAAAAAGCTTCATTCTTCGCCTTTGACTTTGTTTTTGAATTTAAACGAAAATATTTCAGGCTTTAGGTTTTTTTATTTAAAGCCAGAATCAAAGACTGAAGATTTTTATTTAAAGTCAAAAACAAATTCAAAAGCAAAACCCTGGGGGAAATCCCCCAGACCCCTTTTTTCTTTTAATAATTTTATTGAATGTCAATACGCCCTAGAAAACTATTAAAAAAAGAAAGGATCTGTGGAATTCTTTCCCCAGGGTTTCGACTTCAAACAAAAAGCTTCCATGCTTCTTTCATTTTTTCGATTGATGGCAAACTTTGTTTCCCGATACTCAGCGTTTTCCCATTCTTTCCTTCACCACCTCAAGACGCTGCTTGGCCATGGCGACGGTAGGAGAATCGGGATAGTCACTTACCAAACGGGAAAGGCTGTTTTTCGCATTTTCCATGTCTTCAAGCTCGAAAAAGGAAAAACCAATCTTGAGAAGACTCGCAGGGACTTTGCCACTGTTTGGCCAACGTACCAGAACCTGGTTAAAGGCCATCAGGGCTTCGGGAAATTTGCGCTGCACATAATAAAGCTCCCCGATCCAATACTGGGCATTGTCCGCCAGTGTGTCGTTGGGAAACCATTCCATATAATTTTTAAAACCAGCCAAAGACTCGTCATAACGCCCCCCCTTCAACAGAAGAAAAGCTTCGTCATAGGCTTGCTTGGGGCTTTCCGGCTTAGGCTTTACCGTGATACCGGCCGTCGGACTTCCACCCTTTTTGTCTTGACCCGCAGGTACTTTTGCCCCCGGCGTCAAAGCAGCAGGTCGAATCCCCGAAGTCGGAGCCGTCGGTTGGGAATGTGGTGAAGAGTAAATCACAGGCTGCCCACCGGCCCTGACCTGCACACCGTCAGGACGCAGAGGAGCGTTGGAAACTGGTTGACCATCCATCCCTACCGAGGCTTCATTAGGCTCCGGTGGTCCTAGTTCGGCAGGGTCATAGTCAGGATGGCTCGTATCCGGAGGCTGTGGCTTGTTTCTCTCTGCCAGTTCCGCTTCCAGTCGAGTCTTGGCGTGCCGCAATTCATCCACCTCGCCGCGAAGACCGGTGATCTCTTTTTCCATCAACCCGAGACGCTTCTCAATGTTGGAAGTGACATTGCGCTGAATATCTTCGCTTTTTTCAACACGAGTGGAAAGGGTGTTGACCATTTCCGGAAGGGGAATTTTGACTGGGGGCGGTGGTGGTCCCGCTTCACTGCGAACCGGGGGTCTCGAACCCTCATAGTCAGGCCTGACGTCATCGTCACGACCACTGACGCAAGCCGATAGCGGAAGGGTAAAAAGCAGAAGGGCCGGAATCCACGGTCCCCTCTTCCTGACCGATGCAACAGCTACGGTCGGAGCGAGTACAAAGGGATATGGTTTCCGGCCCATCTTGATTGACTCTGATCGTTACTGAGGAATGATTTCAGCGCGACGATTTTGCTGCCAGGAGGTCTCATCATGACCTTGTATCATCGGCCGCTCTTTGCCGTAGGAAATGGTCTTGATGCGTCCAGAATCCACACCCTGGGAAATCAGGAATTGAGCTGCAGCGTCGGCACGTTTTTGGCCGAGAGCCAAGTTGTACTCGCGAGTCCCGCGTTCGTCACAATGCCCCTCAACCTGGACGCGACCGGCAGACCTGGAAAGGGCACGGGCGTTTTTGGCGAGAACGCTCTCAGCTTGCGGCGTCAGCGCTGCGGAGTTGAAGTCAAAGTGAACCCTGCGGTCGGCCTCGGTGAGAGCACCGGCTGCGTTGGGATCGTCAAGATTGGAACCGTAGCCGCCTGCACCGCCAACACCTGCCCCGTCCGATTTTGCTCCTCCTCCCTGTGCTGCCGCACCGTCTGGTCCTTCGTTAGGAACAGCCCCGCATCCCGCCAACGTACCCAAGAGCAGGACCGTGATGAAAAAACTAGCCAAGCGTTTCATGCAATCACCCCTAAAAAAAAATTGTTATTGACCTTCTTTGGAGAACCCCCATCTGCAACCGACCGGCACCAGCGGTTGTCAGCGTACCAAGGGCGACCAGGAAGGATCGGAACCGTTAATGTTACCCTTAAGATCTACAGACCGCTCATTATGCCCTGTTAAATCGATCGTGTAAAGACGTGTTTGGCTTCCCGACTGTCTTGAGAACAAAATAACCCGGCCATTGGGGGACCAAGCCGGAGATTCATCCATCCAGGAGTCGGTTAAAACCCGGCCATTTTGGCCGTTGGGTTCGATAACCGCAATACGAAACCGACCGCCGCCACCACGGACATAGGCGATGAAATCACCACGCGGCGACCAGACGGGAGCGGCGTTGTAGTTACCCTCGAAGGAGATTCTGCGTACATTGCTGCCATTGGCTTCCATGACGTAGACCTGGGGTGAACCTCCCCGGTCGGAATTGAACACAATCTGTCGGCCATCCGGCGAAAAGGATGGCGATGTATCGATGGAAATGTTTTCGGTCAGGCGCCGCAGATTGCCGCTTTTCAGATCACGCAGATAAATCTCCGAGTTTCCGTCCATGCTGAGGGTCAAAGCCATGGTTTGGCCATCCGGCGACCAGGAAGGGGCACTGTTAAGACCGGGATAGTCTCCCTGTATGGTGCGTTTTCCGGTGTAGAGATCCCAACGAAAAATCCTTGGCGGGCCACGTTCGTAGGATAGATAGAAAAGTTGTTCTCCGGAGGGGGCGAACCGGGGGGTCAGCACCAGGGTACGATCTCGCGTCAGGTCTACTTGGTTGGCACCATCCTGGTCCATCAACGCCAGCCATTTCATGTCTCCACGGCTGGCGACAAAGGCGATCCGTGATGTAAAATAACCGCTTTCACCCGTTAGCCGGGTATAAATCTCGTCGGCGATTCGATGGGCTACATGGCGCAAATCGCGTATCGGAGCGGTAAAACGTTTGCCCTTCCCCACCAGGGATCCCTGATAGACATCGTGGAGAAAAAAATCGGCGACCAGCTTGCCATCCTTTTCGTAAGCCGCACCCGAAACCACCGCCTCGGCTCCTATGAGACGCCAATCGCGAAAATTCGGTCCTTTCTGCCAGAGTTCTGCAGGTGTTTGCATGAACGAACCCGGATCGAGCGGTTTGAACAACCCGGAACGTTCAAGATCGGCGGTGATGACCTCGTTGAGTTCGCGTCCCGATGTCCCTTGCGGAAAAACCGCCCCATTGGGCGACAAATCGACAAAATCAGACAGGGCGATAGGAAGCGGTTGCAGACCGCCCTTGGTAATATCAATCCGCAACGCCCCAAAGGCCATGTCGGTATTAACAAAAAACAGTAACGCAATGGCTAAAACTTTTAATTTTATCAATTGGCTAAAAGTCTGGTTAACGGATCCAAAAATATACCAAAAGGCGGAATGGACGGCCCGGCAACCCAGCGTTAGTTTATTACGAAAAAATAACGGTAAAATCGAAGATCCGTCGCCCATGACTGTCCCAATCCACAATGCCGACTCCATCCAACACCCAGCCGCGCACTATCGCAGGGAAAAATAAATAAAGCAAGTGGCGTCTTTATTTCAAGCAGAACGGCTTTGTTGGACATGGCCGATCAAAAATTCTCTTTTTTGCATCAATGACAAACAGCGCGAAAATGATTAATTTAAAAATTCCCCGTTGCGGGCATGATGACAAAAAAGGTCTTTCAACCAGGGGAGCTTTTGGCAATCTGTGACTCTCCGCCACATGGAGCCTGTTTGTGAACCCAATGAAAAATCTTCGCGTTGCTGTCGTTGGTGTTGGTCAAATGGGCCGACATCATGCCCGTGTTTATTCCCAGGTTCGCGGGGTGGATTTGGTGGGGGTCGTCGATGTTGACCAGAGAAGTGCCGATGCCACGGCTGCTCTTTACTCATGTCAGGGTTTCAACACCATCGACCCCATTCTTGACCGGGTGGATGCCGTCAGCATCGCCACTCCGCCCGCCACCCATGCCGAAATCGGCACCCAGCTCATGAATCATGGCATTCACTGCCTGATCGAAAAGCCTCTCGCCACGTCCGAAGATCAATGCCGACAATTGATCCATGCCGCAGACAAAAACAATGTTGTGCTGTTGGTGGGGCATATCGAACGGTTCAATCCAGCCATACAGAAATTGACCACCCTTCTTTCCCAGGGCCAGAGGATCTATGCCATGGATGTTCGGCGCATGAGTCGTGCCAGTGCCCGCATCACCGATGTCGATGTCATTGCCGACTTGATGACACATGACTTGGATATTGTCATGACCTTGATCGACAGACCCATCACCGGAATTGTTGCCAGTGGCGTCCATACCCCCGATTCCACGGGGGGGGATTATGTCAGTGCCCTGCTCAGTTTCGACGGTGGGGCTATGGCTACCCTCACCGCCAGCCGCATTACCCAAAATAAGGTGAGGGAGTTGAGTGTCACTTGCGACCTGGGCTGGATCGTCTGCAATTTTATGACTCAGCAACTGAGCATCTACCGCCAGAATCCCATGGACGGCACCGATTTGGGAACAACCCGTAAACCTCATTATGACGTGGATCTTTCCATCGAACGGATTGCGGTTAGACAGGCCGAACCTTTGGCCATGGAGCTCCAACATTTTGTGGATGCGGTGCGTGGCCATACTCCACCCCTGGTCACCGGACATCAGGCCCTGGCAGTTCTCAAAGCGACCCAAACTATTCGCAGCAGTGCTGCCGTTGGACGATTGGAACATGCCTGGGCAATCGATGCTTCGGTCAGCAGTTGCCGGGGATGAAACGTCCGCCACCCAAACGCTGATGGATGGCCGACACCGCCTCCATTCCCTGATGCGCAGAGGGCGGTTTTAAGAGGGGAGGCCCTCCTTTGGGCCGGTCAACTCGGCGTGGCAGGGTCACCAGGGCGCGTCTAAGGGCCGAAACATCTCCGGGTGAAATCATTTCCAATCCTGGAGATGCCAGATTGAACAAATGTTCCCAGGCGGGAATGGCGGTCGTGATCATGGGACATCCACTCGCCGCCGCTGCCAGTAACTCTTGCGGATAAAGCGCTGCCGCGACGGCCGCACGATAGGGTAGCACCATCACGTCTGCTTGCGACAACAATTCCTCCTCATCCCCGACATCAACCATCTGTGTCCGATTCGCCAAACCCGACTCCAGAAGCATTTTTTGAATTTTTTTGAAGCGTTGTCGGTCTTTTATCGTCAGCAGCAAACGCAATGGGGGATTTTCGGGCATTGCCAGGGACATGGCACGTAATAAATCTCCAAGACCTTCCACCGGTGAGCCAGAGCCGGAAAAACCGACGTAAATCGCGGAAGCATCCGACGTATTCCTTGTTTTTGTTTCGGACCTCCCTTTGCTTCCACCCGGCAGTTCGACGAGTCCCGGACACTGAAATACCCGCTTGCACCCCACCCTGGTCAGAATGCGCGCCGTACCGGCATCCATGGTCAAATGTGCCGCCGCAACCCTTCCCGCCAAGAGGGCGATAAACTCTGGATTGGCCAACATCGCTGGTCCAACAAACCATGGATCGGTTAAAAATGCCTTGCCATTGGCGGCATCCCAGGCGACGGCTCTGCCACTGTAATGCAGTAACACCCTTTCCCCAGGAAAACCAATCAAGCCCGCCACCCAGGCCCAGGCTGGAGATGGCACAACCAAGTGCAATAGTGCTTCGGTATTGTCGATACGCTGACCCAGGGACCGCAACCAAAACCACAGGTCAATCAAACGTCGCCCCAGAGAAAAACCGCGATAATGTTCAAATTGGTGTCTTTCCAGTCCAAAAAGGAGGTCGGGGAGGAGCTGGTGCGGACTCGATCCTTTTCGGACCAATCCTTCGGTGAGCCGGGTAAACAGGACCACCTGTTCCCATGTCTGTGGCCAAACCATCGCCAACACCACCTCGGACGATTTTGTGCGGGTTGCAAACGTACCCGCCTCCGCTACCCGTTCCCGAATTTTCATGGAGGCACCCAAAAGGTCGCAACCGTTTTGTTCAAGGAGGGTTTGCAATGGTTCCGAGGCCAATGTTGTGCGTTCCTGATCCCACTGGTATTTCCAGTGGGAATAATAGTCGCGGGCCTGCCGGTCTTCACACCCTGGATGAACCACCAGTTCCGGAACCTCCCAACGGGAAAAATTTTGTTTTCCAGTCAGAAGTTCTTTGGCGGTGGCCATGGAAAAACGTCCCGTGGCATTGATGCCAACGGGCTTGAGGGAAAGACTGTTTCCCATTCGGCAACCCAGATGCCAACTGATCCAGGAGATTGCGTTGATCCAACCCTGGGGTGACCAACCCTGCCAATCCCAGTGCGCCGTTCCACGGATGGGGACTTTGTAAGATTCCAGCAAAGGCCGCAAGGTCAACCAGATGGGGGGGAACAGGTGGACATGTTGGTGACTGTTGATAAAATCCAGACTCAATCCCAATTCGACGAAACGATTGATTTGGGCTTCCACTTCCCGTTTCAATGCGGGTAGAACCCAGGGCTTGAGCATCACCAGAAAAAACAATCGCATCCAACTGTCGGGAAATCGACCACGCCGGTCCAGAATCGGTTTTAATCCCGGGTCATCGGCCAAAACAGGCCGTTCCTCTACCAGGACTAGGTGCACACCGGTAAGCACGCCCGAATTTTTCAATATTTCCAGACGTTCCAGCCGGGCGGCAGGGTGACACATGACACTGACCCCGGTGATGGCTTGTGTCCGGGCCAGGCGGGCGATTCCTTCACTGATCCCTTCGGTCAGTCCATAACCGTCGGCGGTGATCGCTAAAGGTCCGAAAGGTGTCATGTCGTAACCCCAACCAGGAGGATCATGCCCCCAGCCGCTCCAGGATGATGGGAATGGCCAAACGATAATAAATCAAGGCGAAGAAAAAAACGATCACAATGGCAACGCTGAACCATACAAAACTTTGGGGATCCGCCATTTGCCCCTTGGCCAGGACATCACGGGTGGCTTGAAGAATCGGAGTGACAGGGTTCATCTGCACGATCAGGGAATAGGGCCAGCTTTGCGGCGGTGGATAGACGATGGGGGTCATGAAAAACGCCAAGCGCAACAGGACAGTCGTTCCCTCTTTGATATCTTTATATAACGCACCTATGGGAACCAAAATCAAGCCTATGGCCGATCCAAGGGTGATCAAAACCAGGATCATGAACGGGACGAACAACACCGTCCAGTGCCAGGCTACGCCAAAATAGAGCATGGCACCGAAGGCAATGAAAAGCTGCATGACGGCCAAAAATAAAACCTGGCCCATGGCTGCCAGGACAGGGGCTTCGCGCGGCATGTTGATTTTGATCATGATGGGGACGCAGGAGTCAAACAGCGTCATGGGTGCCTGGACACTTTCGGTAAAAATTTGCCATAAAAGTGTCCCCAACATGACATAAACTGGATAGGGAATGTCTGTTTTTCCAACGTTTAAAATGGCTTTTTCATTCAAAAAGACAAAAATGGCCGTGGTGATAATGGGTGGAATCAAGATCCACAGAAAGCCAAATATCGATTGCCGGTAACGTTGATGGATGTCTCGCCAAAACAGACGCCACGCCAGATCTCTGGAATTGGAAACGTCCTGCAACGCCATCCGAAAAAAATCGAGGGGATGCCGTAGTTGGGAGTCCGGTGAATAGACCCGCTCTTGAAGTTTTTCCTGCGGTGTTTGGTTGGCCACATCCATCATTTGTTCCTGCTTTGCCCCTGTTGGTCCCCCCCGGTGGGGATGATCCCCCCGTAGCCGCGCAATAATTCTTGTCAAACTTTTTTTCGATACCCAAATAAAAGCTTGAAATTTCAATCCCTTCCCATCGATTCCAGAATCAACGCTGTTTGAAACGCCAACGTTTATCGTAGAGTTCCAGCATTTTCCAGTGGACGATGGGAATGTTCATGAGGTCATCATAATCCAGGCGGAACAGCGGAGTTGTTTCCAAGGCTCGGGCGAAGCCACCGGTTAGGGAGGGGTTGATAAAATTTTGTTCGCCAAAAACTCCCCCATCGCCCAATTCATCGACGATCCGGCCATCCTCGTCCGCAAGGGCCACCTGTCCCCCCGACACCACCCAAAGGCTTTTTTGATCGCTGATGGACATTTCCCGTCCCACCTCGAACATCATGGGGGTCAGGGAGTGGGCGATACGATTCAGGGTAAACGAGGTCGTTGCCTCGCCGAACAACCAAGTTTTTCGCAGAAAGCGGATTTTCCTCATACTTTCGACAAAATCTCGTTTTAAATTATTTTTTTCCAAAAAGGCAAGCACGTTGGCGTGGGACAGGCGGATCACCATGCAATCGGAAATGCTGCGCAAGGTCCAGGAGTCTTCGGATTTGAGGCCCAGAAAATCGATTCCCCCCAGAAATGAACCGATGGACAGATGGTTTTCCACCCCATTTCTGGATTCAAGGTAGGCGACGGTTCCGGAAAGGACCATTTCCAGGTAATCGCAGGAATCCTGGGCGCGATGGATGATGGTGCCTGCGTTATAGTTGACCTTGGGAGCCTGTTGAACCAACAGGGTTATTTCTTTCTCGTCGATGTGGGGGAAAAAAGCTTTGATAAAGCCAAAAGCTCTGTCGGTCATAAGATTTTTTTCGCCGGGAATCAGGACATCTACGGCTCCGAAAGCCGCTTCCGAGCCGATTTCCATTTCCGCCGGAAGCAATTTGCGATCAATGTGGGCCAGGATCAGCCTGTCGGAAGGATCGGAGCGAAAATCTTCAGCCATACCATGGATCATGCCACCGCCAATATCCAATTTTTTAAGATTGGCGCGTTCCAGGTAGGACCGTTTGATATTTTCCACCAACGAAAGTGGCAGGTCATGTTTTTCAGTTCCCACCATACCGTCTAAAACTTTAAAACTGGAAAGATCGGCCCAGTGGGCATAGGTTTTTTCCTCTGGACCTTCGCCCGCTTTGAACATAAAAACTGTATTCTCAACCGGGTGGGGTGAAAAAATCGGTTTGACCAGAAGACCGTCACAATCGTTCCATTGCCCGCTCGCAAGATCCCGGACGGCGAAAAAATGATGGAACTGGTGCTCGTCAAGGCTCATGAGGGCCGCGAATTTTTTTACCACGGAGGCGCGTACCACGGGAACGGCAAAATAGCGCATACGTCGATCCGATCGGATTAAGGCAGGCAATCCGGCAAAGTGATCATCGTGGGCGTGGGTATGGAAAATGCCGTTGACTTCAGAAATATCGATACCCAAGGCGGTTAGTACCTGCAACACGCCGGGACCGGCATCGATAAGATAGATACGACCATGAAAAAGGATGACGCTGGACATGCTGGGACGATTGCGATCCCATCCATCGCCCTGACCGGTATGGAGAACGGCAAATTCATGGTACCGTGGAATGCGGTGCTGACCCAGAGGATAGGGTGGTTCGTAGGGGGTACCCGCAGGGAGGTTGAGATCCACATCCTGAGAGTTGCCGCGATAGGAAAATCGATAGGTGTTGAGTGCGGTACGTGCCACGGTGACCCCGTTGCGAATTTCCACCGGATGGGTATCGATGAACAGGGAATCGATGATCTGCGAAGGTTCGCGGATCGCTCCAAAGGCAAACTTTATTTTTATTTTCATCATCATGTCGGCAGTTGACTCATCCACACCCTCAACCAACAATTCTCCTTTGTCCAGAAGGCCATAATTGCCGCGATGGATATAGTGCATTTGTGCCCGTACCTGGGATTCTCGACCGATAAGCAGAGGTTTGACACCGGTATTGTTGGGATGTTTGGGAAGAATCATCCCCTGGCGATAGAGCATTTGTAACACTGGAAATTCCGCCAGATTGGCAAACCCACCGTTTTGAATCAGCAGATCGGAGAGCAAAATGACATTGGGACCGGTCTCCCAGGTCACCCCGTTTTGCGTGGTGCGTTGGATCAGGCCGCGATGCATCAGATGCTTGACCACCTCCCCCGGACAGCCGCACAGGATATAGAGTCCCGCTTCGGGTATTTGCATCCAGATGACCCCCGGGGCTACCTGGATGGTCCTGAGATTATGCATGGCCTCACGTAAAGCGATTTCCGCGTGTTTGCGCACGGAAATTTCTTTTTCCAGGGCCAGGGTGCGGGCCTTGACCTGTTTGCGCAATACCATGTTTCCGATCAACATCGGCACCAGGACACCCGCTCCCACGGCTAAAGTCCAGATCAGCCATTTGGGAAAGTGTTCTTGTTCGATTCCGCCATACCAATGATTCATGGCGGAATAGTAGAGCGAGGATTTGTCTCCCTTGAGGCTTTTAAGTTGCTGGTCCAAAGCGGCAATCAACCCAGCATGGGTTCCTGCCTTGACGGCGTAGCGAACTTCAACGACGCAACAGACGATGGGAGCTTTATAGACATCGTATTCATGTTCAATCACCATGCCAGAGGATCGGGGGATGACACCGGCGTCGGCATCCCCCGTCTCCACGCGTGACAGCACTTCTTCATAACTGGTGGTGTAGAGCATGTCATAGGGGAAATCAAACTCTGCAAGGAGTTTTTCGAGGCCATGGGTATAGACATCTCCTTTGACTCCGGCGATCACGCGATCTTTTAGCCAAAGGACCGAATCGGCATCTTCTTCAAGGGTGTAAACCTGTCCCCAGTTGGGAAAAACAGTTTGTTTGGTAAAATCGAATATCTGGTCACGCTCTTTGGTGTAGGCGATGCCCGTCAGCAGGTCGATGCTGCCGTTTTCCAGACGTTGAAGGTTTTGATCCCAGGTGCCGGGGACAAAATGGATCGTCCATTGTTCTTCCTGGGCGACGTGTTTGAGGATATCAACGTAGAAACCACGAATTTCCCCTTCGGCATCGACAAACACACCTGGTTTGTTTTGGTAAACACCCACGCGAACAAATTCACTATCCTCAGCTCGGGCCTGAGACCCGAAGTTGGGGATGCCGATGCAGAGCAACAAAATCCAAACTCTCAGAGACAATCGGTTTTGCCCCATGCCCCACCCTTGTCAAGGTGCAACTTCGTTAAGTTTTATGAAACTCGTTTTTTGTTGCTGCGCCGACCGAACTGCTTTTCTTGTTAGCAATCTGTCGGCCAAGTTTGATACACTCGGTCAGCATGATGCTTTTTATGGTACTACGGCAACATCGCAGATGGCATCTTGAACTTAATCCTGGAACATTTCACGGAATTTTTCTGCCATGCGGTTCATGTTCATCTACCCCAACATTACCCGCCCCAAAACGCCACAAATGGGCATTCTCGCATTGGGTTCCCATCTGGTCAATCATGGCGTGGATGTTCGCATTTGCGATCTGACCTTTCATGAAACGGGTGCGTGGGTGGGACATGTCATGCAAGAGGTTGGCCGATGGCATCCGGATATTGTCGGGGTGTCGCTGCGAACACTGGAATTTTCTGCGACTCTGCCCATTCTTGAGGCTTTAAGACAAAACAAAGGTCACATGCTTTTGCTTGCGGGGGGGCCTCACGCCACATTTGTCCCGCAGGAACTGGCTCCCTTGGTGGATTATGGGGTGACGGGTGATGGTGAAGATGCCTGTTTGGCCATCGCCCATGCCATGGCCCAAGGAAAACCAGAACGCATTCGAGAACTTCCCAACCTGTTTTTTCAACGACAGGAAGAATTGGTCAAAAATCCGGTAGGACCCTTGTTCGATCTGGCTCAAGCACCGGAGCCGAGGTATGAACTTTTTGACGAACGGCACTATACCCAGCATTGTTTCTTGCGTCTGGTCCCAACGGCGCAAGTCTGTGGTGTTTTTGAAGGGAGTCGTGGCTGTCCTTACCTGTGTACCTATTGCAGCAATTCCGCGTTGATGGAAATCAACAAAGGGGCTGGCAAATGGCGCCGGGAAAAAAGTGGTTCGCAATTGCGCCGGGAGATGGAATTGTTCCGTTCCCTTTATGGCATGGACATGATGTATTTCGTCGATGAGGTGGTGATGACTTCCGACAGGCGGACCGCCGAGCTGCGGGAGCATCTGCACGATCTGAAGACACCATTTATTTTTATGGAACGTCCGGAACTGATTCGCGAAAACCGGGTTTGCGACCTTAAGGAAGCGGGGGCTTGGTCATGTTCCATTGGAATTGAGAGTGGTGATGAATCGTTTCGCCGACAGATCCTCAAACGCAACATGCCCGACCAAAAGATTCTTGACAGCTATCGTTTGATGCAACGGCACGGCATCCGTACCCACGCCTTTGTCATGATGGGCATGCCCGATCAATCGGAAGCGGTGATGCGTGCCAGTGTTCGACTGCTGCAAACCATTCAACCCGACAGTGCTCAAGCTACCACCTTTTATCCCCTGCCAGCCACTGAGCTTTATGATCTGGTTTTGCAGCGGGGCCTTTTTGATCCCAAAGTGCGTCCCAGCAATTATTACACCCTTTCGGCTCTGAGCTATCCCCTTGTCCACAAACAAAAGATTGCCATGTATGCCGACATGGTCAATCTTGAATTGTGGCGCACCTCGTTTATCCGTCGTCTGACGGTTCGGTTGTGCATGATTTTGCCTGGAGTTTTTGGATTGGTGCGCTGGTACATGACTAGTCCCCGAGGCTATGTCCGTTATCAATCCATCTGCAAAATGTCCGCCAGGCAGTTTTTTAGCAAGATTGGGGAGAAGGTGTTTGAAAAATTTATGGCGCAAAAATAGACGGCTGCCGGTCCAACATGGACACCCATTTGGCATCCACCAGAAAAAAACAAAATTTCCAACTTACAAATCTTTCTCGTTGTTTGATTCCTCTCGATCCTCTCCCGCCGTTTCGTCTCCGTCTCCGTTTTCGTCTGCATCTTCAAGGAGCACGCTTGGAGGCCTTTTTTCGGGTTCGGCATTTTCCAGAATGACCGGCTTGGTACCTACCGGTTGCACGGGGAGGGGGAGCGTTAGGTTGACCATGGTTCGGGTTATCGGTCTTTCCAGAGGGACAAACTGACCGTTTTTGTAATCGACAAACTCACCCGGCCAATCATTTTCATTGATTCTGCCGACAATGTCGTTGGCCATGGCGGCGGGCGTATGCGCCAGACATACCCCAAATCCAGCCCGGTCGGAAATGGCAATGGAAAACAATTTGGTGACAGAGGTGATTTCGGCCAGGGTGTCACCCTTGAGATATCCCAGCTCCATCAGAGACCCATCCGACCCGGTCACGGTCCTGGGATAATGGTTTTTATCGCGATAATGCTGAAGGCAAGCGCGACTTAAGGAGTAGAACAAACCCACGAGGATGGTCGTTTTATCGGGAGGCAGTTCATCTGCTACATGGCTCTCCCGCATGGACCGCAATCGCAGAAGGGACCAAAAGAGAACGATCAATAATGCAAGGACAAGCAGGACGATAGTCATGACTTAAATCAGCTTAATGGTTAAGGTAACAGACCGTGAACATGATGCCCTTCGGGCAGGGACCAAAACCTTGGGGGATCCGCCCCCAAATCCCTGCTGGGGGGTACCGTTTCCTTACGGACTTGCGCAATAATTTTTGCCAAACCTTGTTTTTCCGAATACGCCGAAAAAACGTCCCTTGGCAGATGGCAACAAAACATGCACAATAGACTCTTTGTCGCAGTCCGGCTACAGGCCTCGAACCAGTTAAAAAATGTTGCATCCTGCGCATCCTGCAATGATTAAGCCAGGAAAACTGAGAGGCTAACAGATTTTTCCTACAAACTCCCGCGAAAACCGATTTGGAGGTCAAAAAACATGGCTGACTCTACCCTTGACGCAAAAGGATTAAACTGCCCTTTGCCCATTCTTCGCGCCAAGAAAGCCTTGAAGGGCATGACAACCGGCCAGGTGCTTGCCATCGAGGCCACGGATCCTGGCTCCGCCAAGGATTTTGAATCCTTCTGCGTGCAAACCGGAAACGAGTTGATTAAAGCCTCCGAAAACAGTGGCGTCTACTACTACGAAATCAAAAAGAAAGGTTAAGGGGTATTGGCTATGGCCGATCAAAAAAAACTGGCGATCATCGCGACCAAAGGCACTTTGGATTTTGCCTACCCACCGTTGATTCTCGCTACCACTGCGGCAGCTCTGGATTATGACGTGACCATCTTCTGGACGTTTTATGGTCTCCAGGTGGTCAAAAAAGAACGCAACCTGAAAATCTCACCCCTCGGCAATCCTGGCATGCCCATGCCGGTTCCCATGCCCGTTCTGGTTCAGATTCTGCCAGGGATGGAAGCTATGGCCACCGTTATGATGAAACAGAAAATGGCTGGCAAGGGGGTGGCTTCCATCGACACCCTGCTGGAAATGGCCATCGAGTCCGAGGTCAAAATGATCGCCTGTCAAATGACGGTTGACCTGTTTGATTTCAAGCATTCCGAGCTTATCGATGGTCTGGAATACGCCGGTGCCGCTCGCTTTTTTGAAATCGCCCAGGACGCGAATATCACCCTGTTCATTTGAATCTATTTCAAGCCTGGCACTAAGCCAAGAGACCCGGATGCCGTGTGCAGGCCGGGTCTTTTGGTTTTTGCTCTAAGGGCATCATGTTCCGAAGTTGGTTGGATGGATTGATGCCAAATTGTGTTTATTGAATATTTCAATCCTTGCGTCGGTGAAGTCAGGAAGGATATAAAGAGAATTTTTCAGAGGATTCGGTGAGCCGCTATGATAAAAATGCCTCATGTCATCCCCAGCTATGCTCGGTTTCCCGTTACGTTCGTGCGTGGCGAAGGGGTTGTTCTGTGGGATGATCAGGGGAAAACCTATCTGGATTTTCTCTCCGGCATCGGTGTCAACAATCTGGGGCATTGTCACCCCAAAGTCGTGGCGGCCATCCGTGAGCAGGCGGGGCGACTGATCCATACCTGCAATCTTTATCGTATTCCCCTGCAGGAAGAATTGGCGAAGGCACTGACCGAATCCTGTTTTGCCGAGCAGGTTTTTTTCTGTAACAGCGGGGCCGAGGCCAACGAAGCGGCCATCAAGTTGGCGCGCAAGACCATGTTTGAGCGCAAGCAGAGTCACCGCTACGAGATCATCACTACCAATAATGGTTTCCACGGTCGTACGCTTGCCACCTTGACCGCCACTGCCCAGGACAAGGTTCAACGGGGTTACGCACCATTGCCTGCCGGGTTCAAATATGCCCCCTTCAATAATCCCCAGGCCATCGAACAGGCGATTGGGGAAAACACGGCGGCCATTCTGGTAGAACCCATTCAGGGGGAATCGGGTGTCGTCATTCCCGATCCTGGCTATTTGCCGGCCCTGCGCGATATTGCCAACCGCCATGATTTATTGTTGATTTATGACGAAGTTCAGACCGGGATGGGGCGTACGGGTCGTTTTTGGTGCCACCAGCACAGCGGTGCTGCTCCCGACATCATGACATCAGCCAAGGCTTTGGCTTCGGGGGTTCCCATGGGGGCCTGTTTGACCACGGCCAAGGTGGCGGCTGCTTTCAGTCCGGGTTCGCACGGCTCCACTTTTGGCGGAAATTATCTGGCATCCAGTGCCGCCCTGGCGACGATGGAAGTTATCAACGGTGAGGGTTTTCTCAAGTCGGTTGCTGCGAAGGGCGACTATCTGCTTGAGGGTCTCCGAAGAATTTCTGCCAACCATAAAATGGTCACGGATGTCCGTGGTTGTGGGTTGATGGCAGGAATTCAGCTTAATTCTCCCGCTGAGGAGGCGGTCAGTGTGTGCCTGTCGCGGGGTCTTCTGGTCAGCTGCCAAATGGGGACCATCATTCGCATGCTGCCACCTCTGATTGTCGGGACGCAAGAAATTGACGGGGCTTTGTCTGTTCTCGCTGGCGTTTTAAACGATCTGTTTTGACATGACGACGACCTTAAACAAAAAACGGGATCTTCTTTCCCTGTCCGATCTGGATGCTGTGGAAATCCAGCTTCTGTTCAAGCGGGCGGCTGTGCTCAAGCAATCCTTGAAGGAAGGCCATGCCACGCGAACTCTCGAAGGGCGCACCTTGGGGATGTTGTTTGAGAAGCCTTCGACGCGAACACGGGTGTCTTTTGAGGTAGGGATGTTCCAGTTGGGTGGCCATGCCCTGTTTCTTTCCTCCAAGGAAATTCAGTTGGGCCGTGGCGAGACCATTTCGGATAGTGCCCGGGTGTTGTCGCGCTATTTGGACGCCCTGATGATTCGCACCTTTGCCCATGAAAATGCGGTGACATTGGCCCAGTTTGCCACAGTTCCGGTTATCAACGGGCTGTCGGATCATTTCCATCCCTGCCAGATACTTGCCGACCTGTTCACCTACCAGGAGAAGCGGGGTATGCTGGAGGGACGCAAGGTAGCTTTTGTAGGTGACGGCAACAACATGGCTCATTCCTGGATTCTTGCCAGCATCAAGGTGGGGTGTCATTTGACGTTGGCCTGTCCGGTCAACTACGATCCCGATCCCCGTGTTTTAAGCCTGGCGCAACAACAGCAAGCCAGAACTGGTTCAGGCTCGGTGGCCTTGACGCGTAATCCGCGTGAGGCGGTGGCGGGGGCGGATCTGGTCATCACCGACACCTGGATTTCCATGGGGCAGGAGCAGGAGCGGCAGCGGCGTCTTCGGGCTTTTCACGGTTTTCAGGTCGATCAAAAATTGATGCGCGAAGCTAAAAAAGATGCCCTTTTCATGCACTGTCTTCCGGCTCACAGGGAAGAGGAGGTTACGTCTGAAGTCCTTGATGGTGAGCACTCTGTTGTTTGGGACGAAGCGGAAAACCGGTTGCATGTGCAAAAAGCTATTTTGGAATGGTTAATCCTTGGGCGTCTTTGAAGTGTTTGGCAAAAATTATTGCGGGGGTCCGGGGGGGATCATCCCCCCCGGCGGGGTTTGGGGCAGCGCCCCAAGGTTCTTTTTTTGAATTTAAACAAAAAGCTTCATGCCTATGGGGGTTTGGGGGCGAAGCCCCCGAGGTTTTTGCCCGAAGGGCCATGATGTTCTGGTTTTATTGGGAGCGGAACATGACAGAGCACGTAAAAGTAAAAAAAGTGGTGCTGGCCTATTCCGGCGGATTGGATACTTCCATCATTCTAAAATGGTTGCAGGATACCTATCACTGCGAAGTCGTCACATTTTCTGCCGACCTTGGTCAGGGCGAAGAGTTGGAAGAAGCCCGCGCCAAAGCGGAAAGACATGGTGTTAAGGAAATATTCGTCGAAGACCTCAAGGAAGAATTTGTCCGCGACTTTGTGTTTCCCATGTATCGAGCCAATGCCCTGTACGAAGGGGTCTATCATCTGGGAACCTCCATCGCCCGGCCCCTGATTGCCAAACGCCAGATTGAAATTGCCAATCTGACCCAGGCCGATGCCGTCGCCCACGGGGCCACCGGAAAAGGTAACGACCAGGTTCGGTTTGAATTGGGTTACTATGCCCTGAAGCCCAACATTCGCGTCATTGCCCCCTGGAGGGAATGGGATCTCAGCTCCCGGGATAAACTTTTGGCTTATGCCGAAACCCACGGCATTTCGGTTCCCCGGGACAAAAAAGGAGAAGCCCCCTATTCCATGGACCGAAACCTGCTCCATCTTTCCTTTGAAGGCAAGATATTGGAGGATCCCTGGCAGGAGCCCGACGAAGACATGTACCTTCTTACCGTGGCCCCGGAAAAAGCCCCTGACAAAGCCACCTATGTGGAACTTGAGTTCATGAAGGGCGACCTGGTTGCCATTGATGGCGAAAAAATGTCGGCGGCCCAGCTATTGACCCGGCTCAACCATCTGGGAGGGATCAACGGCGTGGGGCGTTTGGATCTGGTGGAAAACCGCTATGTCGGTATGAAATCCCGTGGCGTCTATGAAACACCCGGGGGAACCATCCTGGGTGTTGCCCACCGCGCCATGGAATCATTGACCCTGGATCGGGAAGTGGCCCACCTGAAAGATGAACTGGCCCCCCGTTATGCCGCCTTGATCTACAATGGCTATTGGTTTTCTCCCGAACGCCAGATGATCCAGGCAATGATCGATGCCTCCCAGGTGATGGTCAACGGCGTGGTCCGATTGAAGTTGTACAAGGGTAACGTTTCTGTCGTTGGCCGAAAATCAAACCATAGCTTGTTCGATCCGGCGATTGCCACCTTCGACGAAGACCAAGGGGCCTACCACCAGGGTGACGCCAGCGGTTTTATCAAGCTTAATGCCTTGAGAATGCGTATTGCCGCCAATCTGAGAAAAAAATCATGACCAAAGACACCCCCTCCAGTGGCAAATTGTGGGGCGGGCGTTTTCGTGAACCTACCAATGCGTTTGTCGAACGGTTTACCGCTTCCATCCATTATGACAGCCGTTTGTTTCGCGAGGATATTCTTGCCTCTTCGGTCCATTGTCGCATGCTGGCCAACCAGGGGATTATCTCCGGGGATGATGCAGACCAGATCCTTGCCGGACTCGCGAAAGTCAGGGCGGAATTGGAAGCAGGCAAGATGGCTTTTCGTCTGGATCTGGAAGACATCCACATGCATGTGGAAAGTCGTCTGAAAGAATTGATTGGCCCGGTCGCAGGCAAACTGCATACGGCCCGCTCTCGCAACGACCAGGTCGCAACCGACCTCAGGCTTTATTTGCGAGGAGAGGTGGATGATCTGAACAAAAGTTTGTTCCAGGTACAGTTGAGCCTCCTGACGCTGGCCGAAGATCATGTTGAAACCATCCTGCCCGGTTTCACCCATTTGCAAAATGCCCAACCTGTCAGCCTAGCCCACCATTTACTCGCCTATTTTGAAATGTTTGGCCGTGACCGGGAGCGGTTGGCTGATTTGCGTCCCCGCCTTAACCGTTTGCCTTTGGGATCGGCGGCGTTGGCGGGAACCCCATTCCCCGTGGACCGGGAATGGGTGGCCGAAGAACTTGGATTTGACGGGGTTTGTCGCAATTCCATGGATGCCGTTTCCGACCGGGATTTTGTCCTGGAAGTTGCCTTCGCCGGTGCTGTGATTATGAACCATCTGTCCCGTTTTTCGGAAGAATTGATCTTGTGGTCGTCGAGTGCCTATGGTTTTGTTGAATTGCCGGATGCCTTTTGCACCGGTTCATCCATCATGCCGCAGAAAAAAAATCCCGATGTGCCTGAACTGGTGCGGGGGAAAAGCGGTCGGGTGACGGGGCACCTGATGGCTTTGTTCATGATGCTGAAGGGTTTGCCATTGACCTACAATCGCGACATGCAGGAAGACAAGGAGCCTGTTTTTGATGTGGTTGACACGGTGGGGGGGGCGTTGCGTCTGTTTGCCGACCTGATTCCTGGTTTACAGATTCGTCGGGATAGAATGGCATCCGCGGCGGCGGCAGGCTTTACTACCGCGACTGATCTGGCCGATTATCTGGTGAAAAAGGGGGTTCCTTTTCGCGAAGCCCATGAGATTACGGGGAAGATCGTACGAATTTGTGTGGATAAAAATCAAACGCTCTCCACCTTGCCTTTGGAGGCCATGCAAATGGTCGATGTGCGCATTCAAGCCGACGTCCAAGCTTTTTTGCAGGTGGAAGCTTCGGTCAACGCTCGAAAATCCCAGGGAGGGACGGCTTTCGCGACGGTACGCGCGGCACTTGACACGGCGAGGGCTGCTTTGGACGAAGATTAAATTATTGCGGGGGGTTAAGGGTATACCATTATACACAAGTTTGGCAAAAATTATTGCGGGGGTCCGGGGGGGATCATCCCCCCCGGCGGGGTTTGGGGCAGCGCCCCAAGGTTTTGTCTTT
>JACSDG010000213.1 GCA_015660855.1 Magnetococcales bacterium
ACTCGGGCTGCGTTTTTTGGAGCACTTAATAAATGAAGGCATGAAAGTTATAGTATTATTTTCATTTTAAGTTATCTTGAAAAGTGTACGGTAGTGGAGTGCGGAGTAAAATCCAGCACGGATATTATCGCAATTCAAGCCAATAAATCAAGACCCCGGAATCCAAATTGAGCCTTGACTTTTTTTTGCCCGAAGGGCAACATGTTCATGTTTCGGAAAAATAAAAAAATACATAAAGGTTTTTATCTGTCGATTAGCTGAATCTATGCCGGAAAGAGCGTCGAATTATTGTTGATTGCGGGAAAATTCCATGCCTGCGGATTAATAACGAACAACAAAAATAGTCAAAAATTAGGATTATGCTAAATATCATACCTTATTGCGCACCAATGCTGGAACGCCTAAGGGTAGGCCGCCTGGAATCGGGCTTTGACCAGTGACAGAGGATTGGGCAGATGAGCGGAGACGAACGCCATCACCTTCCCGCAAATGCTACAGATCATGGGATCTTTCCCTCTGTACGCAGTCTGCCTTTCTCGCCAGTCCGAAGCAGGCTTGACCTCTGCCGATGGCGGGAGCAGTTTATCGGTGAGTTTTCGGTATGCAGCCTTCACCCGACTGGCAAGAAGGCCGTAATGTCTGATCACATTGAAGTAATGTGGTGGGATGTGTTGAACCAGTTTTTTGATGAACTCGACTGTCCGCAACGTGTAGAGGACAGGCCGCTCGTGGTTCCGGTAGTCCTTGAATAGAAAGGTGATCATGTCGCCGGTGTATTCAGTGATACGGAGTTTGGAGAGAGGCGGACGGCGGGCGTATCTCCCGATATATTTGACCGTGCATGCGAGTTTTTGGCGTTCCCCCGACGCGTGAACAAAGAATCCTTTCCGGTAGATTTTCCGGAGGTCATCGAAGAAAGAGCGCGTGACGTTGAGATCAGAAAAAGGCTTGAAATCTGGGTCCGGGTTGGCTGAGAGCAAGTTTTTGTTGATCCGCTCCTTGATGTGCTTGATGAGCAAGGCTTGGTATCGTTTATGGAGAACTTTGTAAGGGAAATCATGAAAGTGGATCCATTTTGGCCTGTCGGTTACAACGGTCACCACCCTCTTTTTTGCCTTGGGATCCTTTCTTTTCCGTTCCATGAATAGGGTGTACCGCTCGGCTTTTCCGGACAGCATTAATCCACCGGCACTGATAATGATGTGGATGTGGACGTGACGTTTGATGTCGCTGCCGAAGGTGTGAAGGACAGCAGTAATGGCCGGCAGAAACCCTTGCTCGGCGCAGAAGGTGATCAGTGTTTCGACACTGGTAGCGAAAACGGCATTCAGCAGTGGCCGTTTTGCGAAGAGCAGTTCCCGGAACTGGGATGGAACGGTGAAGGTGATGTGGAAATAGTTGCAGTTTGGGAACATTTGAGTCACGTTGGCCACCCAATTGTCTACCTGCACCTTGGCGCACACCGAACAGAACCGGCTCTTGCAGGATTTGGGGATGCGGCAGGTTTCTCCTGGATGATCAGGGCAGGCGTAGGTGTTGAACCCGAGGCTGTTGGGTTCTCGGCAGTTCATGATTTTCCAGACGTTGTAGGCGACGACCCATGTGACAACGGCTGCGTGGATGGCAAGGAATTTTTTCCAGTTATTCTGGATGTTTCAAGATTTTCTTGAGTGCGTATCGGCCTTTGCGGACTGTTTCCATGGCCGTTGATTATAGAGGGAAGAACTGAAACCGTAAGGATTTATGAGCACAGGGGTTGGGAATCGTTACGGTTCCCGGCGGGGTGTGGGGCAAAATCCCACGGTTTTGCTGTTGTTTTTTTGCCCCCAAAGGGGGCATCGTACTCGGGTTTTTCCTTTGATTTTGGTTTTGACTTTTTTTTGCCCGAAGGGCATCATGCTCTCCGGGGGAGTGCCCGCGAAGGAGGGAAAATGAATATTAATGATTTTGTTTTTCAAGAAAAATATAAAACATGTCTGTTTACCGGGGAGTCACTGGAAGACTCTTTCGTGAGCAAAAAGCAAGAAAGTGTGAATTTCGCAATTCCAGGATTTCTTTATTCATACTCCCCCTCGATTGACCACTATTTTCTGAATCCTGTCCCTAAACCGAAGGAGTTGCTTGCCTATTATAATTCGCATAACTCTCCGTTAACTCCTGATGTTATTGATCGACAGCATGCTGATTTTCATGGACGAGGTAATTCGTACCGATTTAAACGATGGGATTCATCACATAATCAGACATAAAAAAACTTCTGGCAAAGTTCTGGATTTTGGGTGTGGTTTAGGTTTTCTTCTTCAGATTTTAAAATCCAATGGATATAGCGTCAGCGGTGTTGAAATTTCAAAAATAGCGATAGAATACAATAGGAAAAATGGGATTCCGGTGTTCTCGGAGATCGGGGATATCGGCGGGAGCACCTTTGATATTGTTTCCGCCATAGACGTTATTGAACACATGGAATCGCCGATGGATTTTTTACGATCACTGATTCAACTGCTCTCGCCACAAGGTTTCATTTTCATTAGGCTTCCTGTTATTAACGGTGCGTTGTTCTTGAAGGACAGGCCCGAGGAGTGGAAATTTGTCTACAGCCCCTATCATTTGCACATGTTTAGTACTACATCCTTAAGGTACATTGCAGGCAAGTTGGGACTGAAGGTTGAGATCATTCAAGATCCGAAGTTACATGCTACTTTTAGTGGGTACCTGATCCAGAAAGGTATCAGCATGCCGCGCATGAGGCATAACCCAATCGTACCCCCATGGATATACGCAAAGTATTTGTTCGCGCGGAGCCGGTATAAAAAAATGTTTGGTTCGGATGCCGTGTTTGCCTTTCTATCCAGGTAGGTTGTAATTTTGTGCGATTGATTGTCCCTCTGGGTGTAACCGTTCACCCCCCCCATTTTTGGACCGGAAAAACGATCGGTTGCGGGAGGCAACTTCCTTACTTAAGCAGCCGCCACGGTCGGCAAAGGCGGCACCGCCTCGCCCCTTCTACGCTTGGCGATCGTATCGGCCAGAAATGGCCATGGCAAGACCTTTCGTTTGCGGCATGTTTCAATCACACTCGCCAATAAAGCGACCACCCGGCTCCCTTGAGCAGTGCGTGTGTCGTAGCAGATGCGACGGTAAATCACCCAGTGCCGCAACAGCCGCTCGGCCTCGTTGTTGGTCATTGGCAAAAACGGATCCGACAAGACTGCCCAGATAGCCTCCCAATCGTAGAGAAACTCACGCGCCAACGCATGAGTCTTTTCATGTGAGGAGTCCGCGTGTTCCTGGCAAGCCAGCATGAGGATACCCAAAAGATCCCCATGAACCCGTCTCAGGTTGCTGGTCCCCGGGGGGGCCTCGCGGGCTTGGTACACCGCTCTCCGTAATATTTCGAAGATCGCCAACACTTGGCCCCCAAATCGTCTTGCTTCGCTGTCCAAACTCTCCGAAAGGCCTTTGGCTTTGCGATCCAAATGGGCCCAGCAACGCAAACGTTTGAGGCACCGCTGGTAAACTTTCAGCCCATCACTCATCAGCCAACCGGGGAACTCATTTCCCAAAATCCGTTCAAGTGCTTCTGCACTGCGTGCGCCAACCACAAACAACGTGATCGTCAACGAGCAGAAGACACTGAACCACAAAAGGAGGGCTTTTTCTTTCCATGGAGTCTCATCTACATTGAGTAACTCTGCGCGGCGTATCTCTTCGATCATTCGATCCTCAAGCGGCTCTACAGCGCGGCCAGCCTCATGGATACACTGGTTGATCGTACCTATTCCCAGCCATAGTCCCAGCCAATCATGGAGAAACTCCTGAACCCTGGGACGGAACGAGCGCATGCGTTTGGATAGACACACAATAAGAGACACCAGCATCGGTCCGACCAAATGTCACTC
>JACSDG010000062.1 GCA_015660855.1 Magnetococcales bacterium
TGACACCTTTCAGTCAATTTGAATATTGGAACCTCTCGGACACACCCCCCGGACCCCCGCAAAAATTTTTACCAATAACAATGTTAGCGCATATGGGGCTTCGCCCCCAAATTTTGAACTACAAGGGCATAAACTTGTAATGAAAATAATCGAGGATACCATCGATGCGCCTGCGTTTGACATCATCCATGATATCACTCTCCACAAGCCCCTCAACGTTAAGTCTGGTGATCAATCTGCTGTAGACCCCTGGCATCCCTTTAAGCAGGTTAAGTTTTAAACGGGTCAGGTCGGAACTGACAAACATTATGCTCTTCTCCTTGATGGACGGGTAATACAACGATACCCGACATCTCAGCAACCTTTATGCCGTTAATTTTTTTCAATGAATACAATGCTTACGCCCTCATGCCAAAAACATCAGCCCCCCTTTGTTTGTCATGGGCTTGACGATGGATCATCCCTATTCTCAAGCAACCATTGGGTAATAAACAGGCGGGCACCCGAGTTCCGGGTCATCCCATGCAAAAAACTGTGCGGGCTGGTCGCCGTTTGCATGAGCCGTTGATGTTGTTGGGGATTCCAAGCCTGGTGTGCGACAAGCAAACGGCGATCCAACCGTCCCAGGGCCACTCTGAGGGGATCTTTGCGCCAACGGGAAAATACCCGTTCTCCCTCAACGAAATAGTTACCCATCCACACATGGATGGCTCCAAACAAGGTGACGTTGCCGTTACGCCATAGCATGGGATCGGTATCGAAGGGATCCATAGGGGGAGATCGACCATGGACCCAATCTTCAAAGAGAAGATTTTCGCAAACATATTCCGATGGATCCAAAAGTTCCGCTCGACCCAGGGAATCAACACAGGAACTTACAAAATAAACCGTAGTCGTAACAGAAGGACCCCGCAATAAAATTTTTGCTTCACGAATAACGCCACCCTGAACGCCAGGCTGAGAAGGATGCTCTTTGAGGCGTGGCGAGGTTTGCCAGTGGATGTCCTCCATTTTCCAACCTTGCTGTTCCAGTTCCGCCAACAAACGGCCAAACACACCTTTTTGGAATAACTGGATAGAAAAATTAAGGCTGTTCTGCTTGTGGATCAAAGCCACCTGACAATGGGGTTGACCGGCTCCGGCGATAAGAATTCGGGCAATGTGGGCGACGGGAATGCGTTCGTTTAAATCACCACTGCGATTGGCAATAATTTCTTGATGAAATTCATCAAAGCTGATTTGCACGAGCACGTCCGCCTTGGAAAAAAAAGAAGGTCTGCGGTTCAAGGATCGACGAAGATTGGCAAACAAATGGTCGGCGGCGGTTTGGGAACAGGCCCATAGTCCGTTGAGAAGGATCGCAAAGGTTTCCACCCGGTCCATCGTGGCGATGGCGTGATAAAAAAGATTCAAATCCTTCGTCAAATCGCCTCCAGTAAACAAAAGGTTGGAAGTTTGACGATTGATGGACTTTAATAATGGTCCGGCATCGGGCATGTTGTTCATGGGAGGTCGCCAGACAAACATGCAATGACGACAGGATTGCGGGCAGGCCATACGGGGAATCAGGGCCATTTTATCGAAGAAAGGTTCCGAGGGATCCCCATCGTCCAGAAGATCCACCCGAGAGATCCGCTCACGATCATTGGGACCACCAAGATCCTGCATCACCGCTTTTTCCACAGCTCCGATCTGTCGCACCGCCAATGGCCGGGTCGTCGCATACAGTCCCAGCCCCCGCCATTTGTGCACCAGATCCCCGATGATTTTTTCGCGATTTTCAGCTTTTCCGGCATTTGTTTCGACCAGACGATCCAGGATATGTCCGATAAAACTGGCATCGTCCAAGGGATTGGTACAGATCATCAACAGCAATGAAGACCATTTTGCATGACCAGGGCGATCCATCACCTCGGCCACTTGGGAAAAATAGCGCGGATGAACCTCGCGATGGAGCCAGTGGCACGCAAAGAGAAAACTTAATACCATCCCGTCGCTCCCGGGATGGGTATGACGAAAACGTCGTAGTGCTTCGGTCAGGCGATGCCGAGACCAGTGAACATACTGGGTTGTAAGATCCCTGAAGGGGTTTATGGACAACGCTCTCTCCATTGAAACCAGGCCCGCAATCCACGAAACAGCAGCCGGGCACAACCTCCGGCCAATGGATCGGGAAGCAAGCGTGGCAGCCAAGGCTCCAGTCGGCGATGATAAAAAGCCAGGAAAGAAAATCGGATCGGCTGTCGCTTTTCCCCTTTCAACACGTCAAAAAATAAAAAAATCTGCCAGACAGACTGGCGTAAAACCCGACCGATGGCGTACCAGCGTTGCCGGCGCAGACCGGGAGGGGTGGATTCATCCAATTCCTCAAGGAGGCGAAAAAAGGCCCGCATGGGCAATACGCCCGAAACCTTTTGCTGACGATACAGGGCAGGAGCCTGCTTGAGAAAATCATGGTGGTTGACCGCATGACAAACCATGATCAGAGCGTTCAAGATGGCCCGTCGGGCCAATCCTTCGCTGCAAAACCGTCGGGCCGAAGTTCCAAGCCTGCCAGGAAGGATCACCCATTGACCCAACCGGGTTATTTCATGGGCGACGCGGCGTTCTTCCAAAAAAGGGTAGGTCGTATCAAAGCCACCGATCTCTGCAAAAAAAGGGCGGGAAATCCACAATCCCTGGTCGCCATGAATGCACTCTGGGCGATTGAGACGGGATTTTTCTTCCCAAAAACGCCATGGCCACCGATTCCCTGGTGGAACATCCACAAAACATAGTGGAAAATGACCGGCAGTTCGGGGTTGGAAGGCCAGTTGTTGCGTCATGAATCGACAAGCCTCCTCCAAAAAACTGTCATGAGAGAAACTGGAATCGGCGTGCAAAAACAGCAACTGCTGACCATACGCCTCCCGTGCTGCGGCATTCATCTGCCGACCGCGCCCCGGTGGCGAAACCACAACACGTAATGAAGCTTTTTGCGCCACCGCCACCGAATCGTCCAAAGACCCGCCATCGGCAACCAATATTTCCAGATCGCTAAAAGTTTGACGGCCCAACTGCTCGACGAGTCGAGAAAGAACGACGGCATCGTTGAGCACCGGAATGATAATTGAGAGTCTGAGGCCCGTCATGGTATGGTACCGACAGTGAAAGAAACGCTTTGAAATGCAGAACCACCCTGCCAAGACAAAACTCCGGGCTTTATCGTGAATACAAGCATGAAATTTTTTTGGTTGGTTCCCTTGTTGTCACTGTTCTGCGCCGTTGCGTTCGCCGAAGAACCGTCGTCCGGGCGTTTGCTCATAGTGACCAGTCCAGGCTGTCCCTACTGCCTGGAGTTTGAAAAAACGGTGGGCAAATTCTATCATAAGACGGCTATCGGCAAACGATTTCCCTTAACCGAAATCAACAATACCGACCCGCCAGCCGAATTTTTGGATTTGGCATGGGACATCCGTTTTATCCCCACCTTTCTGATCTACAACAAAGATGGAAAGGAAATTGCACGGTTCCGAGGGTATCGGGATGAGGAGGCCTTTTGGACCGAAATGGAAAAAGCCATCCGTGCAAAAACCGGCACCCCTTAGTTCGGTCAGTCCACTCTCCAAACACCCTTGACGTGACACAACACGAGTGGAGAATAAACGGGATGTCCTTGTTTGAACGTTTAAAAATCGGTCTGACCAAAACCCGTGAACGTTTTTCCAGGGGGCTGGATGATCTTTTCAAGGGACGCGGAATCGACGCCGAATTGTTTGATGATCTGGAGGGATTGTTGATCACCTCCGATTTCGGACTGGACACCAGTGTCAAAATCATCGAAGAATTGCGACAACGACACCACAAGGAAATGATCAAGCAACCCGAAGCATTGCGGCAGCTTCTGCGCCAGATCGTCCTTGAATGGCTCCTCCCCGCCCAGGTCGAAACCCAGCCATGGCCCGAAAAACCCGGAGTCGTCCTGGTCGTCGGGGTCAATGGGGTAGGAAAAACCACAACCATTGGTAAACTGGCCCATTACTATCGCAACTCAGGCCATTCGGTCATGCTGGCGGCGGGAGACACCTTTCGGGCGGCCGCAGTGGAACAGATACGTCTTTGGGGCGAACGTTGCGACTGCCCTGTCATCTCCCAATTGCACGGAGCCGACAGTGCTTCGGTCATCTACGACGCCCACAACGCCGCCATCGCCCGGGGTTTCGACCTGCTGATCGCCGATACCGCCGGACGTCTGCATACCAAAGTCAACCTGATGGAAGAGTTGAAAAAAATTAAAAGAGTTCTGGGCCGTCAAGGGACCAGTGCACCCCATGACATCTGGCTGGTTCTCGACGCCACCACCGGCCAAAACGCCCACAGTCAGGTCAAAAGATTTCATGATGATCTGGGCGTGACGGGTTTGATCATCACCAAACTGGACGGAACCGCCAAAGGAGGGGTTGTCGTTGGATTGGCGCAAACGTTCGGTTTGCCGGTTCGATTTATCGGCGTTGGCGAAACCATGGAAGACCTTCGCCCCTTCAATGCCGAACAGTTTGTCGATGCCTTCTTTTAAACCTCCTGATTTCAACGGTCCCCCCATGCACATCAAAAGTCAAACATTGTTTTCATGGAAAACCAGACGGGGTCTCGTCCTGATCGTGGGATGGTTGGTGGCGTTGCATTGTTTGGCATTTCCCAACCCGGCATCGGCCAAACCGCTGTCTGATCATGAACTCGGTGAATTGCGTAACCTTTTCGCCAAACTCGACAGTGACGGCCCCATCGATGCGGTGTTGGATCGATCCGCCTGGCCTCAAGACGACGGAATGACATCCTATCTGGAACTGGAACTGCTGCTGCACCCCCGTCACGGTGCAACCTTGCCGCGTCTGCTGAATTTTCTCAAACGCTGGCCCGACCATGCACACAAAAAACGCCTGGAAAAAATGGTCGAAGTTCGAATTGCCCATTCGGCAACCGAAAGTGAGGCATTAGCTTGGTATGATCGCCATCCCCCGGTAACCAAAGCGGCGCGAGCCTATTATGTTCAACTGCTTCTGGCCAACAAAAGATTCGCCGAGGCCCAACCCCTGTGGCTGAATCTCTACCTGGAAGGGGTGTCCCTGCCTGATGATCTGATGAAAAAAATGGCTCCGTTTGAACAACGACTCACAACGGCGGATCGGGAAAAGCGTGCCCGTAATCTGATCCTCAAAGGCAATTCCAAAATTCTGGTCCACTTTCTTGAAAATTTCCCCAAAGATCGCCGTGATTATTTTCTGGCCCTGGATGCGGCCACCACGGGAAACACCAAACAATTTGCCAAATACCATTCCCAGCTGACAAAAAAAGACGCCAACAGCCCCGAAATATGGTACGCCCGTTTGGAATGGCTCAGGAACAATGGATCCTTGTCCAAAGTTCACAAAATGCTATTGGGACCGGAAGGTCGGTATTTGAGTTCCGATGACCGTTGCGCGTTGCGTTACCGTTTGGGCCGGGTTTTTTATAACGAAAATCGACTTCAGGATGCTTTTGAGCTGTTGAACCTTAACGTTCACGAAAAAGGGGCCGAACTGGAGGATTCTCTGTGGCTTGCCGCCTGGAGTGCCCATCGTTTGAAGAACGACAAACGCGCCCTGGAACTGTTCAAGCTGCTCGGAAAAGAGGCCAAAAAGGACCACCGCCGTGCCCAGGGAGCTTGGTGGGCGGCAACACTGTCCACATCCAGTGAAGCCAAACGAATGTGGATCAACCAGGCAGCCCAATCTCCCGATAGTTTTTATGGTTTGCTCGCCCTGGAAACCCGTGATGGCCGACTGTCGGCACTGAAAGATCCCCCGCTCAATTGCAGTGCCATTAAAGACCCCCGCATGCAGGGAGATCTGCAAAGGATGTACAACCTGCGCGATGTGGGGCGCAATTTTTACAATGGCCTTGAAATTGAAAATCTTGGCCAACGCCATCATTTAGGCTCTGAAGAACGCTTATGTCTGGCACTCAATACCGGGGCTTACGACCACGCCGTCAAGCTGGCGCAGGAAATAAAGGGCAGCCAATACCATTGGAGTGGTCTCTATCCCCTCCCCCATTGGAAACCAGGTTCGGGGTGGCAATTGGATCCTGCGTTGATTTGGGGCATCGCCCGGCAGGAGAGCGTGTTTTTTCCGCGTGCCCTTTCGAGTGCCCGTGCCCTCGGATTGTTGCAGCTCATGCCGACCACCGCCGCAGAAGAGGCCAAAAGAAACCAATTTCCCCCCTCCAACCCAAGCCGACTGCAAGACCCCGCCTACAACCTAGCGTTGGGCCAATCGTACATGAAGCGCATGCTGAAGGCGTTTGATGGGGACTTGGTGTTGGCGTTGTGCGGTTACAACGCCGGACCTGGACGTGGAAAAAGCTGGAGCGGGCGTCGCCGTGTCGAATCGGCTCTCACTTTCATAGAAAACATTCCCTTCGACGAAACCCGCAACTACGTCAAACGGGTCATCGGAGGGGTGGTACACTACCAAATGCGCCTGTACAACGAAGGCTCCATCCTCTCCCTCATCGATCCGGGTGAGCCTGGACCAGGAAAATTGATGATGTAACAAAATACCTCAAAAACATCATGCCCTTCGGGCAAAAACCAAAACCTTGGGGCGCTGCCCCAAACCCCGCCGGGGGGGATGATCCCCCCCGGACCCCCGCAATAATTTTTGCCAAACCTTGTTTTTCCGATACCTCAGGAATAATTTTCCTCAATAAACCAACCTGTAAACCAAGCCTGGGGGGCGGTGCCAAGTCCTGAAGTGGCAAAAATAAGGCGTCCTTTGGGGTAGTCCAAAGATTGGGGCGTTGGCGAAAGATGGGCGTAAAGATGCAAAACCTCGCCGTTTTGAAAAAACCATTGGACATGGAGTTGTCCCGAAAGGGATCGAATCGCTTGCGTCCGGTGCTGCAATAATTGACCAAGACGCGGCAAGATATTTTTCTTTCTCAGGGCAAGCAAATGTTTGTGCAATAACAGCCATTCCTGATGTTGCGGCAGCTCCGCTTCGGCCCAATCCAGTTTGGAATCCAGAAAGGTTTTTTCTTTGGTAGGATTGGGAAAGGCAGGGAGCGGGTCGGTTTTGGAAAGGCGAAAAAAATGGACAAACTCACGACTGCGCCCGGAGACAATGGACGAATGCAATTGCGGTTGCAAATCGGAAAAAAAATAGAATGGCCGAATGCTGCCCCATTCCTGTCCCATGAAAAGCATAGGCGGTTGGGGAGCCAGGAGCAGCAAGGCGGCCATAGCCCGCATCGCATCTGACGTCGCCAAAGAGTGCAAACGCTCCCCCATGGGGCGGTTGCCGGTCTGGTCGTGGTTTTGCAGAAACGTGACAAAACTCTCAGGAGGCAAATGCTGGCTGGGAGAGCCGCGTTTCTTTCCAAAATAGTCGGAAAATTCTCCCTGAAAGGAAAAACCAGACTGCAAACATCGTCCCAGATGGGCCAGGGGGTCGGTGTGGAAATCACGGTAATATCCGTCTTGTTCAGAGGTTGCCAATACGTGGCAGCCATGATGAAAATCATCGTTCCATTGGCAGCGACCGCCTGGATATTTTGCGTTGGGGTCTGCTTGCAAAAACCGGGTGGCATTGTCGCCATTTTCCAAAATCAAATGCACATGGCGTTGTTTTCCTGGTCCCGACGCCACGGTTTCGTGCAATTCATCCAAAAAGTGGGTTGGGGAATGGTCGATGATGGCCTGGACGGCATCCAGACGCAAACCATCAAAATGAAATTCCTCCAACCAGTAAAGGGCGTTTTCAATGAAAAAGCGTCGAACCCAGCGACTCCCACGACCGTCAAAATTGATGGCTTGTCCCCAGGGAGTATGCCGGTTGCGTTGGAAAAAAAGGGGGGCGTAAAGGTGAAGATAATTGCCCTCGGGACCAAAATGGTTGTACACCACGTCCAGCAAGACCATCATGCCGCGTGCATGGGCTTGTTGTATCATGTTTTTTAAAGTGTCGGGATGACCATAACGAGCGCAGGGGGCAAAAAAAGAGACCCCATCGTAACCCCAACCGAAGCGTCCCGGAAAATCGGCCAACGGCATGAGTTCCAGGGCGGTAATGCCAAGGTCGGCCAAATAATCCAGTTTTCGGGTCACACCGTCAAAAGTCCCTTCGGGACTGAAAGTGCCTACGTGCAGCTCCTGGATGATGGCCTCGGCCCAGGGGCGTCCATGCCAGGTACCATCCTGCCATGGAAAAGCTTTGGGATCGACGACTTGACTGTCGGCATGGACATGATGGGGTTGATGACGAGAGGCGGGATCGGGAACGGCATGTGTTTCGTCGATGAGATAGTGATAACGTGTTCCGGCGGGGGCATGGGTTTCCAGGGAAAACCAGCCTTCATCCTGACGGCAAAGGGGTTGAGGAGGGGTGTCGGGAGAGTTGTGGGGACGACACAGATGGACCGAGCGGGCTTGAGGTGCCCAAAGGTTGAAGCGCGTATGGCCTCCTGTCGCCAGGGGGATAGCACCAAAGGGCATATCATGTTGGCGTGACAGAACGGGGGATGGGGGATCATCGATCACCAGCACGGTTTTTGTGCTCCAGACATACTGCCGCCTCCAAACCCTCGCCGGGGGGGATAATTCCCCCCCAACCTTCGCAATAATTTTTTATCAGGCTGCGGTGGTGTCACTTACACCGTTCATTCAGATCGGGGAACAACGAACAGGGTCAGGATGTTTCGAGCCACTGCGCAAAAATTCCGCAGATTCCAGTACCGGAAGTTTTTTCCCCAGTCGAATAAAAGTGGGTTGGTCATAGCATCCGCGTGTGTTCAGGGCATCACAAAGGCGACCGCGATGGATTCTTGGCGTGAATCGTTCGGTCAAAGTTTCAAAGGGATTGTCAATATTTTCGGGAGTTGCGCGGATAAAGCCGTATTCCACCATTTCGCTGAATTCAGAGGGTGTCAAAATTCCAATGAAGCGCGATGGCATTTCTGCCCGGTTAATTGAGGCATGGGGTTGCTTTTCCAAACAATTCAACATGGCTGTCTCCTAGGACTGAGAAATTCTATCTGCTTACCAATCAAGGGACGTGCCAACCATGTTCATGTATCGGAAAAACAAGGTTTGGCAAAGATTTTTGTTGCGATCAAGGGGGGATCATCCCCCCCTTAACCCCCGTAATAGTTTCAACTTTTTTTACACAGAACAAATTTTTGGTAAATCCCTTCAATGGATTCAAAATCATTCCTGGAAATCATCCTTGGTTCAATCTTTAAACCACAGACCTGATTCAGCATGGCCACCAGCTCCACAATCGCCAAGGAATCCAAAAGCGATGAAGAAATCATCCGATCCCAGGGAAGATCGTCTATCAAAGGAACATGGTCGCGCACCTTTCTCTGCACCAACCGGGAAAAATGCTCAAAACTTCCATCCCAAAGGCTGCACTCAGGGGGGAAATCGTTGCTTTCCAGATGGATGACTCCAAAACTTTTTTCCAACGCTTCCACATACACATGAATCCATGAAAAATCCAAATGGGTTCCATCCACCAGACAATCCGGCGAAATAAAACCATCCGCTCCCAGCAGCGGTGTGCATACATCAATAAAATGAACGGAAAGTTCGGTACATAATTCCTGCATGGCGGCATAAAATTGCCGCTGATAACAATAGCGTTCCTGGGGTGATCCACACACAGGCCATTGCCGGTCGCCGTTGTCGCCGTTGATGGGTGCCGTGGGTATGCCCGTCATGAAGGCAAGCCGTGTGGGCGATTTTTTTTTCAAAAATTGAAAAAATTCACGATAACCCGCCACCGACTGCCTGATACGTGCCTCCGGGCTGGAACTGGAAGGAAAAATACTGCGACATTCCGGTTCCCCCGCCTGGATAATCAAAGGATCACGCACATTTTTTTGAATTATAAGTTCATTGAAAAACGCGATGGTCTTTTGCCAATTGCCTGACCAGAGCAATCCCAACCAATACGCATGAACGCCCTTGAACCGATTGTGATGCGAAGTCGGACTGGTCCAAAAAATACGCACATGGCTATCGCCACACAAATGAACCCGATCCTGTTGACTTTTTTTGTATCGCTCCAGATTGCTCTCCCTGGCTATTTTGCCACTGGAGGTTTTACGCAACCATCCCCTGGGAACCCACGCCACCTGGACGTTAATGTCAAAGTGGTGATGCAACCGTGATTGTAAATCGGTGATGATGTCCCCCCTCTGGCTCAGAGAAAGATTTTTTTCCGGCTCCACCAAGGCCATGGTGCGTTGGGTATCCAGCTCATGGTCCATCTCCCCCACCACCGCCACACGACCAGGATGAATCGCCCCGTGGGCCTGAATCACCGCCTCCACATCCTGGGGATAAATATTTTTTCCGTTCTGAATGATTAAATCTTTTTGTCGTCCGCAAAGATAAAGCTGCCCCTCGTACACAAACCCCAGATCGCCGGTGGGAAACCAACCATTATCCGCCAAAGGGGACGATTGATAATAACCTGCAACCGCACAAGGCCCCCGCAAATAAATTTCCCCCACATCCTCCCCATTCCTGGTTCTAACTTCAACATCCACTCCCTCCAAAGGGATCCCACAACTGAAAACAGGATGCCATTCGGGTAACTGGGAAGCGTCCCCATCCGTCAAAACGGCCATTTTCATGGAAGAAATCCGGTTGCGGCGCACCGCAGCCGCCTCCACACCAAGCCAAACAGGCGGCTGGCCGATTTCACCCTGGGTCGCGGCAAAAACATTCTCCGCCAACGCATAACAAACCGCCAATTGATCCGGACGAACGCCATGAGTCGCCATAAAACGCTGAAAACTGCCCATGCTCACCGGCTCGGAACAATTGATGAAAGCACGCACATGCCCCAACTGGTAGCGTCCGGGATTTTTACACAAAAAGGAAAAGGCAAAGTTGGGCAGCCAGGTCAATGTCCCCCGATACCGCTCCATGGTCTCCAGCAACAGACCGGGAGAAGCCGCCCATTGAAAAGGATCCAGATAATACACCCTGGTACCCGTCAACAATGGCAACAGAAAAGTGGCCACCAACCCCATGTCATGGTACAGAGGCAGCCAACTGACGATACAATCGGTAACGGGATCCAGTTTAAGTGCGTGACAGTAACGCTCCACCTGCTGCGTCAGCATATCCTCGCGGATGGCCACCGCTTTTTGCAAACCGGTCGTCCCCGAAGAACATTGTAAAAATAAAGGTTCCGTAGAAAATCCTTGCCAACCGGGCAGGGTCGCAGGATCGGGTAGTGCCGCCGGCTCTTCCAAATCTGGAACCAGCAACGAGGGCCAGATTGATCGGTCTTCCTCTTCACCAACGAAGATCCCGCTTTGAAACCTTGCCCTGTAATTGGCCAGCTTTTCCCCATAAGCTTCGGCGGTGATTTTTTGACTGGGATAAGAAATGAACGCAGGCAACCGTCCCGCCAAAACAGACCCGAACCACGCCGCCATCATCATCGGTGTGGTGCGTCCCAAAATCATGATCACCTTGTCGGGACAAGACTCCAACCGCTTGGCCCAACTCAACGTCCAGCGATAAAAATCCTGGCCGTCACACGCCACCATTTCCCCAGATCGGGAATCCTGGATGGAAAAAAGAGGGCCTGGACACTGCTTCAGGCGGGTCATCAATTGAGCTATGACGGACACTTTAAGAATATTGCCCTGTGTTTAAAACCGTGGTGGCTCCGCCCCAACACCCCCACCGGGGCGGACCCCCACAATGACTCTATTGGAGCGTTGGTGCGGTTGTGGTCATACCCAAAGCTTGTTTGTACAAGTGCAGGACGGCATCTTCCTCGTCAATCTCTTCAGGATCTTTTTTGCGCAGTTTGATGATTTCCTTCATCACCTTGGGATCAAAACCATTGCCCTTGGCTTCCAGGTAAAGATCGCGAATGTCCTGCCCAAGCTGCGTCTTCTCCTCCTCCAACCGCTCAATGCGTTCAATATAAACGCGCAATTCCTCACCAGGAATCCCCAATTCTTGCACCGCTGCCGTAGCCGTTCCATGCGCCTGTTGCATTTCTGACATGTTACCCTCCATCTTCAGTAGTCACGACGCCCCAATCCATTTCCCCGGGCGTCGATAGGATGTCGAACCATTGACAGTTTCACCCGTTTCGGGCCGAAATCAACCAGTCAACATCCGTTAAATGCAATAACGATGCCTGAAAGTCACCCTTCTCCCGATTAAAAACTGCTTTCCCGGATCCACAGTGCCGTCGTCCACTTAAAAAATCTGCGCCACGCCGATTCTCTACCTCCGACAATCAAAACCGTCCCTTGATGCACCCGGTCCAAACCCTCCGGGGTCTCACCCACCAAGGATAAAACCGAGCGGTAGATGGGAACCTCCGCCCGCACCTGACCATCGGGGGTGCGCCTGGACGGAATGGGCCCCTGGTCAACCGAGGCCAGTTCCCGCAAGTCAACCTCCTTGGAATCGGCCATGGCCAAAGAGTCAAGCTTGACTTCCACCATAGGCAATTCCACCGTCAGCGAATAAAACCGTCCCGTTGTGCCGGGGATGATTTTTTGCAAATCGGCCTCGCCCACATAACCATGGACCTGCCAGTTGGGAGAGGCCAGTTGCAGCAAAGGCTGCCCGGTCCCCACCCAATCCCCTTCCCTAAGGTGATCCATCACCATCACCACCCGTCCAAGCATCGGGGCGGTCATGGCCAGTTTGTCGTGTTGCTGTTTCAGCCCTTCAAGACGAACCAGTTCCTGGGCCAGTTGTTGGGTCACGCTGGCTTGATTTTCCAAATTTTCCATGGTGGTGGAACCCAATTCCAGGCGATGTTGCAAAACCGTCGTTTTTGCCTGGCTCAATTCCAATTGCAGCTCCAAGGCTGGGGCCACCAGACGCAACATCAACGCGCCCTGTTTGACCTCGCTTCCGGGTTGGATGCGTACCTCCGCCACCCTCCCCTCCTGGGGTGGATACACCTGTAGCAAACGTTCGGGTCTCAGGATGGCGGCCATTTCCACGGTCACGGGCCAGGGATAAAACACCATGACCATCGCCGCCAGCAACCACCCCGCCAACCTTGGGACCATCGCCCCCCAGGATTGCCCCTTCATGATGGTCCCCCACCCCCTCAGTTCGTTGAAAATCGGGCGCACAACAAACCAGGCCAATTCAAAAATCAACAAAAACAAGCCTAAAAGTTTAAAAAAAAAGTGGTAAACCATCAGGGCAATGGTCACAAAAAGGGACAGTCGATAAATCCAGGTAGCCATAGCAAAAAATATTAAAAACCTGCGCATACCCCTCCGCCAGGGTTCGGGGGGCGGAAGGGTGACCCCCAACAATCGCTGGCGCAGCCACCATTGCCCCATGGCAAAGGCGCGGGCATGAAGATTGGGAATGTTCAGCCCATCGCTCAAGATAAAATAACCATCAAACCGCATGAAGGGGCTGGCATTGACCATCAGGGTCATGATCCAGGTGGTAGAGGCCAGAAAAAACAGGGCTTCCCGAAATTCACCATCGGGCCACAGATTCCACAACAATGTCGCCCATACCGCCAGCCCCAGCTCCGCCTTGATGCCCGCCTTGGCGATGGCCAGGCGTTGCTGTCGTGAAGAAAGTTTCCATACTTCACTCAACTCGGTATACAACACCGGCCACATGACCAGAAAAGCCACCCCCATGGTGGGGACTTTAACGCCAAAACGTTTTGCCATCAGGGCATGACCCAACTCGTGGACCACCTGGGCCAACAACATCGCCAAAGTCAAATAAACAGCCCCACGGGTATCAAAAACTTCCGGAACGGTACCGACAAAACGATCCCACTGGCGCATGGTCATAAACCAGACGATCAAAAACAGCAGCCAATGCAGCGATACCGACCATGAAGAATAAAAAAACCGGGTCCAAGGCAACAATCGCTGCAAAAAGGAATCGGGGGTACACAATGGAATTCGAAAAAAAAGATAATAGGTCAGAAGGTTTTGCAACCAACCCCGTTTGCGTGCAAGCGCGGAAGAAATTTTCAAGGATTGTGTCAATTGGTTTTGTTCGAGGAAAGCGACCATCGCGACAATTTCCCCGATCTCAACGTTGGAAGACCGTTTGTCATCCTCGCCATGGAGACGGCGTTGGAGTGTTTGCACCGACACGCCCCCATCCCAGGCGTCCAGGATACGCAATTCACGCGCACCGATGCGATAAAATCGATGCCGGACGGCATCATGGATGATCCATGTGGGACGGCCATCCAGGGAATCGGCAGGGCCGGCAACGATAGCCAGGTCTTCCCGCAGGGGGGGCAGGAGGCGATTCACATTTTCCACATGATTTCCACTTTTTGGCATGTCCATTGCGTTTAAGCTAGAAGAGATAAAGTTTGGCAAAAATTTTTGCGGGGGTCCGGGGGGGATCATCCCCCCCGGCGGGGTTTGGGGCAGCGCCCCAAGGTTTTGGTTTTGACTTTGTGCCCGCAGGGCATCAGGTTCAACTTATTCCCGAAATTTAAAGATATGACGCACATCCAGAACTCCCCCAACATTTTTGAAGGATCTTCCGACCTTCCGGGCCGGGTCTTTTGGATCACCGGCCTGTCCGGATCGGGAAAGAGTACCATTGCATGGCATCTGGTTCAGCAATTGCGTCAATCACGCAACAATGTGGTTTTTCTTGATGGTGATGTGCTCCGGGCGATCCTTGCCAACGACAGCGGCCACAGCCTGGACGACAGGTTACGTCTGGCATTTTGCTATGCACGCTTGTGCCAGGAACTTGCCCTTCAAGGACATTGGGTCGTGTGCGCCACCATGTCGCTTTTTGCCGACATCTGGTCCTGGAATCGGGAAAATATTGCCTACTACCACGAAATTTACCTGCGCGTCCCCTTATCAACTCTGGTGCAAAGGGATTCCAAAGGCATCTATAGCCGCGCCAGGGACGGCAAATTGAAAAATGTGTTGGGTATGGATCTGCCCTTCCAGGAACCGCCATCACCACACATGGTACTTGATAACGATGGCAGCGTCCCCCCGCAACAGTTGGCGGCATTGATCCATCACACCTTTGCCGAGACCCGTTCCATACAGATCCATGGACCTATCCACCATTGGAAGGAATCGCCATGAACTTCAGTACCAAAGCCCGTACCTTGGAACTTCTGGCCAATCGGGTCAAACAGGCCCGTATTCTTCCCCAGATTCGGTTCTCCCTCAACGACTGGAACCTGAACCGCCAGGGGGTCATCGACCGTATAGAAGAACCTGCCTGGAAGAACCAAACCTGCATCGTGCGCAGCAGTGCCTTAAACGAGGACAACGCCACAAAATCCCAAGCGGGACACTATCTTTCGGTGGCAGGCGTCTACGGGCGACAGGAGATGATCCAGGCCATCGAGCGTGTTGCCGCCTCCTTCGATCCGCCCAATGATCAAGATGAAATCTTTATCCAACCCATGTTGGAAAACATTCGCCTGTGCGGTGTGGCCTTTACCATGGATCCCAGCAACCTGGGTCATTACTTTGTGCTTAACTATGATCAGACCAGCGGCTCCACCAGCAGCGTAACTGCGGGAAATTCCAACGAGTTAAACACATTCTACCATAGCAAAACAGCCAAAGAAGATCCAAAGGGAGACCATGGACGCATCATCGGTCTGCTGTGGGAACTCATGGATCTATTTAAAAACGAAGCCTTGGATGTAGAGTTTGCCATAACTTGGAGTGGGGAGTTGCATCTTTTCCAGGTTCGGCCTCTGGTCATTTCCATGCCCCTGCCGTTTTGCAGCGACGAACACGCTCAGGCACTGGAACAAATTTATGAAAAAGTGGTCCAACTCAACCGACCACACCCTTATCTTTGCGGCTCGCGCACAGTGCTGGGAGTCATGCCCGACTGGAATCCCGCCGAAATCATCGGGATTCGCCCGCATCCCCTGGCACTCTCGCTCTACAAAGAACTGGTCACTGACAGTATCTGGGCCTATCAGCGAAGCCGATACGGCTACCGCAACCTGCGTAGCTTTCCACTGCTCATCAGCCTGGGCGGCATGCCCTACATCGATGTGCGTACCAGTTTCAACTCTTTCGTTCCCGCCGATATTGACAATGATCTGGCCCACCGCCTAGTCGATTATTACATTCACCAACTGGTAAAGAACCCAACCTTTCACGATAAGGTGGAGTTTCAAATCATCTCCTCCTGCTATACCCTGAATCTGGACAAACGCTTGCAAGCCATGCGGGAATACGGATTCTCCAACGGCGACTGTGATACGCTGGCTCAGAGTCTTCTCGGTTTGACCAATCGGATCATTCACGGAAGTAACGGACTTTGGCGGGGAGATCTGGAGCGCATCGATGAGCTCAAGGAGCGCCAACAAATCCTGGGCCAGGCCAACATGGATTCTGTCTCCAACATTTACTGGTTGATCGAAGACTGCAAACGTTACGGCACCCTACCCTTTGCCGGTCTGGCCCGAGCCGGTTTCATTGCTGTACAAATGTTGCAATCCCTGGTGGAGACCCATATTCTCAGCCAAGAGGACTACAACCAATTCATGCAGTCGCTACAAACCGTCAGTTCTCAGATGACCATTGACCTGAGCACGCTGAACAGAAATGATTTCATCCGCAAATATGGCCATCTGCGACCAGGAACCTATGAAATTTTGTCGCCGCGTTACGATGACAATTTTGACCAGTATTTTAACTGGTCGCAAATAGACCGCAATTCGTCACGCACTACCCCGTTCCGCATCAGCTTGGTTCAGATGAAAAAAATCGATGAAAGTCTGCGGCGACATCGACTTGACCACGATGTAGTCAGTCTTCTGGACTTCATTAAAAGTGCCATCGAAGGCCGGGAATACGCCAAATTTGTCTTCAGCCGAAGCATCAGCGATGTTCTGTTTCATTTTGGCAATCTCATGATCCAAGAAGGTTTTTCCCTGGAAGATGCCTCTTTCGCAGACATTGGCATGATCAAAAAGTGGTACGATTGCTGCGATTTCACACGACAGGATATTCAACAAACAATTGAAAAACGGCGGGCGGCCTATAAAGTGACCCGACATATCAATTTGCCCCCACTGATTTTTTCCCCAGACGATGTACATAGTTTTGAATTGCCGCAAAACGAGCCCAACTATATCACCCAAAAATCGGTGGTGGGCGAAGTGGCACAAAATGGCATGCCAGCCGATCTGTTCAAAGGCAAGATTCTTATGATCGAAAAAGCCGACCCTGGTTTCGACTGGATTTTTTCGCGGGGAATCGGTGGCTTCATCACTATGTATGGCGGATGCAATTCCCACATGGCGATTCGCGCCAACGAACTGGACATTCCGGCGGTTATCGGCGTTGGCGAAACACTCTACAAGCACTTGCAAAACAAAAGGATGCTGCAACTGGACTGTGACAATCGGAAAATTCACGTATTTCAATGATTCCCATCCTGGTAACCCAAAGAATGCAGTCCTTGACAGATCTTGGTGAGGTACGTGATGCCTGTGACCGAAGATGGAGCCGGTTTTTGCTGGAATGTGACTTGCTGCCGGTGTTGGCTCCCAATCATCTGCCCACGGTCCGACATCTTTGGGAACGACTTCGCCCTTGGGGCATCCTGTTGACTGGAGGCGATTCACCAGGTTTTCTCGGAGGCGACGACGCCGAACGTGACCAGGTAGAAAACCATCTGCTGGATCTGGCCATAGAAGGGGATTTTCCTCTGATGGGCGTTTGCAGGGGCATGCAGATGATTCAACATTGGTTTGGCGTGCCTTTGCGTGCGGTAGCGGGGCACGTCGCCCCCACCCTGACCATTGATGTGGGTGGCCGATCACGACAGGTCAACAGCTATCATCATTTTGGTACCCATGAATCCCGCCCTCCCCTGGGTATCTGGGCCACAGCTGCTGATGGTACCGTCAAAGCGGTACGACACAACAACAAACCCATACTTGGCATCATGTGGCACCCGGAACGCTTTCCTGAAAAACAGGAGGATGACATCCTTCTTTTCCGCACCTTTTTCGGCTCTTACAAACCATCCACATGTGAAAAGACAAGCAAATGATCCACCTGACCCGCATTCCCGGGGATGGCCTGCAACCATTGTCCGGGAGTTTTCCGCCATGAAGGCGGTTATTCTCGCCGCCGGACGAGGCCGCCGTATGGGAAAACGTACCGACCACCTGCCAAAAGCACTGCTCAACTATCGCGGCAAACGGCTTTTGGACTGGCAACTTCAGGCATTGCGCGATGGCGGCATTGATGACATCGCCCTGGTTCTGGGCTACCAGATGCAACAGTTTGATATCAGCCTGCCCCGTTTTATCAATGAGCGTTGGGCCGAAACCAATATGGTAGCCTCTCTCATGACGGCGCGGCAGCGTTTGGCAACGGAGGACTGTATCGTCAGTTATGCCGACATCATCTACTCCGCCCAGGCTATCCACCGGTTGCGGCAATCCGACGGGGATATCGCCATCACCTATGACCCCAACTGGTTGGAACTGTGGCGCACCCGTTTTGCAAATCCCCTGGACGACGCCGAAAGCTTCCGGTTAAACCACGACGGTACTCTGCGTGAAATCGGTCAGAAGCCCGGAAGCGTTGAAGAAATCGAAGGACAGTACATGGGATTGCTGCGTTTCACCCCCCCTGGTTGGCGACAGGTGACCCGGCTGGTAGACGCCCTGCCCACCGCTGAACTGGACCGGATGGACATGACATCCCTGTTAAACCGTCTCATCCTTTCCGGCGTATGTGTTCACACGGTGGCGATACACGAACCCTGGTATGAGTTCGACCAACCCTCCGATCTGGAAAATGCAACCCAGGCAACCGATAAAACATTCGGCGGCACTGTAGAGGAGAACCTATGAAGACTGAATGGAAATACACCGATCTGGCCGAAGCCTATCTCAAGCGTCCCGATTACGCCGAGGGAGCCATTGACGCCATGTTGGCACACGCAGGGGCAACGGCTGGCGCGCCAGTCTGTGACGTGGGTGCCGGAGTTGGTCATCTGACTCGGGTGCTGGCGGCCAGAAAACTGCTGATCACCGCCGTGGAACCCAACGATGCCATGCGTAATCTGGGCATCAAAGCCACCCGCCATTTCGATCATGTGCGGTGGTTTGAAGGCACCGGTGAAATCACCGGCCAGCCGGAGCATACCTTTGACCTGGTGACCTTTGGTTCCTCGTTCAATGTTTGCGACCGGCAAAGGGCGTTGACAGAAACCGCCCGCATCCTCAAATCACACGGCTTTTTCGCCTGCATGTGGAACCATCGCCATCTTGATGACCCCTTTCAAACAAAAATTGAGCATATGATCGCCGATCATATCCCCGGCTACAACTACGGTACCCGCCGCGAAGATCAGACCGAGGTGATTGCCGCCAGTGGTCTGTTTGAAGACACCCGCACCTTTGAAGCGAACATCATTCATCAACAAAGTGCGGAGGATTGTCTGGAAGCCTGGCGTTCCCACGCCACCTTGCATCGTCAGGCCGGAGAACGGTTTACCGACATCATTGCACAGATCCAAAGGTTGCTGAACGAACTGGGCCAACCTATTATAAACATTCCCTATACCACGCGCATCTGGGTGGCGAGAAAAAAAGAATAGCGAGTTGACGAGTAACGTAACCGTTCAGCCCCCCCGGTTTTTACAGGTTATGTGCATGGCTTCAGGCATTGCGGTTGCCCTCTTCGCAAAAAACGCGAAGAGGGCAACCAAAGGCGCGCCCCCAAAAA
>JACSDG010000214.1 GCA_015660855.1 Magnetococcales bacterium
TCACCACCAGAATATCAGAAGTGCCGCAAGGGGGATGTCGTTGTCAGGGAATTTGCAACGAGAACGGGATCAGGAAGTCATTGGGCTTGCAACGTAACAGGGGGATGATTCCTCACCGGACTCCAGCAATAATCAAAAACCCTTTGAAAAAAAAGAGGGGATTGAATAATTATTTTCTGTGTTGTGGCCGAAACGATGACCATGGCCAAGCAGACTCTCATTCCACAGTGACACTTTTGGCCAAATTGCGCGGTTGATCCACGTCGGTGCCCTTGAGCACGGCAATGTGATAGGCCAAAAGTTGCAACGGCACCACATACAAAATTGGAGCGGTCATTTCACCACAGGGACTCATGGGGATCAACTCGTCCGCCTTGCATTTTCGATGATCTTCCTGAGGATCCTGGGTGATGACGACCAACCGTCCTCCCCTCGCCCGAGCCTCCTCCAAATTGCTTACTACCTTTTCAAACAATGGATCATGGGGGGCGACAACGACGACCGGCAATTCCTCATCAATCAGAGCAATGGGACCATGCTTCATCTCACCGGCGGCATAGCCTTCGGCATGAATGTAGGATATTTCCTTGAGCTTCAAGGCCCCTTCAAGGGCGATGGGATAACAGGAACCCCGGCCAAGAAACAAAAATCCATTGGCATACATCAACTTTTGCGCCAACTGCTGAATATCCTTGTCCCGAACCAATACCTGCTCCATCAATGCCGGAATCTGCATCAACTCTTCTACCAGTACCTTTTCCATCTCACGCGGCAGGCGATTGTTCATTCGGCCGCAAGCTATGGCTAGGCACGCCAAAACCAACAATTGCGTCGTAAATGCCTTCGTCGAAGCAACCCCGATTTCCGGACCCGCCTGGGTGTACAAAACACCATCCGCCTCTCGCGCAATGGTCGATTCGGGGACGTTGACGATACCCAGTACCTGCTGTCCATCCTGCTTGGCATAACGCAGGGCCGCAATGGTATCGGCTGTTTCGCCGCTTTGGGAAATGACGACCATCATCGATCCCGGAAGCCTGGGCGGTTCCCGATAGCGATATTCGGACGCAATTTCTACCCCCACCGGAATCTTTGCCAATTTTTCAATCCAATACCGCGCCACCATCCCGGCATGCAAAGAGGTTCCGCAAGCCACAATGTTGATGTAGGTGACCTGCGAAAGATCAATTTTTTCAATCAAGGAGGCTACTTCCACCGTCCGGTGGTAGGGGTGGATCAAGCCCTTGAGCGTTTCCCCAAGTACCGAAGGTTGTTCAAAAATCTCCTTCAGCATATAATGGCGATAAGGCCACTTGTCGGCGGTGTCGGAACTGACGTTGGATTGTTTGATGGGACGGTCTATCGGCTGACCCGAAAGATCGGTGATCTGGACCCCGTCGCGATCCAGGGTGACAAAATCATTGTCTTCCAAAAAAATCATTCGGCGGGTATAAGGGACCAGGGGTTGGGCGTCGGAGGCCAAAAACTGCTCCCCCGTACCCAAACCAACAATCAACGGTGACCCTCGGCGAACGGCAAACATGCGATCCTCAATACCCTGGATCAGGATACCCAGGGCAAAGGCACCCTCCAGATAATGGATAGCCGCTCGTACCGCATCCTGCGGATTGATACCTTTTTTAAGTTCCCGTTCGACCAAATGGGGAATGACCTCGGTGTCGGTTTCCGAAAAAAATTGGACCCCCTCCGCCGACAATTCTTGCCGTAACCGACGAAAATTTTCAATGATGCCGTTATGAACGACGACCACATGTTCCGACCGATGCGGATGGGCATTATCCCGCGTCGGTGCCCCGTGGGTTGCCCAACGCGTATGGCCAATGCCCAAAAATCCGGTCAGCGGTTGTTCCTTGACCAAATTTTCCAGGTTAAGCAGCTTGCCCTCGGAGCGGCGTATATCGATGCGTCCTCCATGCCCAACCGCAATCCCGGCGGAGTCGTAACCGCGATATTCCAGACGCTTCAGCCCTTCCAAAAGAACCGGAGTGGCATTGCGTTCGCCAATGATGCCGATGATGCCGCACATGGTTATTCACACCTTCGCTCTGTCTACCCCGGCCTTGATCCACGTTTCGGGCACGAATTGTGCGCGGAGACCGGAAAACTATTGAAAAAAAGAAGAGGTCTGGGGAATTCTTTCCCCAGGGTTTTGACATTAAACAAAAAAAGCTTTTGTGCCCCGTTTTTTTAGGATTTTTTCTTTCGTTCGTGCCAATCGGGGATATGTTTTTGGAGAGTGCGCGTAATGGCCAGGGCACCTTCGGGGACATCCTTGGAGACAGAGGTACCTGCAGCGATGACGGCATTTTTTCCCAGGCGCACCGGCGCGATCAACTGGGTATCCGAACCTATGAAAACGCCATCTTCAATGACCGTCTTGTGTTTGTTTTTGCCATCATAGTTGCAGGTGATGGTCCCAGCTCCCACATTGACCTTACGACCAATGTCGGCATCACCAATGTAGGCAAGATGACTGACCTTCGATTCTTCGCCAATCCTGGATTTTTTAATTTCACAAAAATTGCCTACCTTGGAGCCACGCTCCAATAATGCCCCAGGACGCAGGCGGGCATAGGGACCGACACTGTTATGCCCCAACACTTTCGCCCCGTTAAGGTGGCTGAAGGACTCAATGTGTACCCCCGGACCAATGTTGCTCTCTTCCAGGTGACAAAAAGGTCCAATGTGACAATTCGGTCCAATGTCCACTCCGGGACCCAATATGCAATGAGGGGCGATGACTGTGTCGCGTCCGATTTTTATATCGTGCGCCAACCAACACGAGCTGGGATCGGTAAAGGTCACCCCGGAAATCATGAGCTTAGCCACCATACGATTACGAAACACCACCTCGGCCCGGGCCAACTGGCTACGATCATTGATCCCTTCCAGCGACTGAAAATCTTCGTGATGCACCGCGTTGACTCCACCTTCGCCCAGGGCCATGGTCACAATATCGGGCAGATAGTATTCCCCCTGGACATTCTCATTCTTAAGCCGATGGATCCAACCCGATAGGTGGGACAACGAGACCATATAGATGCCAGAGTTGATTTCGCAGATGGTTCGCACCTCCGCATTGGCATCCCGATCCTCAATGATGGCCTGCACCTGTCCATCCAATCCTCTGACAACGCGCCCATACCCCGCCGGATGGGTCAGCGTGGTACTCAATAGCGACAATGGTCTGCCGCTTTCGCTGTGCGAATGGTACAGTTGACCCAGAATTTCCGCACGAATCAGGGGAATGTCCCCGGCAAGAATCAACAGATTCCCCGATTGCGCCTGCAAAGATGGCAAGGCGCAACGTACCGCGTCCCCCGTTCCCTTTTGTTCTTCTTGGCGTACCCAACTGAGGCCTTGCCCCGAAAAAGCCTGCTCAACCTGTTCGGCACCATGTCCGCTTACCACCAAAATTTTTTCGGGATCAAGGGATCTGGCGGCATGGATCACATGCTGCAAAATCGGCAACCAAGCCAGCTCATGCAGAACCTTGGGACGATCCGAGCACATTCTTGTACCCTGTCCCGCAGCAAGAATAAGGACGGTAAATCCGGTCATGTTCAGGAAAACCTCACCTTTTCTTTTTCAGTACGGCCCAACCATCCATGCCGACGAACATCATGCCCTGCGGGCAAAAATCAAAGTCAAAAACAGTGAAGGGAGCTTTTGTCCAGATTATCAAAAAATAACCTTGGTGGGCTGCCGTTTCCAAACCGCAGCACGGGGGGGATGATTCCCCATATGCGTTAACATAGGCCCTTGAGCATTGCCAACTGTCGCGTAACCGTTCAGTCTCCCCCCTCTTTTTTTAAGATTGAAACTACTGTGGGGGTCCGGGGGGGATCATCCCCCCCGGTGGGGGTTT
>JACSDG010000063.1 GCA_015660855.1 Magnetococcales bacterium
CACCACCAGAATATCAGAAGTGCCGCAAGGGGGATGTCGTTGTCAGGGAATTTGCAACGAGAACGGGATCAGGAAGTCATTGGGCTTGCAACGTAACACCTGGCGGAAACCATCGGCAGAACCCGAGGGTTGGGAAGTGGATTTTTGGCCAGCAGGCAACGGTCGAAAACGGACCGGGATCAACTTTTGGAACAGTTGGGCAGCGTCCGGCGTACCATGGAATCGATCGCCCGCAGCCGCTGGGTGCTCGTCAATTCATCACCCAACCCACCCCCTGACTTCGCCTGCCTTGCCGACCCCATCAGCACCGCCGTCAGCGATTTTCTTCTCCTTGGCCAATCCATCGTCGCCCCCGGCGAAACAGCCATCGACCCCAACAAGTTTTTCGCCCATGGCACCCAAGCCATCACCGCCGTTCGTGCCTGCTCCAGCACTCTCACAACCATGCTCATGCACTCCCTGGAGCAGCGCCACCTTTCGGCCCTGTTCCAACGTCGGGTGCTTGTAGTCGGATCGGGCTTGTCCTTCGCACTCGTGATCTTCTTTGTCGCTTCCTTCTATCGCAACAATCGCGGAACCTTCGCCAGACTGCACAACAGTCTGAACCAGAATCAAGCCATCCTCAACTCCACCGTGGATGGCATCATCACCATCGACGCGTACGGCATCATCCGTTCCGTCAACGCCTCCCTGGAAAAAATGTTCGGGTTTGCCTCCGATGAATTAATTGATCAAAACGTTTCCCTGCTCATGCCTTCGCCGTTCAGAGAAGCCCACGATGATTATCTCAGGGATTTTCGCCAAACAGGTACAAAAAAAATCATAGGAACCATTCGGGAGGTTGTGTGTGTCTGTAAGGATGGCCGCTTGTTCCCCGCCGAACTTTCGGTAGGCGTGTTCCGCTCGCAGGAAGGTGTTTTTTTTACCGGAATATTGCATGACATCACCGAACGCAAACAAACCAAGGATGCCCTGCAAGATGCCTATGGCGAGTTGGAACAACGAATCCAGGAAAGAACCCAAGAGTTGGAGACCTCCAACCAAAGACTCAAGCAGGAGATTGACGAGCGCAATCGTGCCGAGGAAGGGCTGAAGCTGGCCGCCAAGGTCTTTGAAAACGCCAGTGAAGCCATTGTCATCACCGATCCTCAGGGCACCATCATCGATGTCAACCAAGCCTACACGTCCATCACGGGGTTCGACAAAGCCGAAATCCTCGGTAGAAACCCACGCATTGGAAAATCGGGCAGACACGATGCCGATTTCTACGTTCGCATGTGGCACGATATCATCCACCGTGGCAAATGGTCCGGAGAGATTTGGGATCGACGTAAAAACGGGGAGCCTTATCCCAAATGGTTGACCATCAACGCCGTGCAGGCCCACGATGGAGAGGTTGCCAATTTTGTTGGAATTTTCACCGATATCAGTCACATGAAGGCGACTGAAGAACGGTTGCAGCAGTTGGCCTTTTTCGATGCCCTGACGGGATTACCCAATCGCATGCTGTTTCGTGACCGGCTGTTGCACGAATTTGCGGCTGCTAGGCGTTTTGATCAGTCGGTGGCGGTTTTTTTCATCGATCTGGATCGTTTTAAAAATGTCAACGATACCTTGGGGCATGCCGCCGGAGATATGCTGCTGGTGGAAGTGGCCCGTCGTCTCACCCAATGTGTGCGTGCTTCGGATACGGTGGCCCGGCTGGGGGGGGATGAATTCACGGTGATTCTGACGGGCCTAAAATCTTCCGGGGAGGCCGAACCCATCGCCCGCAAAATCATAACCGTTCTCCAAGACCCTGTGGTATTGAATGAACATAAGGCCCACATCGGTGCCAGTGTGGGCATCAGTATTTTTCCCACCGACGGCGACACCTTTGACACCATCACCAAATATGCCGATGTGGCCATGTACCACGCCAAAGAGAGTGGGCGTGGAAATTTTAAATTTTTTGAAGAACAGATGAATGCCCACTCGGTCAAGCGGGCGGCACTGGAACACGATCTGCGCCTAGCATTGGACGCCGATGAATTTATTTTGCACTACCAACCCAAAATGTCCATTGCCACTGGAAAAATTGTGGGAATGGAATCCCTGGTCCGCTGGCGTCGCAGCGATGGCTCCATGGTTTCTCCAGCCGAATTCATACCCCTGGCGGAGGAAAGCGGTTTGATCGTCCCCATGGGGGAAAAAATTCTACAAATGGCCTGCCACTTCAATAAAAAACGCCAGGATTCCGGGGGGGTGCCTTTGCGAGTGGCCGTCAACCTGTCGGCCCGCCAATTTCAACAGAAAAATCTCCTGGAAATGGTGAAAAAACAATTGCTGGAGAATGATCTCGATCCGCAATGGTTGGAACTTGAAGTGACCGAAAGCATGATGATGCAGGATGAAAAACAGGCCGTCGCCACCCTGAAACAATTGCGGGATATTGGCATCAGCGTTTCCATGGATGATTTCGGTACCGGCTATTCGTCTTTGAGCTATCTGAAACGTCTACCCATCCAGGCCTTGAAAATAGACCAATCCTTTGTGCGGGAGCTGACGGAAAACTCGGACGATGCCGCCATCGTCCTGGCCATCGTCTCCATGGCCAAAAGTCTAAAACTCCATGTCGTGGCCGAAGGGGTGGAGACCAAAGAACAGGCGGAATTTCTCGAAAGGATCGAGTGCGACGAACTTCAGGGGTACTATTTCAGTCGCCCGTTGGCTGAAGAGGCCTTTATTCAATTTGTCTCGACCCACACCACCCAATAAACCTGGAATAAACGACGCAGGACAGCCAGAACCGAAGGGTTCCCCTTAACCTTTCCATTCGTGCGATTCCATGAAACATGCTTCTGAAGTGCGCCATTCCGTCGAACTCGGACCACAAGATTTTTCCGGTCCGGTCCCCAAAACAGCCGGGGCCTTTTTGATTTTGATCATGCGCCGTCGTTTTATCGGACGGGTCGTCTTTTTGGCGTCGGTGGCGGCACTATCGATTTTCATCATGGGATTTGAACCCCAGGTATTGCGTCATCTGGTGGATGACCTGGGACGCCTCGAGCAAGGACGGGGAACCACCCAGGACATATGGAACGGTTTTATGACTCTGGCCGGATTGTGGCTGGCCTCCTCGCTTTGCAACCGACTCTACCAGATTATCGACATCCATACCGGTCCCAAGGTGCGATTTGCGGTGCAATCGTACCTGTTTGCCTATTTGATCCACCATTCACCGCGCTATTTTCAGGAAAATTTTGCGGGAAAACTGGGGCAGAAAATCAAACAGGCAGGACACTCCTGTCTGCCACTGCTCTCCATCGTGCTCCACGACACCGTGCGCATCATCACCGTCCTGATCATGGGCATCATCATGCTGTGGCCCATCTGGCCCGCCATGGCCATGCTGGTAGCGGGATGGTCGGTCATCTTTCTGGTGACTTCTTCCCTGTTCGCACGCCGGTGCAGCTCCCTGTCCTATGACCTTTCCGATGAAATGTCCTCTGTGTCTGGTCGCATGATCGACGCCATCACCAATATTGAATTGGTGCGCGCCTTCAGCCGGCACAAGCATGAACGCTCCTTGTTGTCGGCGCAGTTGGACCGGGAAATCAAGGCTTCGGTCCGATTGCGCTGGTTTCTCATCCTCATGCAGGGGGTTTTATATACCGCCACCATCGGCTTCCAACTCGGACTCATCGCCATGGTGATCCACCGCGTCCTACAAGGATGGTTGACGGTCGGCGATTTCATGCTGGTTTTTTCCCTTGCCAGTCTTATCGTCAGCAACGTATGGACCCTATCTCAACGTATGCTGGAATTCTACGAACACCTGGGCATCCTGACCGAGGCGGTGGAGCTGGTAGCAGTCACCCACGAAATCGTTGAATCCCCCCAGGCCAAACCCTTGAATGTCCAGGGGGGAGAGGTCGAAATCAAGGGGCTGGTCTTTAATCACTGCGATGGTCACAAAGTATTTTCCGGTCTCGACCTTTTTATCCACTCGGGAGAAAAAGTCGGTCTGGTGGGACCTTCGGGTGCCGGAAAAAGTACCTTGCTTAAATTGCTGCGCCGTCAATTCGATCCCCAGAAGGGAACCATTCGCATCGATGGACAGGACATCGCCAAGGTTTCCCTCGACTCACTCAACGATGCCATCGCCGAAGTGCCGCAGCTCCCCGGCCTGTTTCACCGTACCATCGCTGAAAATATCCGTTATGCCAAAACCCATGCCACCTGGGAACAAATCATTGATGCGGCGGAAAAATCCCATTGTCATGAGTTCATTCAAAGGCGTGAAAGCGGTTACGATACCATCGTGGGAGAACAGGGAGTTCGACTTTCCGGAGGGGAAAAACAACGCGTGGCCATCGCCCGAGCCTTCCTGAAAGATGCCCCCATCCTGATTCTCGACGAGGCAACATCCTCCCTGGATTCTCATACCGAACATCTGATCCAGGAGGCACTGTGGCACCTGATGGAAAACCGTACCGTGATTGCCGTAGCCCACCGTTTGTCCACGATAACCGGCATGGATCGTATTCTTTACATGGAAAATGGACGGATCATTGAACAGGGGAGCCACGAAAATCTGATCCGACACAATGGCCGCTATGCCCGGTTATGGAACCGGCAATCGGGGGGATTCCTCCCGGAGGGGGATTGACATACTCAAGATTACGGATCAGGCGCGTCTCCAGTGATTCCCCGGAATAATACGACTCAAGTTGGGCATGGCCAACAGATCGGAGAAATCCATCACCACCTCGCCAACCTTGTTGAACAGCAAATCCTGGATCGGTTCCAGGTCTCCCTTCTCGTTGGCTTCGATCAAATCCTTGATGTCATCCCCCTCCTTGAGAAGGATGAATTTGGCACGGGTACTATTAATTTCTTCAACTACATGAATATCATAAAACACTTTGCGAACGGGATCGATACCTCTTCTTGACATATCCGTGCTGCTAATTTCAATCCCATGTTTTTGCAGCCAGACCAACGGAACGCCACTCCGCACCTTTTGCACCCGCTCAAGACACCCGGTTTTTTTAAGTTGTTGCTCGGAAATGCCTATTTTTTTCAAATCATCCGCGGTCAAGCGATCTTCACTCCCGGGAAGCTTGACGACCCACTCCTTGAGAATCCGGATTCCCAAACGCTCCATTTTTTTCTCGTTCAGGATGATTTCGCGTTTGGCCAATTTTTCCATGGCCACACCTCCCTCACGCCGGATAGTCGCCAGGTCCAACCCCTGAGATTTCAGCCTGGGCAGCAATTCGGCACGCTCAATCTCCTCCCACGTCAACCATTCCCTCCAGGCGTCCAACTCGATCATTTCCTGTTCGCTGACGACCCGATCCTTGACCAGAGCGATTCCCGCCGCCTCAATAGCCTCGGGGGAACAATCAAAATCAAGACGTTTGTCTTCCTTCATCTGGCGCACAACCTTCAACAGGAGACCACCTCGTCGGCGTATCCGCTCCACATCCATGCCCGTGTTACGCAACACCGTCATAAACCCGAGCTTTTCCAACTCCTGGTAGGTGAGAAGTTCCACAGGGTGTATTTTTTTTGGCTTGTTGGGAAGAAAAATGCGGCGTTCCTTTTCTCGCGGCAGACCAAAACGTTTGCCATAGGGCAGCAGGTCGGGATTTTGCCGCATGTAGATTCGATGCCAGGCGGCATAGTGTTTCGGATTGAAATGGCCCATCATGGCGTCGGTATTCATGATGATCAACACCTTGAAGGAATCCAACTGGCGTTTGTAGGCGCGGCTTTCCTCCAGGGCGGAAACCATGTCCACCAACGACGAGGCCTGGATCACATCCAAATCCTCCGGGTCAAGGGACTTGACAACTTCAGGAATGTCCAGATCGAGTGTTTTTTTAAGGTAGTCGGCAAACAGCGTCAGGCCACCATACCCCTTTCCCTTGATATCGACATACCATTCATGATGCAAAAGGGCGGTCAACATGGCCAGATCGGGATCCTCCCCAGGGCGGTAGAGCAACCGGCCACCATGGAGGGTATGCAATTGCATCTCTTTCCATTGTTTGCTGTCCAATCGTCCGGGCCAGTCGAGCGTTTCCAGTTTAATCTTGGTCTTGCCCACATCATGGTTAAAGACTGCCACGGCACCCCGGACGATTTTTTCATCGCTCCATCCCAGTTCACGGCCAACGGCCATCAAGTGAAAACTAGCGATAATGCTGTGCCGCGCCGTGCCACCGTGATGTTGTGTCAGGGCCATTAACTTTTCGGTGGGATCGCAGGAAAATAAACTATCAAGGTCGTCAAGATTGTTGCGCATCAACTGTTCGAGATCAAACAACTGCTGCCGGTTCTGCACCGACTGCACGACATCGTCGATGCCCCCAAGGGCCTTTGTGACAATATTTTCGACGACGGAAAACATTTTCTCCATCTGCGCCACCGTCGACACCACCGATTTTTCCTTGATGGTTTCGGCGAACAGCGTACGGACACCGCGTCTTTGAAGACGTTCCAGCATCTGGAGAGTTATGGGGGTATACTGCGCCGCAAAAATGGCATCGGCACCAGGAACCTTGACATGCTGTGCAAGGCGCATGTTTTCCAAAAGGATGGGGTTGTCCGTATAATACTCCCCCTTTTGTAATTTGGTCTTGACAGGTTCAGTCACAAATCAAAATCCCATGGCCCTTTCAGTTCGCCATTGCTGTGTCATGGCACTTCATCCCACCGCAGTTTCAACCCAGCATCCCTGGAGACCCCCCCACTCTAACACACTCGTCCCCTCAAAACAGAGTATGTTTTGGCCAAGGCCTAGGAATTTTCCGCCAGACGGACTGTAATCGTTCAGCCCCCCCCGGTCTGATTTGTCCAATGGCTCGACATCAGAACAGCCAGTCTGCTGTGTTGTAACAGCAGACCTTGACAATAAAACAGGAAGAAGCGAGACTGGTCTCAAATTTTATTTCCGCTATTTAGTGTTAAATGTTTTTGTCCCGGCACGACCTTTCGGAAGACGATGGCGAAGAGGAGGAGGACAAAGTTGTTTCCAAGAGGAGGAAACAACGAGTTGATCAAGACAGGGGACAAGATACTTCGGAAGATGATTCTGAAGGACCATCTGGCTCACAGGGGATCAGGATTTTCTGTGTTTTACATCACGACGGTGAAGCAGAGTGTGCCTGTGGGCATCGGACACTGCTTATGCCTGGGCAAATCCTGGGACAGTATATCCATTTCCACCGAGAGAAATCCGTCTTGAGAATCTGTAAATTCGGGGACAATATATCAATTCTTTGGTTGCCATAAGATAAATAGGTATATTGTCCCCGGATTTATGCCCACTAGGATTTCCAGAATTCCCCCGCAATAGTTTGGTATTATGTCCCCGGAATTCATACAATAAATTGAGTTTAGAGGAGTTGCAATGTCTGCAAAGTCTTCAAAAGGAATAGTGAATGCTATTAGGTCGATTGCAATGGATCTGCTCTCCCAACACAAGGAAGGAATACGTTATTCAGAGATTAAAAGCTTGATTCTTGAGAAAGATTCAAGTTTCAATTCTAATACTGTTAATGGGGCGATTTGGGATTTGGATGCGACTTACCCTGAAAAAGTTTATAAACCTGCAAGGGGGTTGTTTCGTCTCATCGCCTTTTCCGAAGAGGCAGACCTTGATAGTGACATGCCTCAGGATAAGAAGGATGATTACAACGATCAGAAAAAAACAATTGGTGAGGCTGATTTTTATCGACCGTTCGCTGATTATCTAAAGAATGAAATCGAGGACGTGACCCATGTCCATGTACTTGGTGGTCATGTTTTCGGTCAGAAATGGGGTACTCCAGACGTCATTGGAAAGAAAGAATCAAAACGCAGTGATATAATACAAGGCTCTATTGAAATTGTATCTGCTGAAATAAAAACCAATATTGACCAGTTGATAACTGCATTTGGACAAGCATGTGCATATAAAATTTTCAGCCACAAAGTATATCTTGTTGTACCAAAACAATTTTCCAAGGATGATAGAGACAGATTAGATTCACTGTGTCAGATTTGCGGCATTGGGTTGGTTACGTTTGATTCTACGTCACCATCTGATCCTAACTTTAGTATATTAGTCAGACCCTTGAAACATGAGCCGGATTTGTTTTATACGAACATGAATATGGCAAAAATTGAGAAAGCCCTGTTTTCGTAGACACTTAGTATGAACGGTTACGTGCTAGGTGACGTGGCAAGCGGTAAGTTGCCAAGTTGAGCCTACACTGTTTGCACCTTGATGGTACTCCTCTCTCTCTCGGACAAGACATCACGCTTTCGCACGCAGAAAGTTGCATCGGTGTTCTTGCAGAGAAACAAGCCCTAACTTTTGGTGTAGGTACCTGTCCAGGTAACGTGCCTTCCCGTCTCCTTTCTGCTTGTGTTTCCGACATAACCACTGGCGTAGTCGGGCTTTGGTATGTTCCTCAACCGCACGTCCCCGACATCCTAAGCTTTCCTATCGGCGATAGGTTTTATCGCTGTCAAGTCCAATCGCGCCATCATGGACCGCATGACATCCATTGCAAAACTCGCAGTCCCATTGCAGCAGATGACAATGTGAGCATTCAGCATGGCCTCGTGTCCCAATGGCTTCCAGCCCAATACAAAAACGGCTGAATCTTTAAGGAACAGTCGCCTGGATAGATTGCTCCCGCAACCCAGCCAAAACAGAAAAAACAGCCTCGCGATCCGAAGGAGGATCGAGCAAAAAACGTTTTAAATCAAAATTATCAAACCGTTCCTGCCAATAGGATGGTTCAAGTGCCTTTTGCGTTTCGGCAAACAACCGGGTCGCGGCACCTTCATTACCTTTGATCCTTTGCGCCAAAAAAAGAAACAAGGCCATGATGGGGTTGTTGGGATACGCCTTGCGAGCCGTTTCAACCCAAAAAACAAAGGCATCGATGTTGCCACCGGGATATAGATTTTTATTGTGGATATAGTTAACTATCAGGTTGAAGACAAACCAGATCTCCTTGACCTGTGCGGCATCGGGAACAAGTGTCGGATCGAGGGTGAAAACGCCATACCCGGTTTTTATGCCTCCGTCCATGACCAACTGCTGGCCACTGGCGTTGCGAGTCGGTATAAAGTTGCCAGCGTTCTTGACATGGAGAGAATCTTTTTCCTCCAAAAACGCCCCCTGATCACCGAAAGCCACCGCCCCCCGGATGGCCTGACAGACAGTAAAGGCGATCCAGTCCAACCGGACCTCCAGGCCAAAATGAAACGAATCCATCATCATGGCGAAGGTTTCACCGGGGAGGCCAATCATCATGTTACCTCCGGCGAAAATGTTGGGATGCTGACGCAGCATGGACGAAAGCTGTAAAAAATTTTCATGGCGTCCCGGTTTTTTGACCTTGATAAACATTTCCCGGTTGCCGGTCTCAATGCCCACCTTGAATCCAATGCAACCGGAATGATCCATCAGACGCAGCGTTTCCGCATCGAGGGATGTGGCAATCAATCCATTATTGGCCGACCAGGTTATTTTCATGCCGCTGGCGATGATCAGGCGCAGTAATTCTTGAAATTCCCGCCGCCGAAACAACAGGTCATCGTCCAACCATTCAAAATGGCGAATGCCTCGTTGCTCGTATAAAAAACGCATCTCTGCCAGGACATCCGCCACGGGGCGAAAGCGTATCCCCTTGCCCATGATGGCATGGACAGCGCAAAACGTGCACCTGGCCCGGCAGCCCCGACTCATCTGGAGAACGGCAAAAGGTTTGCAGCCCTCAGGTCCACCCCGGCGGGAAAATGGATTCAAAGAGCCGTAGACATGATAGCGTTCGATGGGCACCAGATGGTAGCTGCGGACAAGATCACCCCTGAAGGAGACAATATCGGCTGGCCCGACGGTCTGGTGCAGGATATCGTTGTCGGCAAAATGAATGCCGGGGGTCGGAGAGGTGGCGAAAGATTCCGCAGTCAAATGGTCGAGGAGATAATTGAGTTTATTCTCCCCCTCCCCTTCGACGATAAAATGGGCCAACCCGGCTTGCAACAAGGCTTTGGCCTGGAAGGAAGGGGCCACCCCGCCACACAGGGTGATGCGGTTGCTAAAGCTGCGGATGGTTTCCAACGCCTGGGTCAACAACGGTAACCCGGCATCGAACAGGCAAGAAACCCCCACCATCCCAGGTTGCAACCGTTCCAGGGCTTCAAGGAGCAGTTGACGCCATTGTTGTAGCGGATTGAAGTCCGGTTCCGCATGAACCCGGGTCAAAAGTTCAAAGCCCAGATCCACAATTTCAATGTGCAAACGGCGATGGCAAATCGCTTCATGGAGATATTGCAAGCCGGTGGGAGGAAAGGCGTGATACCCCCCCTTCAAAGCGATGGTGGTGTCAAAACAGTCCAAATCAAACTGCGGAATCTGAACCAGAAGCAAAGAGGAAGTGGTTCCAAACGTCTGCCGGAGCCGCTGACAGTACAGGAGCAGGGCGGGGTCAGGGTGGAAGGAACCAAACATGGGATCAGCCGATTTCATGCTTGTCGTCACGCCACAGGGTACAACCATCGCAGATGGGTATGGTTGCGCGTTGCTGGCGAAGATGCCGTTCACGGTACCCTTCAAGGGTTGAACCGTTCCAAAGCTGGGCGATGGACTGCTCATTCAAATCGCCCAAAGGATGACGGCTGCGGGTGTCCATGCAGCACAGGGGGACGGTACCATCGGCATGAACGACAAAAGTGCCCCACAACGCGATGCAGGGAATCCGGTTGACGCGGTTTTCATCGCCAAAAGGCAAAACCTTCACCGTAGATCCCCAATTGTGGGCCTTTTGTACAACAATCTGGTCGATTGCCGATAGCCTAAGACGCCAATAAGCCTCAAAGTCGGATCCTTCGCCATAGTTTTTCTCCTGCAATACCATTTGCATGCGAATGGACAGATTGGGTTTGAGACGCTGCCGCAGGGCGATGAATCGGTGGATGTTTTCCAGCACAATGGAAAATTTCAAGCCAACCCGGATGGATTCATAGACCTCCCCGTGCAGGGAATCCAAGGTGATATAAATTTCATCCAATCCCGCCTCCATGAGTGCCGTCGCGTGGGCGGCATCCAAAAGACTGGCGTTGGTGGCCACATTGACCCGCTTGACCCCCTGGTTTTTCATCAGGCGAATGAAATACGGCAATCGATTGTCCAGGAGCGGCTCGCCATCGAGATAAACCATCACCTTTTCCACATGCTCACGGTGTTGACCAATCTCGGTGGCTATTTTTTCAAACAAGGCTTTGGACATGCGACGGGGAGCCTTACTTTGGTCAAAATCGATACCACACATGACGCAACGGGCATTACAGGCATTGATGGTTTCTATGAGAAACCATTTGGGGAAGGGACGCAGGGTGTCATAACTGAAACCCAGGCGGTCGGTTACATAACGCAGGGCCTCCCCGGTACGGACAAAATCATCGTTCATGGTAGCGGACAGCAAATTGACGTAACCGGTTCATGTAATCCAAAACCTCCGCCTCGGCGGCCTGTTGCTCGGGTGCCCATGGGGCGTTGATGGTATCCTGACGCCGAAAAGGACCATTGGTGGTTTCATGAAAGACCACACAAGAGGTGCGGGGGATGATGGTATGAAACCGATCGCTGCCAAGGCGATAATAAAAATGTCCCCCCCCGCGAATTTCCGAAAGATGCAACGCCTGTTCCGGAGTTCCATCGGCGGTAAAAAGGATCACATCGGCGGCCCCTTCGATCATGTGGAACGATTCACTTTTGCCTCTGTGGGCGTGGGGTGGAATGTAGGAGGAGCCGAACAGGACGATCATCATTTCGTGCAACGGATCGTCGGCCCCCGGATGGGCGCAAAGGCGGATGCGCCGGTTGACGGTATGCTCTCCCCTGGCTTTCAAAAATTGCACAAAAGGATCGTCTACCAGAGTGACCTCGCCCAGACTGACGAGCACTTCGGGATTAATTTCGGCAATGGACAATGGCATGGATCACGAACCAGAATTATAAAATTTTAAAATTTGCGCCGCCACATATTCCCTCTGTTCCACAGTAACCTTTTCCGATGCCGGAATGCAGAGCATACGCCGAATCAGTTCATGGGCACGCCGAGTATTGTTGCGGGTGTTATCACGATAGGCGGGTTGGTCCGGCATCAGAGGAAAATGCTGGATCCGGCATTCGATTCCCCGTTGCTCCAGCCACTCCTTGAGGGCATCCCGATGCTCTACCTGAAGGGTAAAAGTGTAGTATATGTCACGGCACCCAGCGTCTTCTTTGGGGATGGTGGCGACCGACTGGAGAGTTTCCAGATAATAGCGGGCGTGGTCACGACGTTGGGCCAACAAATGCTCATAGCCATTCAAGCGTTTATCAATAACCGCAGCCTGGATGGTATCCAGACGGCCATTGTGGCTGACGTAGTGGCATTTTTCCCGGTTGATGAGGCCATTGTAGCGCAGGGCTTCAAGTTTTTCCCGCCAATCCTCCCGGTCGGTCACCACCATGCCCGCTTCACCGATGGATGCCAGACATTTCATGGTATTCATGCTAAAGCAACCGCATGCACCAAAGGATCCCGCAGGTTGGCCATGGCGGTGGGCACCGAAAGCCTGGGAACAATCCTCCACCACGACCAAGTTGTGCTTGCGGGCGATGGGGAGAATCTCCTCCATCCGACAAACACGCCCGGCCCAATGCACCGGGAGCAGGGCACGGGTTTTATCGGTAATCAACGGCTCGATGGATTGGGGATCCAAGGTCATGTCATCGAGTATATCGGCAAAGACGGGATGGGCACCGTTCAAGGCAATGGCGTTGGCGGTAGCAATGAACGAAAGGGGGGTAGTAATCACTTCATCCCCAGGCCCTATCCCCAAGGCGCGCAGAGACAAAATCAGGGCGTCGGTCCCCGAATTGACCCCCACGGCATGGCGGGTATGGGTCAACCGGGCAATGCGTTGTTCCAACCGGGCAACCTCGGGGCCAAGAATGAAGCGACCATGGTCGAACACTTCGGCAATGGCCCCCAGCAACTCACGGCGTTCGTTTTCGTCGATGATGCGCAAATCCAAAAATGGAACTTTCATGATTCAACCTCGACTTAAAGACCCTTCTAGCCTGCCGGTGATGGAGTCAAAGTGCCGGAGCAGACGCTTGGCAAAATGTAAATAAGTCATTTCGGTGCCAATTTTTTTGGGATCCCCTGTGGGTGTGCTTGTGAGGCAATGACGCAACTGCGCTTCCGTGCTGAAAAACAAAATCTCATTGTCCCACTTATTGGGAGAATCTTCAATAAATTCACGACTGTCGTAGACTACGGGAATACACCCGCACAAGGACATTTCCGCCAATCGTTGTGTATGTAGCACCGTCCCCTGGGCCTCCAGGGCGTAGCGGGCCGAGCGATAAACCCGATAAACCTCGGAACCATGGGGCAGTGCCCCTTTCCAAAACGGTTTGATATCGGGTTCCAATTCCCAACCGGCACCGTACACTTCCACCGCTATCGGCGAAGATTCGCACATCCAGCGCACAATGAAATGTCGGACCAGTCCATTAAACAGTTTGTAGGCCTGGAAATATTCCAAATCAAACTGTTGAAATGTTTCCACCCATTTGGACATGCTGAATCGATATCCTTCCTGAATTCGATGCACCATGTGATTGACATACAATTGTGCGTTTTTCGAGTCTATCAACGATTTGCGGTCGGTATAACTGGAGCCGATAAAGACGACTTTTTCTTCTCTGGGTATGTGTTCCTCTGTTTCGATGCCCCAATGGTCAACGCATGGAAACTGGACCGCGCAATGATCTTGGCCTGTTTTTTCAACTTCGCGAGCCGTCGAGGCGTCGGAGGCATAGACTAGGTCGCGTGGTCGCCAGGCGACAGGGGTGTGTGCCATCAAATGCGCAACAAAATCCTGGTACCACACCACACCGATGGTATCGGGATGGGTGTGGCGATTGATAGGATCGTTAATATGGACAACCACATTGGGATGGAAATTCAAATAATCTGCAATGTAGGAAATATCTTTTACAAGATTTTTCATGCGGTTTTCTTCAGTATTGATAAAGGTAGCATATCCCAGCATCCTAAAGGCCTTATCTAAATTTCTCACAGAATACAGGACAACCGTGGAATACATAGAAACAGAGAAAAAAATACGATAAGCTTTATCACCCTTAAATTCTGGCTCAAGGTTTTTATATTGAATCAGCATTTGCTGAATCAACCGTCGCCTTTGTTCTTGAACTTCTTCAAAAATCCGGACCATGGCCAGTTGAAAGTAAGCCCCTTGTTGCACATCCTGCCGAGAGTCGCCGACAAAACGGGTGGGATGGCGGTTGGAGGTGGTGACAAAATAATGGATCAGATTTTCCTGGGGGACATAAATAAGGTTGGCCGGGAGATTTTCAGTGATGGTGGGTTGGCTGAGGGTATAACAAATCTGGAGAGTTGAAATTGACGGATGATAGACTAGGCTGGGCTGTTGTTTCAGGGCCTCCTGGAAAGCATCGTCGCCGTTTTCAAAGAGTGTGTCTTCGGAAATCAGGGGATAATTATTTTTTTTTGGCAATCGACGGCGGTGATCCCGAACCATCTGCACCAGACGGTTGAAGGTATTTTCCAACTCTTGGATCTGATTCTCTGTAAGGATGCCTTTCTCCAAACAAAGGAGTTCGGGAACAATGCGGTTTTCATCTTCCATAAAATAGGGAAGAAACCGATTGATGGGGAGATGGATCAAATTTTTCTGCGACGAAACAATGGGTTGGCCGGCATAATAACAAAGTTGCAATCGCTCCGGCTCTCCATCTTTTTTAATGAAACACTCCCGAAGTGCCGTTTTAAGGGCAAAAGAAGAGTCCATAAAATAAAGATCGTGCTGGGACTGGGAAATATCGTTGTGCACCTGAGGATCCATCATGGCGAACCCTAAATAGTTATTAAGGTGGACTAAAGATGAGGCAAACCATTCGGTAGTGTTTCGTTCGGAAGATTTTTTTGTCTGCCAATGAGGGTATCAAAACGTTCAAGCAAGCGTTTGGCAAACCGTTCATAGGTCATGTCCGCCCCAATTTTGCGAGGATCGCCCTTGGGGGCCGTCGTCAGGCAATGACATAACTCTCCCGTGGATGCAAAAAAGAGAATTTCATTATCCCAAAGGTGGGGGGAATCCTCAACAAACGCCCGACTGTCGTAGACCACAGGAATACAGCCGCACAAAGACATTTCCGCCAAGCGTTGACTATGCAGTGTGGTGGCATTGGCTTCCAGGGCATATTTGGCCGAGCGATAGACGCGATACAATTCGGGACCATGCGGCAAAACACCTTTCCAACAGGGCCTGACCATGAAATCGGTGTCCCAGTCGGCACCATAAATTTCCACCGGAATTGGCGAATATTTGCACACCCAGGAAACAACCAGGTTACGAACGACCGCGTTGAAAAGTTTGTAAGCCTGAAAATAGGACAAGGAAAATTCCCGGGATAATTCAACCAGCCTGATTTCATCAAAAAGGATCCCTTCCTCCAATTGTCGGGTGATATAAATGACATATTTCTGGACTTCCATGGAGGTTATCAAATATTTCCGGTTGTCATAACTGGATCCGATAAACACAATTTTTTCTTCTCTGCGTGTAGGTTCATTGGTTTCCATGCTCCAGTGGTCTACACAGGGAAATTGGATGCTGCATGCCACTTCCCCGCATTTTTTTACCTCCCTGGCCAGCAAAGAGTCGGTGGCATAAACCAAATCACGCTCCCGCCAGATGACCGGATGGTGCTGGGTGACGGATGTCACCAGATCCTGGTACCACACCACATTGATAAGATCGGGATGAAAATATTGATTCAAAGGATCGTTAATGTGAACAACAACATTGGGATTGAATTCTAAAAATTTGAGAGGATAAGAAAGACTCTGTCCGTAGTCTTGCATACCATCTTTTTCAATAAGCAAGAAAGTCTCACAGCCTAACCGGCTGAAAGCCTTCATTAGGTTTTTTACCGCATATTGTGTCACCGTACTATACCTTGAAGCAGTAAGAAAAATACGGTACGGCATTTCACCATTAAAATCAGGCTGACGTTCCTGGAGCTTTGCGGATAGGGCACTAATAAACATTCTTCTTTTTATTTTTATATTTTCAAATATTTTTTTCATGGACTTTATGAAGAAAATTTGACGTTCTTCACTATTCTTCGAGCTGCCGACAAAGCGGGTTGGATGTCGGTTTGGAGTAGCAATGAAATAATTGACCAAGCTGCTGTTCGGAATGTGAATCAGGTTGTCCGGTATTGGTTTGATTGCAACAGGCTTGCCGACATAATAACAAATCTGGAGTGCTGGAATTGCCGGGTGATAGATTGTGCTGAGCCGTTGTTGCATAGCTTCCTGCAAAGCATCTTCGCCGTTCTCAAAAAGCAAATCCTCACAGATTGGATCACAGTGTTCCAGGCTTTGTTTCTGTATTCCCCGGCGATGGTCTTGGATGACTTCAATAAGTTGGTAGAATAATTTTTCAATTTCCTTGACTTGCTCTTCTGGATGAACACCCTCTTCCAGGTACAGCCTTTCGGGAAGAATCCTGGTTCGGTCACTTAAAAAATATGGGAGAAAATCGGCAACGGGGAGGTGGATTAAATTTTTTTGTTCCGAAACGATGGGTTGACCAGCATAATAACACAATTGCAGGCGATCCGGTTCTCCGTCTTTTCTTATGATATTCTCCTTGAATGCCGTATTAAGAGCATGGAGAGCGTCCAAAAAATAAAGATCGCACAACGGAGGTGGAGAAGCATTTTTATCGTGGATGTCGGACATGGGAGAAAGGAGCCTGTTTACAATATTTTAAACAAAAACAGCATGGTCAGGATCGATGGCGAGATATTCCAGTATGGCCAGATTGCGGGAATGGGCAACGCAATGGTGGCGACACTGGACGGATGGGTCAAAGGTTTTAATTTTAATTTTGTTTTCCTCCGACAGCCAAAATTCCTTAAAGGTACGACCTTGGAGATAACCCAATAATCCTTTTTGATTGTAGGCTTTGTCGTGACAGGTATAAACCCCCAAATCGGCCCCGATGACTGGCAAAAAAAGGAGATAGGGGCAAAAGGTATAGGATTTGTCGAAACGCTCTTCAAGTTCATGGTAATGGTCGATAATGGAAAAATGTGCGTCCGCAAGGTTTTTGGCCCGTTTGATTTGAGTGCTCGCAGATTCCATGATGGGACGGTGATAATCGTTGTTCTCCCCGCCGGAATTGGAAACCACCACCCCGGACAGTTTGCAATGGTTGACACCGGCATCTTTAAACAGGGCGCAAGCCTCTTCGATGTGTTCGTGGTTTTCCTTGGTGATGACAAAACTGACACCGATGACACATTTGGAGCCTAAATCGGAAAAATTACGCATGTTTACCAGGGTCCGTGAAAATTCACCGTGTTTAACATTGCGAATTTTTGCAAAGCTTGCATCGTCCCAGGCATCGAGGGACAGGCGAACCCAGGTGGCATGTTGGGCGAACGCCTGGGCCAGACGCCCTTTAAGATTGGCACCATTGGTCAAAGCTGCGACTCTGACGCCACCGTTGGCCAGACGCTCCATGATTTTGGGCAAAGGCTTGTAAAGAAGGGGTTCGCCACCACCGGAAAAAGTAACCGCCTTGACCCCCATGGTGATCAAGTCATCGGCGATTTCGATCATTTTGTCTTCGGGAATGGCATCGGCCTCGACCATATCTGCGCCAAGTTGGAGGTGATCCACCTTGTAGGCGCAATACCAGCAATGATGGTTGCAGCGGTTGATGGGTTTGATACGGACATGGACTGGAGCGATCACGGTTTTGTTGCGTATGGCTTCGATGTGGTCCTGGAACCGTAAAAATTTGATCGTGCTGTAGAGTATGCCCATGGAAAATTTTGTCCGTATGGCCGCCTGTCGTGGTAGGATCAAGGGTCAGGATCTTAAGCAACAGGAGAGTACTTTGCAAATTTTACGCCACCGACCCAAACTCTTGAAGTATCGGAGTTTAGGTCCGTTCTCCAAGGTTTCTTTATGATTTTGATTTTGCTTTTCTGCCCAAAGGGCAGGATATTTTAAACTAAAGAAACTATGAGACATACGGTCGGTCTTGCGTTACGTCAAGGAAGAACATCACAAAAAAATGGAGCAAAATAAATGAATTCCACCCTTTGTCTGACGGGACTGATGCGTGGCGAATTATTGGACATCCTAAACCACTGGGGTGAGAAGCCATTTCGTACCAAACAAATATGGTCATGGACCCATTGCAAACTGGTGGGTGCGATAGATGACATGACCGATTTGTCCAAGGATTTTCGCCAGCGTCTTAAGGAAAGTTTTTATTTTTGTCGTCCAAAGATAAAATTACGCCAGGTGTCTCAGGATAAGACTATAAAATGGTTGTTAGAGCTTGAAGATGGTTTGTGCGTAGAGATGGTTTATATTCCTGAAGATGACCGTGGTACTTTATGTGTGTCCTGCCAGGTTGGTTGTTCTTTGTCCTGTCCGTTTTGCCACACGGGAACCCACAGATTGGAACGAAATCTGAGAGTGGCCGAAATGGTCGATCAGGTTATTCTGGCCCGATTTGAATTGATGGCCGAAGGGTTGCGGGTAACTAACGTGGTTTTGATGGGGATGGGGGAGCCGTTGTACAACTATGATGCCGTTGTCAAGGCGGTGCGCATCATAATGGATCCCAACGGTTTGGCCATTGGTTCCAGAAAAATCACCTTGTCTACGGCAGGGGTCGTCCCCAGGCTGGCGGATGTTGGTCGAGATTTGGGGGTTAATCTGGCCATTTCGTTGCACGGAGTCCACAATGAGGTCAGGGATCGCTTGGTCCCTCTGAACAGAAAACATGATTTGACCGCTTTAAAACAGGCCATGTTGACTTATCCGTTGAAGGGTGGACGTCGTATCACCTGGGAGTATGTACTGTTGGAAGGGATCAATGATTCCGACGAGGATGCCCGTGGACTGGTTCGCTATCTGAAGGGGGTTCCCTCCAAGGTCAACCTGATTCCTTTCAATCCATGGCCCGGCACCACCTTTGTGCCATCATCCATGGAGCGGATCAAAAGTTTCCAGGAAATTGTCGGTGGATCGGGATTGGTGACGGTGATACGTGATCGGCGGGGGGGGGATATTGCAGCGGCTTGCGGGCAGTTGGTGGGATGAACAGATGGGGCTTCGTCACCCAGGATTAATTTGTTCTAAAATCTAACAAACTGAATTTGCATAAGAATTCTCAGTCATTTTCAGATAATCAAACACCATTCGAGTGTTTTTATGTAACCGTTCAGTCCCCCCCCCTCTTTCTTTAACAGGTTGAAACTATTGCGGGGGTCTGGGGGGAGGTTCTCCCCCCGTGCTGCGGTTTGGAGGCGGAGCCTCCAAGGTTCT
>JACSDG010000064.1 GCA_015660855.1 Magnetococcales bacterium
CAAAAGAAAAACCTTGTGGGCTGCTGCCTCCAAACCTCCGCCGGGGGGGATGATCCCCCCCGGACCCCCACAATAATTTTTGCCAAACTTTGTTTTTCCAATACGTCGAAATGGTGCGGATGGCCGGACTCGAACCGGCACGGCTTACGCCACTGCCCCCTCAAGACAGCGTGTCTACCAATTCCACCACATCCGCATCTGGAAACAAACAGGCTACCAAACACTGAGCATGGTTGGCAACCGTTTTCATTGGTGCAGATAATCTGTAAACTCAATTTCCATGAGTTATCCCTACGACCATCGGCCCATCGGCATCTTTGATTCCGGTGTTGGCGGCCTGACCGTTCTCCAGGAATTGCTGTCTGGATTCCCACGGGAGACATTCATTTATTTGGGAGACACCGCCCGCGTCCCCTATGGCACCAAATCGCCTGCCACCGTGCAACGTTACACCATCCAGGTTGCCGAATTTTTGTTGCGCCAGAATGTCAAAGGGTTGGTAGCCGCCTGCAATACCGCCTCGGCCCTTGGACTTCCCGCCCTGCGTGCACACTGTAGCATCCCAGTCCTTGGAGTGATTGAGCCAGGATGTCAGGCAGCGGTAGGATTATTGCGGGGGGAGAAAAATCGCGTGGGTGTCATCGGTACCCATGCCACAATCGCCAGTGACGCTTATGCCAGATCTTTGGCTTTGTTGGTCCCGGAATGCCAGGTGCGGTCTTTGTCCTGTCCGCTTTTTGTGCCGGTCGTCGAGGAGGGCTGGACATCCTATCCTTCCTCCCAACTTTTGATCCGTGAAAGCTTGCAACCGTTCATTGACGACCCAGTTGATGTCCTCATCCTGGGCTGCACCCACTATCCGATCCTCAAACCCAAAATTGCCCAAGTCTTGGGATCTGGCACCACGATGGTTGATTCGGCCCAGGAGGTTGCCCTGGCACTGAACCGGATGATGGGGGCCGGGTTTATCCTTCCTGCGTCACAAAGAGAATCCATCCGGTTTTTTGTGACCGATGCGGCCGCACGTTTTCGCGAAGTTGCGGCGCGTTTTTTGCCCCAGCTTGAAATCAAAACAGTGGACGTGGTTGATTTGTAACTCCGATACGCTTCAAAGAAAACTCTCCAAACATTTCAAGGCCCGTTTGACAACGGGAAATTCGTTGAACAAAAACCCACGCGCTTGAAAGGAGGGGGATTGTTCCAGCTTTTGCGTGGTGTCTCCCTCCTTGGCCAGATGTCGATCCACGGCAATGGCCAATTGGGGAAGTTTTTTTGCTTTTTCGGTGTTTTTTAATTGTTGCAAACGCCGATGCAGCGGTGCTCTGTGCCAGCGGTGAAACATTTCCAGATGCACAACCAATCCAGACGTGTGGCGAAAAGAAAAATCGGGCACAATTAAATCGGTTCCCTCCAGGCGTAATGGTTGAATGTCGGGAAGCAAGGTCCAATCGGTACCCTGTTCGATAAACTGCTCGGCAAAACGGGCAAATTCGGGCGGTATGTAGGCACTGCTGATAGGATAGTGGGAGACCAAACCGCTATCCTGATCCAACTTTACCCGACCCTTGTTTTCACCCTTGGGGTGGATTTGGGCGGTAAGCTCCCACTTTTCCAAATGACAAATAGCAGGCAGTAGGGTCGCAAATTGCAAACCATACTTGCGAACCTGTTCAAACAAACTCAACGGACCATCCAACACCAAATGATAATGCCCCGGCACCCTCTGTTGAATCGTGGCGAGCAGACGGAAAAATTTTAATTGCCGAAAAAATTGACGCAATCGTCCGGCATCGGGATCGATGATTTCCAAATCCAGTTGCCAAGTCGAAAGCAAAAGTCCCTGAACCAGGGCCATGTTATAGCGATGCAACAATTTTTCCGGCAAGAGGGGGCGAAATTTTTCCAAGGTTTGGCGATTGGCAAGATCGGAAAAAAGGGTGTTGGTCAAGGCCTCCGCCGTAGTCCCCAACGCCTGGGCAACACTGTCGCGGAAGATCTCCAGATGACCCACGGTGGAGGACGACAGTTGACGGGTGGATTCCTTGAACGCAGACAGGCGAATCTCTTCCAACCGGGGATCGGGTTCGCGAAATTCACACCGATCCAACAACAGTTTATTCAACCCCTTGGCGATCAGGGAAGAACGACTGCCGTCGATGGCGGGTTGGATCATTTCCATGATTTCTTCGCGGCTTAAACCTTGAGATTGGGAATAAATCTCCACCATCTCCCCCGCCAGATCCCGATAAACCCGATTTTGGGTATCGATGAAGCGGGGAAAAATCAGACCATCGCGATGCCGGCCATAGCGGAGCAATTCTTTATTCAACATTTAAAACCATTACTCCGTAGATCCGGGGTTGTCTTTTTGGTAGGCGGCATGCTGACGGCGGCGTGAAGAGGTGAAAGTTTCCGCCGTATCCTCGGAAACCATTTCATAGAGGATCGCCTGCTTGCCCTCACGCGGCCTGAGAATTCTTCCCAACCTTTGGACATGTTCCCGCACCGAACCACTGCCGGAAACGATAATTCCCACCGAAACATCGGGGACATCCACCCCTTCGTTGAGTATGCGGGAGTTGACCAGAAAAGGGAGACTGCCATCGCGGAACCCATCCAACAATTGAACCCGCTCGGTGGGGCGAGTGTTGTGGGTGATGACCGGTAGAAAAAAAGTTTCGGCGATGGCATAGGCAGTGGCATTGTCGTCGGTAAACAACAGAACACGTTCACGCCGATGTTGAATCAACAAACGCCATACGGCCCGCAGTTTGGCGCGGCTGGCACGGGCGATTTTTTTCTGCATGCGGTAGGCGGCATAGGCTTGCCGACCCTCCTGGGAACGGGCACAAAACTTGATAAACTCGCTCCAGCCCTGGGGTTTGCTCAGACTGATGCCACTGGCACGGGCAAATTCCTTGTACTGGGTGTAGGCGGCGTCGTAGGCGACGCGTTCATCATCGTCCAAGTAGATGCGAATCGTTTGCAGGCGATAGGGGGCGAGAAATTTTCCTTCCAGATCGCCGATTTCCGAACGATGACAGATAGGCCCCACCAGATGCTGCAAATCGTCTTCGGAGCCATCGGCCCGTTCAGGAGTGGCCGTAAGACCCAGGCGAAAGGGAGCAATAGCCATGCCCGCCATGAGTCGATTGCTTGGGGCGGGAAGATGGTGGCATTCGTCAAAAACAATCAGACCGAAGCGGTTACCAATGCGGTCCATGTAGATGACCGCCGAATCGTAGGTGCTCACGGTAATGGTTTCCAACTGATGGCTCCCCCCCCCCAACAGGCCAATGTCCGGGCCAAAACTTTGCCGCAGCCGGTCGTGCCATTGCAGCATGAGATCGATGGTGGGGACGATGACAAGGGCGTCGCGACGGACATGGGCAATGGCCATGTGGGCCACCAATGTTTTACCGGAACCGGTGGGAAGGACCACGACACCCCGGCGTCCCGCCTCAATCCAGGCATGGATGGCTTCTCGCTGGTGCGGCCTGGGCAGAGGATCGTTTTGCGCAACCAACGTGCGGGTTTCAAAGTGCCGGGCGTTATCGGTAAAAGGTATTTTAAGTTTGTGCAGGGTGAGCAGGATGGGGCCGTAGTGCAAAGCTTCGGCACGATAGCAATCGGCCCGTTCATCCCAAAGGATATGTTGGGCCACCGGAGCCAATTCTTCAGGGGAACCGTGGAGAGTCAGAGTTCCTTGGTCAAATTCAATGCGAATCATAACCTTTGGGGATCCAATACACTCACGTTCCGGTTGGGATATTCAAATTGCCGGGAGTTTTGGAAACCATGGGTTTGAAGGCGAGGATCAACCCCAGCCCAAGTGCCCCCCCCATGACATCCATGAACACATCGCGCAGATCAAAATAGCGGTCGGGAAGCAGAAACTGAAAAATTTCATCCCCCAGGCCTGCCATGGCCACCATGATCATGATGTCGGCCAAGCCCTCGCGATTGGCAGCCGGGTGAGCATAATGGAGCAACATGCCCAGGATGGCATACTGCGCAAAATGAACTCTTTCGTCGGGATTGGTGGTAATGGTCAGGGCGGTAAGGGCAGCGATGGCCAAAAAGGTGAAGGCCATCACCCGACGTTTGGCAAAAAGGGCAACCAGGACAACAACGCCAACCAATACGACGGCCAGAACGGTGTTGACAATCCGTTCCACATGCTCCACACCATCCATGACGGCATACAGCCACATTTCCACGGTTGGGATCATAGGCACCAGGGAATAGTGCAGGATCAGGTAAAGACCCACCAACGCCCATGGCCGGGGAGAACGGCGGACATGCCCAGGGAAATTGTTAAATTTTTGAATTATATTCATGTGTTTATGTAAACATGGATTGATTGGTCGATTCAATTTTATGGACCATTCGGTGACAAAGTGCAAGTTTTTCAACCAAAAGTTGAAAAAAGGGGATGACGATCAAGGCGACATAGATTACATTCGTGCAACCAAAAAGGATGTGTTTGGGTGCTAAGTGTACATCAGGCACCTGTAAAATCGTTGAATCCAACCCGCTATTTCCTCTCAAGACTGACCAGAAAAGACGAAAGGTGAAATGTCCATGTCCGAATCCAAAAAGCCCAGCCTCGATGACTGGAAAGCCGCAACGGAGAAAGGCCTGAAAGGGAAACCTGCCAGCTCCCTGGAATGGTCCACTCCTGATGGGATCACGATCAAGACGGTCTATACCAAGGCCGATGTCGAAAATCTGCGCAGCCAGGATACCCTCCCGGGTTTTGCGCCGTACCTGCGCGGTCCCCATACGACCATGTACGCCGGAAGGCCATGGACCATTCGCCAGTACGCCGGTTTTTCCACCGCCGAGGAATCCAATGCCTTCTATCGCCGCACCCTCGCCGGTGGCGGCCAGGGTGTGTCGGTCGCCTTTGACCTGGCAACCCATCGCGGATACGACTCCGACCATCCCCGGGTGGTGGGTGACGTCGGCAAGGCGGGTGTGGCCATCGACAGCGTGGAAGACACCAAAGTCCTTTTCGACAGCATTCCCCTGGGGACGATTTCGGTCTCCATGACCATGAACGGTGCCGTGCTGCCGGTGTTGGCCAGCTACGTCATCGCCGCCGAGGAACAAGGGGTGCCCCAGGACCAGCTGCGTGGCACCATCCAGAACGACATCCTCAAGGAATTCATGGTCCGCAACACCTTCATCTATCCCCCAACCCCTTCCATGCGCATTGTCGGCGACATCATCGAATACGCCTCCAAGCACATGCCACTGTTCAACACCATCTCCATTTCCGGCTATCACATGCAGGAAGCGGGGGCCGATGCCTCCCTGGAGTTGGCCTACACCCTGGCCGATGGCAAAGATTATGTGAAAACCGCCGTGGAACGGGGCATGGGCGTGGATGATTTTGCCGGACGCCTCTCCTTCTTTTTCGCCATCGGTATGAATTTTTATCTGGAAATCGCCAAGCTGCGGGCGGCCCGCATGCTGTGGTGTGAAATCATGGAGGATTTCGGAGCCAAAAAAGCTTCCTCGAAAATGTTGCGCACCCATTGCCAGACTTCGGGATGGAGCCTCACCTTCCAAGATCCCTACAACAACGTCATGCGCACCACCATTGAAGCCATGGCGGCGGTTTTCGGCGGCACGCAATCGTTGCACACCAACGCCCTGGACGAAGCCATTGCCCTGCCCACCGATTTTTCGGCCCGCATCGCCCGCAACACCCAGCTGGTTCTCCAGGAAGAGGCCCACATCACGCACGTTGCCGACCCCTGGGGCGGCTCCTACATGATGGAATCCTTGACGCAGCAAATCGCCGACAAAGCCCGTGAGGTCATGAAAGAAGTGGATCAGGCGGGCGGCATGGTCAAGGCCATCGAAGCCGGCCTGCCCCAACGGCGCATCGAAGAAGCCTCCGCGCGCAGACAGGCCAATATCGACCGTGGGCTGGAAACCATCGTCGGCGTCAACAAGTACAAGCCTAAAGATGAAAAAGCCATTGACGCCTTCAAGGTAGACAACAAAGCGGTGCGTCTGTCACAAATTGACCGCATCAACAAGGTGAAAGCCAGCCGCGACCAAAGCAAAGTGAACGCCTGCCTGGAAGCCTTGACCCAAGCTGCCGCATCGGGCAAGGGCAACCTGTTGGAACTTTCCATCAATGCCATGCGGGTGCGGTGTACCCTGGGTGAAGTCACCCAAGCCATGGAGAAGATTTTTGGTCGTCACACCCCCCATACCAGCACCGTTTCGGGTGTTTATGGCAAGGTATGGGCCGACGATCCCCAATGGCTTGATCTCAAGAAGGATGTGGATGCCTTCGCCGCCAAGGAGGGCCGTCGCCCGCGCATGCTGGTGGTCAAGATGGGGCAGGACGGTCATGATCGCGGTGCCAAGGTGATCGCTTCCGCCTTTGCCGATGCCGGTTTTGACGTTGACTTGGCCCCCCTGTTCCAGACCCCGGAAGAGGTTGCGGAACAAGCGGTGGAAAACGATGTCCATGTGGTGGGTGTTTCCACCCTGGCTGGGGCACACAACACTTTGATTCCCCAGTTGATTCAAGAGTTGAAAAAGAAAAACGCCGAAGACGTAGTCGTGGTATGCGGGGGTGTCATTCCGCAGCAGGATTACGAAGAATTGCGGGCGGCCGGTGTCGCCGATATTTTCGGGCCGGGCACTTCGGTAGCGGTTTCGGCGCGCAGGGTGATTCAGCGCATCTCCGGTCAAATCTGAAAGGTTACAGATCCGAATAGGGGTTGTTTTCCCTAAGGTTGGATGAATCAAAGACGGGCTGTCCGGCGCATGTCGGACAGCCCGTCGGTTGGTTTGGGGACGGGTTGTTTGGGGCTGTTTTTTTTATTGCTAAAGGTCGCCCCCCATGGGTGGGCCGGGAGGATGGAATGCCGAGGTTTGATACCGATACCTATGTTCAGGGGGTGCTGAATGGTGATCGGCGGATGATCGCCAAGACCATTACCCTGATCGAAAGCACGTTGCATCGGGATGAGGAGCAGACCCAGGATATTATTGGGCAACTGTTGCCTCATTGCGGCAAGTCCATCCGTGTCGGCGTTACCGGTCCTCCGGGGGCGGGCAAAAGCACATTCATTGAAGCTTTGGGTTTGCACCTGTTGGAAAACAAGCGTCGCGTCGCGGTGTTGGCGGTGGATCCTTCCTCGAAGCTTTCGGGAGGCAGCGTCCTGGGAGATAAAACCCGGATGGGTCGGCTCATGGCCAACAACGATATTTTCATCCGTCCCTCAGCCGCTGGCGAAACCTTGGGTGGGGTGGCGCGCAAAACTCGTGAAACCTTGCTGGTGTTGGAAGCGGCGGGATTTGACACCGTATTGGTTGAAACCGTCGGCGTGGGACAAAGCGAAACGGTTGTGGCCGACATGACCGATTTTTTCCTGCTGGTGGCCCTGCCCAATGCGGGTGATGAACTGCAGGGGATCAAACGTGGCATCATGGAGATGGCCGACGCCGTTGTCGTCAACAAGGCCGACGGACCGTTCGAGGATTCCGCCAAACAGGCCGCGCATGTGTTGCGGTCGGCCCTGCAACTGATGCATCATCCGCGACCCGATTGGGATTTACCGGTACTGTTGATCAGTGCCCGCACCGGTTTGGGAATTGACGAGGTCTGGAAGGCGATACTGCGCTTTCAGGGGGCCATGACAGCCAACGGAGTGCTCCAGGCCCGGCGGCGGGAGCAAAATCTGGAATGGATGACCGCCTTGGTACGCGAAGAGTTGTCGCGTCAGTTTGACACCCATTCCGAGGTACGCTATCTCCTGCCCGAGTTGCGCCGAAAAGTCAGCGATGGCAGAATGACTGCCGTGCGTGCGGCAAGCATGCTCATGCAGGCATTTTCGGTGGGACAAACCACTTAAACGTCACGGACGTGCCATACCATGCAGGAGACCGTAAAAAAATTTGAATGTTTGCGCGCCGAAGCCCGCCTGGGGGGAGGTCTGGAGCGCATCGAGGCACAGCATGCCCGTGGCAAACTGACCGCGAGGGAGTGCATCGAGGTATTGCTCGATGAAGGTTCCTTCGAGGAATTGGACATGTTTGTCGAACACCGATGCAACGATTTTGGCATGGGAAAAAAGCGCATTGCCGGCGACGGGGTAGTGACGGGATACGGCGAGATCAATCGGCGCAAAGTTTTTGTCTTTGCCCAGGATTTCACCGTCCATGGGGGGACGCTGTCGGAATCCAATACCCAAAAAATTTGCAAGGTTCTCGACATGGCCATGCGGACGGGGGTGCCGATCATTGGTCTCAACGATTCCGGCGGTGCGCGTATCCAGGAAGGCGTCGCTTCACTGGGCGGATATGGGGAAATCTTTCAGCGCAACGTTATGGCTTCGGGGGTGATTCCGCAACTATCGGCGATTCTGGGTCCGTGCGCCGGGGGATCGGTTTATTCCCCCGCCTTGACCGATTTCATCATGATGGTTGAAGAAAATTCCTACATGTTCGTCACGGGACCCGATGTGGTGCGGACGGTGACCCGTGAGGAAGAAACGTTTGAATCGTTGGGAGGGGCGCGGGTTCATGCCACCAAATCGGGGGTGGCCCATTTCGCCTTTCCCAATGGCATGGTTCTCCTGACCCAATTGCGGCGGTTGCTGTCGTTTTTGCCCGCCAACAATCGTGAACAACCACCCGTGGTCATGGTTGGCGATCCGCCCGAACGCCAGGAAGATTCCCTGGACTATCTGATCCCTGACGATCCCCTCAGACCCTACGATATGATGGAATTGATCGATAAAGTGGTGGATAGCCATGATTTTATGGAAGTTCACGGTGGGTTTGCCAAAAATATTCTGTGCGGTTTTGGCCGCATGGATGGGGGTACGGTGGGTATTGTCGCCAACCAGCCCATGGTGCTGGCCGGGTGTCTGGACATCGATGCCAGCGTCAAAGCGGCGCGGTTTGTCCGTTTTTGCGATTGTTTCAACATACCTCTGGTCACTTTGGTGGACGTGCCTGGTTTTATGCCGGGGCGCACGCAGGAAACAGGTGGGATCATCCGGCATGGTGCCAAACTGCTGTACGCCTACGCCGAATGCACGGTACCCAAGGTGACCGTCATCACCCGGAAAGGTTATGGCGGTGCCTACGATGTCATGGCATCCAAACATTTGCGCGGCGATTTAAATTTTGCCTGGCCTAACGCAGAAATCGCCGTGATGGGATCCAAAGGGGCGGTGGAAATCATTTTTCGCAGTGAAATTAAAAAGGCCAACGATCCGGAAAAAATGCTCCGGGAGAAAACCCGGGAATATGCCGATCGCTTTGCCAATCCTTTCAGTGCCGCACAAAAAGGTTTCATCGACGACATCATCGTGCCCAGTTCCACCCGGTGGAAAATTATTCGGGGTCTGCGCATGTTGAAAAACAAACAAATGACCAATCCATGGAAAAAACACGGCAATATCCCCCTTTAGGGAGGATGGGGACGCATGAAAAAAATTCTCATCGCCAATCGCGGCGAAATTGCCTCCCGCGTGATCCGGACGGCCCGAAGAATGGATTTGCAGACGGTGGCGGTCTATTCGGAAGCCGACAAAGATAATCTGTTTGTTCGACAGGCAGATGAGGCTTATCTCCTGGGTCCGGCACCGAGTGCGCAGTCGTATCTCAACATAGAACGGCTGCTGGAAATCATTGATGCCTCCAAAGCGGACGCAGTCCATCCTGGTTATGGTTTTCTTTCGGAAAATGCCGAATTTTGCAGGGCATTGGAAGAACGAGGGATCATTTTCATCGGCCCATCGCAGGAATCCATCCAGGCCATGGGTGACAAAATTCAGTCCAAACGAATCGCCATACAGGCGGGTGTCCGTACCATTCCCGGTCATGATGGCGTGATTGAAAGTGCGGATCATGCCGTTGCTGTCGCCAGGGAGGTAGGTTATCCAGTCATGATGAAGGCAACCGCCGGAGGGGGCGGTAAGGGGATGCGTATTGCCAACCATGACCAGGAAGTGCGTGAAGGGTGGGAGACCTGTAGCAATGAGGGGTTGTCCTATTTTGGCGATGCGCGAATTCTTATTGAAAAATTTATCGAAAAGCCGCGCCACATCGAAGTCCAGGTTTTTGGGGATAAACATGGAAATGTGGTATGGTTGAATGAGCGAGATTGCAGTATTCAACGGCGCAACCAAAAGGTGATCGAAGAGGCTCCATCAACGTTTGTGGATCCCCAGATGCGCCGGGCCATGGGGGAGCAGGCGGTCAAGATGGCTCAGGCGGTGGGGTATTATTCGGCTGGGACGGTTGAATTTGTGGTGGGGGCCGATAAAAATTTTTATTTTCTGGAGATGAACTCCCGCTTGCAGGTCGAGCATGCGGTGACCGAAATGATCACCGGGTTGGATTTGGTGGAACACATGATCCGGGTAGCTCGGGGAGAGGTACTGAGTTTTTCGCAGAAGGATGTCAGAATTAAAGGTTGGGCGATAGAGTGTCGCATTTATGCCGAAAACCCCTATCGCAACTTCATGCCATCAACCGGGCGTCTGGTCTACTATCGCCCCCCCCAGGAGGGGACGCGGGTTCGTGTTGATTCGGGGGTGTTTGAGGGGGGTGAGGTTTCCATGCACTACGACCCGATGATTGCCAAAATGGTTACTTGGGGTCACAATCGGGAAGCGGCCATTTTTGAAATGGAATATGCCCTGGATGAATTTTTGATTCGGGGGCCGGACCATAACATTGACCTGCTCAATGCCATCATTCGCCATCCGCGATTTGTAGCGGGTGATTTTACCACGGCTTTCATCGCCGAGGTATTTCCTGAAGGTTTTATGGGGGCGCAACCTTCGGAGGATGGAACTCGGGCCTTTGCTGTGGCGGCGGGGATTATTCTCATGGGAGAATCCGCGTTGTATCGGCAGATTCCCGATTTGATGGATTTGGTGGTTGTAGTAGAGCAGGAAGAAATGTATTTAACCATCGAGCGCAAAAAAGGATGCGAAATGGTGGCTTTTGGTGCCGAAGATCCCGTGGTGGTGACGCACAATTATCATGCCGGCAGTCCATTGGCGTCGTTGGTCATTCACAAACAGCCTTGTACGTTTCGCATTCGGCGGCTGGCGGAGGGATATTTATTGTCCCGAGGCGGGCGCACGGTGACGGCCATTGCCCGCACTCCGAAACACCACGCCTTGTCACGCCATATGTTGCGCAAAAAACCCCCGGATACCAGTCGGTTGGTTCTCTCACCCATGCCGGGAGCGGTATTGAAAGTGTTGGTGGGGGTTGGTCAGACAGTCCATGCAGGACAAACGGTATGTATTCTGGAGGCGATGAAGATGGAAAACACCGTCCGTTGTGAGTGCGACGGTAAACGGGTAAAAACCATCCTGGTTCAAGCTGGAGATACGGTTGAGGCGGATGCGGTATTAATCGAATTTGAATAAAGCAGGGACAACCCAAAGGAGAGTGGAATGATCGGACGTTTGAATCATGTAGCTATTGTGGTACCGGATTTGGATGCAGCGGCGGCCCGGTATCGGGATGACATGGGAGCCAAAGTCGAAGCGGCGCACGATATACCGGAGCATGGCGTCCGGGTGGTAATGGTGCGTTTGGACAATACCACGGTGGAATTGTTGCATCCCATGTCGGACAGCAGCCCCGTTGCCGGATTCCTGAAGAAAAATCCGGGCGGTGGATTGCATCATGTTTGCTATGAAGTCCAGGATGTGGTTGCGGCCACCAAGGTGATGATGGACAAGGGTGTCAAGGTGTTGAACGAAAAACCCAAAATCGGTGCCCACGGCAACCCGGTTGTTTTCCTGCATCCGAAAGATTTCAATGGCGTGCTTACGGAACTGGAACAGGTTCCCAGCAAATAAGTTTGTTCTCATGAATGGGTGAAAAAGCCGGGACAAGTACGACGTTCCCGGCTTTTTCTTTTCAGCAAAACCTGTCCCTCCGCATAACCTTGTCCGGCAGGACATTATGCCCTTCGGGCAGAAAAACAAAATCAAAACCCTGGGGCTGCGCCCCTAGACCCCCCTTGGGGGGTAGTAAAATCAAAGTCAAAATCAAAGTCAAAATCAAATTCAAAATCAAATTCAAAAACAAAACCTTGGAGGCTCTGCCTCCAAACCGCAGCACGGGGGGGATGATCCCCCCCGGACCCCCGCAAAAATTTTTTACACGTGCAACGCCCGGCCAGCCACCGCCAAAGCCGCTTCCTTGACCGCCTCAGCCAATGAAGGATGGGCATGGCAAGTCCGAGCCACATCCTCTGCCGCCAGATCACTCTCCATCGCCAATACCATCTCGGCAATCAAATCACCCGCCTGCGGCCCCATAATATGCACACCCAAAATTTGATCCGAATCCACATGCGACAAGATCTTGACGAAACCATCGGTCTGGTCCATCGCACGGGCACGCGAATTGGCCGCAAAAGGAAACTTGCCCACCCGGTAAGCCACACCATCCTTTTTCAAACCCTCCTCGGTACGCCCCACCGAAGCCATTTCAGGATGGGTATAAACTACACCCGGCATTTTATCCCAGTGAACATACCCCCCCTGGCCTGCCAACCTTTCCACAGCACAAACCCCCTCCTCTTCCGCCTTGTGCGCCAACATAGGCCCACCAATACAATCACCAATAGCAAAAATCCCTGGAACCACCGTCCGATAATTGCCATCCACCGGGATAAAACCCTTCCCGTCCAAAGCAATCCCCAACGCCTCCAACCCCAAAGATCGGGTAGAAGGAACCCGCCCCACCGCAACCAATACCTTGTCCACCTCCAACAGCTCAACCTCCCCATCACCCGCCGCAGGAGACAAATGCAACAACACCCCCTCCCCTTTGCTCTCCACCTTAAAACACCGTGTGGACAATTTTAATTGTAAACCCTGCTTTGTAAACACACGGGCAGCATGCCTGCGCAACTCACCGTCCATCCCCGGCAAAACCGTATCGGTAAATTCAATGACAGTAACGCTGCTGCCCAATCGCCGCCATACCGAACCCAACTCCAACCCAATGACCCCCGCGCCAACAATCGCCAACCTTTGCGGAACCTGTTTCAAAGAAAGGGCCTCCGTGGAACTGATGACGCGCTCACCATCAAAAGCCACACCCGACAGTGCCGCCGGGACCGAACCCGTGGCAATCAAAATATTTTTCGCTGCCAAAAGCCGCTCCCCCCCCGCCGCATCCACAACCGACACCGAGCCAGGGGCCGTAATGGTCGCCGTGCCATGAACCCTGGTGATTTTATTTTTTTTAAATAAAAACTCAATCCCCCCAGTCAAATGCGCCACCAACCGATCCTTGCGCTGCATCATGACATCCAGATCCACCCCCACTTCACCACAACGCACCCCATGCCCCGCCAACTCGTGCCGGGCCATCTCCAAAAGATGGGTCGAATGGAGCAGTGCCTTGGAGGGAATGCAACCCACATTAAGGCAGGTACCACCCAAATGCCGGCCCTTCTCCACACACGCCGTTTTCAATCCCAACTGCGCCGCCCGGATGGCAGCCACATAACCCCCAGGACCCGCACCGATGACAATCAAATCATAGGTATCCGACATGTGAACCTCCCTTTGCTTTTCCAACACGTCCAAACCCACGGCAACAATACTATCACAGGGTGTAACTTGGAAAGCGGGTTTTTCAAGCAAATCATAAAAATGCTAAAAAAAACAAATCCAGAAGTGAACATGGCAAGGTTTTACTGGAATTCGTTAACCATTCATGGTAAATCCATGAAGCTTTGGAAGACATGGTTAAGGTTTCGATAAGAAATGGCAAGGATGATCCAGTCCGCCAACCAGGGGAAAAAAGATGAAAAAAACAAGTTTTTATGGAATGGTTCTGGCCCTGATAGCACTGTTGGCCCCTCCGGCCATGGCCGAAGAAACAATCCCCATCGGAGTGGCGGGACCGCTGACCGGTGCCTACGCCGCCTTCGGTGAACAATTATGGCGCGGGGCAGAACAGGCCGCCAAAGATATCAATGCCGCCGGCGGCGTCAACGGCAAAAAAATTGAACTTTTCAAAGGCGACGACGCCTGTGAACCAAAACAGGCGCGGGCAGTGGCCAGCCAATTGACCGACCGCCATGGCGTCAAAGCGGTGATCGGCCATTTTTGTTCTTCCTCCACCATCCCCGCATCCGACGTTTACGCCGAAGCGGGAATCCTCCATATCACCCCCGCCTCCACCAATCCCATGGTCACCGAACGCAGAATCACCACCCTGTTTCGCACCTGCGGTCGCGACAACCAACAAGGATCCGTCGGTGCCGACTTCGTCGTCAACAAACTTAAAGCCAAAGCCATCGCCGTCATTCACGATAAAGACACCTACGGTCAAGGTCTTGCCGATTCCATGCGGGCCGAGCTTCACCGCATGGGCAAAAAAGAAGTGCTTTACGAAGGTCTGACCCGTGGTGAAAAAGATTTCAACGCCCTGGTCACCAAATTGAAATCGGTCAACGCCGATGCCGTCTATTTTGGCGGTCTGCATAACGAGGCCGGTCCCCTCGTGCGCCAAATGAAGGAACAGGGACTCAAAGCAACCCTGATCTCCGGTGACGGCATCGTCTCGGAAGAATTTGTCGTTGCCGCTGGCGGTCCCACCTTCGCCGAAGGGGTGCACATGACCTTTGGCCGCGATCCAAGAAAAATCAAGGAAGGACAAGAAGTGGTGGAGCAACTGCGCAAAACCGGTTATGAACCGGAAGGCTATACCCTCTATGCCTATGCCACCATGCAAATCATCGCCGCCGCCATCACCGCAACCCGCAGCACCGACGGAGCAACTCTGGCAAAATGGCTGCACACCAACGATGTCCCTACCGTCATGGGTTCCAAGGGATGGGACGCCAAGGGTGACCTTAAAGTTTCCGACTATGTCATGTACCGTTGGAATGCCAAAGGAAGCTATGCGGAGGTGCCCTAGCGGCGAAACCGGGTAGTTTTGACCATGGAACCCTCTATTCTTGCTCAACAGACAGTCAACGGACTGGTTCTTGGAACCTCCTACGGTCTGATTGCCATCGGCTATACCATGGTCTACGGCATCATCGGCATGATCAACTTCGCTCATGGCGAGATCTATATGGTCTCCGCCTATCTGACCGCCATATTCCTCGCAGTGCTGGCCTCTTTCGGCATCACCTCCGTACCCTTCACGCTGGTTGTGGTTTTGGCGGCCACCATCTGTGTCACCGCACTCCATGGCTGGTTCCTGGAACGAATCGCCTATCGCCCCTTACGCAATTCCACCCGTCTGGCCCCGTTGATCACGGCCATCGGCCTGTCCCTGGTATTGCAAAATTATGTCCGCTTGTCCCAGGGTGCCCGCTCCCAAGGCATACCAACGCTGTTACAGGGATCCTTCGCCATCCCCATAGACAGCCACGGCAACCTGATCCGAATCACCCACGTTCAAACCCTCATCGTCATCGTTGCCCTCCTGAGCATGGCGGTCCTCACCTTCATCATGCACCGCACCTCCCTGGGGCGCGCCTGCCGCGCCACCGAACAAGACCGAATCATGGCCTCCCTTCTGGGAATCGACACCGATCGCGTCATTGCCATTGTCTTCATCATCGGTGCCGCCATGGCCGCCATCGCCGGCGTCCTGGTCAGCCTCAACTATGGTTCCTTCGATTTTCACATCGGCTTTGTCACCGGCATCAAAGCTTTCACCGCCGCAGTCCTCGGTGGCATCGGCTCCCTCCCCGGTGCCATGCTCGGCGGTCTGATCCTGGGCCTCGCAGAATCGTTCTTTGCCGGCTTCGTCAACTCCGACTACAAGGATGTGTTCGCCTTTTCACTCCTGGTCCTGATCTTGATCTTCCGTCCCAGTGGTCTCCTGGGACAACCACAAATCACCAAGGTTTGACCATGGGTGCCTTCTTCATCCAACCCCTGATCACCGCAGCCCTGGTCCTGGTCCTGACCGCACCCATCTCCGGCCTGGTCCTGGACGGTTACCGCTTCGACCTGCACTGGCAACCCCCACTGTGGTTAGCCCTGGCCGCCTTTTTTATCCATGTGGGGCTGATACTCATCCGACGCCTTTTGCGTCCCGGGCAAAAAGCACCGCCGCAACAAAATTCCCGACAAATACACCCCACAGTTCTCCGAACCGCCACCATCCTGTTACCCCTTCTGGGTCTGCTGCTCCCCTTTTTCCTCGGCAAATACTGGTTGACCGTCGCCATACTCGCCCTGATCTACGTGTTGTTGGCCTTGGGTCTTAATATTGTCGTCGGCTTGGCTGGAATGTTGGATCTGGGATTTGTCGCCTTCTATGCCGTCGGTGCCTACGGCTATGCCCTGGGCCAGGAATATCTGGGTCTGGGATTCTGGGCCGCCCTCCCCCTGGGGGCCAGTCTCGCCGCAGGCCTCGGTATGATCCTGGGTTTTCCCGTACTGCGCATGCACGGCGATTACCTGGCCATCGTCACCCTGGGCTTCGGCGAAATCATCCGCCTTATCCTCAATAACTGGGTCAGTTTCACCGGTGGCCCCAATGGCATGCGCGTCGATTCCCCAACACTCCTGGGATTGGAATTCTCCCGCCGGGCCAAGGAAGGCAACGTCCCCTTTCATGAGTTTCTCGGCATCGATTATTCCAGCAATCACCGCCATATCTTCATCTACCTGATCCTTTTTCTGGTCGTTCTCGCCACCCTCTCCCTGGTCACCCGTCTCAAACACATGCCCCTGGGACGATCCTGGGAGGCGTTGCGCGAAGATGAAATCGCCTGCCGATCCCTGGGAATCAACCATGTCACCGTCAAACTTTCCGCCTTCGCCCTCGGAGCCATGATCGGCGGTATCGGCGGCGTTTTTTTTGCCGCATCCCAAGGATTCGTCAACCCGACCTCCTTCACCTTTTTTGAGTCGGCCCTCATCCTCGCCATCGTCGTCCTCGGCGGCCTGGGGTCCATCCCCGGCGTCATCATCGCCGCCATCGTCATCACCGTCCTGCCAGAACTTCTGCGAGATTTCTCCGATTATCGCGTCCTGGTCTTCGGTCTGGCCATGGTGTGCATGATGATCTGGCGACCCAAAGGATTGGTGCAAAATCGACGACCCGTCTTCCAAAGACGGAGCGCCTGACCATGCTTCTTAGAGTTGAAAATCTAAAAATGCGCTTCGGTGGCGTACTCGCATTAAACAATGTCGCTTTTCAGGTGCAAGCCGGTAGCATCACCGCCCTCATCGGTCCCAACGGTGCCGGAAAAACTACCGTATTTAATTGCATTACCGGCTTCTACCAAGCCCAGCAGGGACAACTCCACCTCACCCCACCCAACCGACCTGCCGTAAATCTTATCCAAATCCTGGGACAACCCTTCACCTGGACCGACCTGTTCCAACCCAGGCAGGCTATAAAAAAATGGGGCTACAAAATGTTTGGTGGACCCCACATGGTCTGCCGCGCCGGTATCGCCAGGACATTCCAGAACATCCGCCTTTTCAAGGAAATGACCGTACTCGAAAACCTTCTCGTCGCCCAACATCGACAGCTCAATGGTCGCTTCATCGGCGGTCTGTTCAACAGCAAAACCTTTTGCAACGAAGAAAACATGGCTCTGAACCGGGCCATGGATTGGCTGGATTTTTTTGATCTGGCCCATGAAGCCAACCGCCTAGCGGGACAACTCCCCTACGGCCACCAGCGCCGCGTGGAAATCGCCCGCGCCCTGTGCACCAACCCCATGTTGCTCTGCCTTGATGAACCCGCTGCGGGTCTTAATCCCATGGAAACAAAAGCCCTGAGCCAGATCATCCGCAGCCTGCAAAAAAAAATCCAGCTCACCATTCTTCTCATTGAGCACGACATGGGGCTGGTCATGGAACTTTCCGATCATATTGTGGTTCTGGATCATGGCGAAGTCATCGCCCAAGGGACTCCCGCCGCCATTCAACAAAATCCCAGAGTCGTGGAGGCCTATCTTGGCTGAAACGCCATCCCATCGCGAACCCATACTCGAATTGAAAAATGTTTCGAGCCACTATGGCCCGGTGCGTGCCCTAGAGGGGGTCTCCCTCACCGTTCATCAGGGGGAAATTGTCACCCTGATCGGTGCCAACGGGGCCGGCAAATCAACCCTGCTCATGACTCTGTTTGCCAATCCCCGTGCCACAGTCGGCGAGGTGTTTTTTGCCGGTACAAAAATCACCCACCTTCCAACCCATCGGGTTTCCCCCCTTGGCTTGGCTCTGGTACCCGAAGGACGACGGATTTTTCCCGGCATGACCGTGATTGAAAACATGGAATTGGGCCGAACAGCCCTTGGACAGCAACGACAAAAAGTCAACCTGGAGTTTCTTTACAATCTTTTTCCCATACTCAAGGAACGGCGTGGACAAAAAGCGGGGACCCTTTCCGGCGGCGAACAGCAAATGCTTGCCATCGCCCGCGCCTTAATGAGTCAACCCAGGCTACTCCTCCTGGACGAACCCAGTCTGGGACTTGCCCCCATGATGATCCGAAAAATTTTCGCCCTGATCCAAACCATCGTCCAATCAGGCACCACCGTGTTTCTCGTAGAACAAAACGCCAACCAAGCACTGCAAATCGCCGACCGGGGATACGTCCTGGTCAATGGCCAGATTCGACTGACCGGCACCGGTCACGAACTCCTGACCAACCCCGAGGTCCGACAAGCCTACCTGGGAAAACTGACGCATCGTGAATAAAATTATTGAAAGAAAAAAGGGGTCTGGGGGATTGCCCCCAGGGTTTTGACTTTGTTTTTGAATTTAAACATCATGCCCTTCAAGCCACGGTCGCTATAGAATGGTCCTGGTGGCCGAGTTTTGCACAAAACGGCGAAAATTCTCCGGATTGAAAGTGGCCCCATAGTTGGCTTTAAGATCGCGGAAAAATTTGCACTCCATGCAGCGCTCCGTCTTATCCCTGGTAGAACACGGGCCTTCGCCGCCACAAAAGGTTCCTGGAACTCGATGTTCAAGTTTTTCCCCGCTTGACAGGTTTTTCACCCATTAAACAGCCGTTGCTTGGTATTTCAGAGACGGCGTCGGTTCTTGGCGTCCCAAC
>JACSDG010000215.1 GCA_015660855.1 Magnetococcales bacterium
AAAGACAAAACCTTGGGGCGCTGCCCCAAACCCCGCCGGGGGGGATGATCCCCCCCGGACCCCCGCAATAATTTTTGCCAAACTTGTGTATAATGGTATGGGTTAAAGGGGGGTCATCCCCCCCTTAACTACCACAATAATTTTGAAGAAAATGACGCCCCCGTCTATTTGGCCTTATAGGTGGCCACAAGCCGCTTCTGAGTCTCGCTCAAAGCCTCGGCTGACATCCCCCGAGTCCGGACCACAATCTCCGAAGATCCCTGAACCCCCTTGTAAAAACCTTTTTTTAAATCGGGATTTTCAGTAAACATCAAATCTACCCCCCCATCCCCAGCATCCATCCGCCGCCGAATATCGGTCCCCAAATAGGGGAAAAAGATGGTCATGTCAAAATCATTACGAATAATCTTGCCATCGTAACCCACAATCTTCTGGTCCATGAGAAATTGCAGAAAACGCTCGGTTTCAGCAATAGTTTCCTCGGTTTCTCCAGGGAGACCGAGAATAAAAAAAGCCTTGACCCGAATCCCCCGGGAATTGCATGTGAGGACATACCGCCGATTTTGTTCCACCGTGGTCTTTTTTTGTACCGCATCCAAAATGCGCTGTGACCCTGTCTCCATTCCCACGCCAGTCTCTATACACCCCGCCCCCCGGAGCATGTCGGCAATATCCCCCGACATGGTGCGAGCATGCCCAAAGCAGCGAAATAAAATATCATGCTTGGCAATCTCCTGGGTTAAATCACGCACCCGTTTTTTGGATAAGGTCATCACATCGTCAAAAAACATAACCCCTTGATAGCCCGCCTCCTTGACCTGCCGGATCTGTACCCCCACATACTCCGGGCTGTACATCCGTACCCGCGTTCTTGCATCCTCGCAAAAAGCACAGGACATGGGACACCCCTTGGCGGTAAGAATGGTGGAAGCCCGCACCCCCTGAAAATAAAATTGGTATTGGTTTATAAACGCCGAATCCCGAAATGGCGGGGGCAGGGCATTCATTTGTGTTTCGGTCATGGGGCGATCCAGAACCCTTTCACAATCGCTCCCACCCGATAGAATTTCCCCCAAAGCCAGTTCCCCATCCCCAACCACAATATGATCAAAAGGTTGAGCCTTGCACTCCGCAAGATAAAAACTGGCGTGCGGCCCACCAATCACAACCACGGTCTCAGGAGCAACCCCCTTGACCGCTTTAAGTATGGCATAGGCCTGGCTTTTTTGGGGAGTCATGCAGGAAATACATAGATGACTGTAATCTTTGTATTTTTCTAAATGTTCAAGGTCAAAATCGTTCTCTATCCGCGATTGAATGTTCCGGCTCATGAGATAGGAATGCAACGCCATGATCCCCATGGGCGGCATGATCCGATCCGAATCCAAAAAAGGATCCCGTAAAGAAACCAGCAACGCATTAGGTATACGATCCGAACGTATCATGGGTTACCAAGGATTATTTTTATGCCTTTAAATAACAAAGGCGATGTTCTATTTTTCCGATACATAGAAAATTACGATCCGCCCCCTTTCGCCATCGGCTTTTGGGCCACCAACACCGCCGACACACCAAAAGGCAAAGACCATCCCCAGCCAACAACCCTGCTTTCCAACCGGAAAATAACGGACAAAACCGTATTGATCCATGCCGGTGGCAAAACCCCCACGTCATCCCCCTCCAACAACCGCAACCATTTTTTCATCAAACGCACAAAAACAATGGGCAGAAACAGCAAAGTATTGAAATAACTGGAAAAACTCACTTCAAGACCCTGAGATTCCACCACGGAAACCAGCCTGGGAATGGTATAACGCCGATGATGATGCGACGCCAAATCATGGCTGGAAAAAAGAAAATCGAAGGCGGGGGCGGTAATAACCAACCAACCTCCGGGAACCATGCGATCAGCCAAAGCCTTGATGGCCGCCCCATCCGCCTCGATGCACGAAAGCACATCCAAAACCGTCACCAGATGAAAACTTTGGGAGCCAAACGGAATATCGCCGGGAAGAAACCCACGCGCCACCGTGGCCCCCGAAATTTTTCCGGCAATTTCCAGGGCAAAATCATCATATTCCATCCCCCAAACCTGACCAAACTCACTCAACATTTTCATATTGGCACCCGTTCCGCAACCCGCATCGAGTATGCGTGCCGCCTCGGGCAACTCAAGCCTTGATAAAACCCGGCGCAAAAGTGCTCGCTTGCCGCGAAACCACCAGTGCCTGTCTTGCACTCGGGCCATGTTGACGTAATTTTGATGATCCATAAACTAAGGGTCTTTGATCCAGGGTGAACGTTTGTAAAATGGCAGCAGGTAAAGATTAGGAAAGCTGTTGTAGGTCCAACACAGACACCGGTTGTCCTTGGAGCGTAATTTTTTTTGATACGCAAACGTTTCCAGGCTGTGCCATATTTCCTGGATCGACTTTTGCCGCACGTTGCCTAAAACATAATGCCCCGGACAACTACCCACCTCGCCATAAGGATTGATTTCCAAAAAGAACGAGGAAAGAAACAGACAACGAAACCCGCCCGAGTCAAACAATTCGCCGGGATGAAAGATAAAATCGGCCATTTTCTCATAGTAGGGAATTTTAAAATGTGGCCAACGCCCCATCATATCCTGCATGACCGCACGAAATTCCGCCTCATGCTCAGGTCGGAACAACAACGCATCCTCCCCCTCCTTAATCTGATGCACCAGATTGTTCTGGATGGGTTGAAATTCCACCCGGTCAGCCATGGGCTGGAAAAATTCGACCCATTGAATGATTTCCCGAAAATTTTGCGCCGACAACACCGCCTTGATCACCAATTTGGGCGTTTTCAAATGACCACGCAACCGCCGCACCGCCTCGATACCGGCCATGGTTTTAGCAAACGAACCTGCAACACCACGCACATAATCGTGTTCCTCGGGACGAAAACTGTCCATGCTCACCGTGATGGAGTCCAGCTTGATTGCGACAAATTCCTTGGCAAACCGAGGCAACAACACTCCATTGCTGCACAGGTTAACCCTTTTGCCCCCCTTTTTGAGCCTCCCCAGGATGTCGCCAATCCTGGGTAACATCAAAGGTTCCCCCCCCGATATGGTCACCCCCCACGTTTGGGTAGCAACGATCTGGTCTACCAATTGGAGTTGTTCCACCGCATCAAGTTCCCGGGCCAGATCCTCTTCCGAAGTGCGCGACCAAACCCAGTCACAATGGCGACATTTGCGATTGCATCCATAGGTGGTAATCCACAAAATATAAAAGGGAGACCCCTTGTTGGGACGCTGGGTCAGCAAACTGACCAGATTGCCCGCAGCCGACCGGACCATGCCTGGAAAATTATATTCCATTATCAGATCCAAAAACCTTAGAACTGGAAAATTGGCCGTCCAACCGACCCCATGGAGATAACCGTTCAGTCCCCGCGCTTTTTTTTTCTTTAGAAATATTGCGGGGGTCCGGGGGGGATCATCCCCCCCGGCGGAGGTTTGGAGGCGGAGCCTCCAAGGTTTTTCTTTTGACTTTGACTTTGATTTTGACTTTCCTGCCCCCTAAGGGGGGTCAGGGGCGCAGCCCCAAGATTTTGATTTTCTTACACCTGATTTTTTATTTTGTCTCAGCATCTTGATAATGAGAACATTATACCCGTCAGGCAAAAGAATCAAAACCAAAACCCTGGGGCTGCGCCCCTAGACCCCCCTTGGGGGGAAGTAAAATCAAAATCAAAATCAAAATCAAAGTCAAAACCTTGGAGGCTCTGCCTCCAAACCTCCGCCGGGGGGGATGATCCGTAGAGTAGAGCACAGGCGCGGTGTCTTTCAAC
>JACSDG010000065.1 GCA_015660855.1 Magnetococcales bacterium
AACGGACAATTCCCCGGATTGACACCTTTCAGTCAATTTGAATATTGGAACCTCTCGGACACACCCCCCGGACCCCCACAAAAATTTTTGCCAAACTTTGTTTTTCCGATACACTAAAAAAACATCCCTGCCCCGCCTTTGACCTTCAACGGAGAAGAAGGACAATGTCAAAAACTATTAAAATACAGGTTGGCGATATTACACAACTTAAGGTTGATGCCATTGTCAACGCCGCCAACGCCTCCCTCATGGGAGGAGGTGGGGTCGATGGAGCCATCCACAAAAACGGCGGCCCCATCATCCTGGAAGAATGCCGCCGAATCCGGAAAGATCACTACCCAGAAGGGCTACCCACCGGAGAGGTGGTTCTAACATCGGGAGGAATGCTCCCCGCCCGACACATCATCCACACCGTCGGCCCGATTTTTCACCAGGATCCCGCCCCACACCAGCACTTGGCCAATTGCTACAACAACGCCTTGGCAATGGCAGCCAACATTGGCGCAAAAAGTATTGCCTTTCCCGGTATTTCAACCGGGGTCTACGGATTCCCCAAAGAGGAGGCCGCCATGATCGCCATCACATGCGTACAAAATTTTTTCCGCGAAAAACCCGGCCCCGTGTTCCAGGTCATTCTCTGCGCTTTTTCAAAAAGTGATGCCCTTATCCTTGAAGAAGCCCTGGACCAATACCACAAACAAGGGTAACGCCTCGGAAACAAGCATTTCTTTCCTATTTGAAATGATAGAATTCCTGGTTTAAATATTCCACGACATCCGCCTCGTCCTCAGGGAACCACTTGGACGAAAGGACCATCTGGTTGCACGATCCAACCTGGGCGCGTAACGCCTCCAAGTTTTTTTTACGATTTTCACGGGCATAGAATTTATTGGCATCCCCATTGGCACGACTGGCGTGACATTGGGTAACGCAACTGGCATCATGAAGCAGCTTGCCATTTTTGGCGTCCGCCGCCAAACTGGGTGCCGCATAACCGACGACAAGAACCATCCAACCAAGAACCATCCCATTGAGTTTTTTCACAGAACACCCCCAGATCAAAGTTTTGAAACATGAAAGAGCCAGAGAGCAAGAATACTCCCCCGAAGACCCACAGTTTCCCCCCGACAGGATCGAAGATTCTCGTTGTCGGCGCCGGGGCGATTGGCGGATTCTACGCCGGCAAACTGGCCCAGGCGGGAGCACAGGTTTCCACCGTCCACCACGCACAAGCCGACTACGAAGCGGTGCGCCAAAACGGATTCCACGTCGAAAGCATCCACGGCGATTTCCATTATCACCCCTTTTCCGTGCATCGGGAAGTCTCGGAATACCCTTTTTTCGCAGATACCATCCTGGTAGCCGTCAAGGCACTCCCCAACCTGGACGTGGCAGAACTCATCCGCCCGGCGGTGAAAGAGAATAGTGTGATCGTGTTGCTGCAAAACGGATTGGGTATCGAGGAAAAAGTGGCGCATGCCTTTCCCAACAACCCACTGATCAGCGGTTTGGCCTTTATTTGCGTCAGCCGCCTGTCACCGGGATTCCTGCGCCACCTTTGCTACGGACGCCTGAGCCTTGGATTATACCCGCAGGGAACGGATGCCGCTATCCAAGAGTTGGCAAATCGATTTGAATCGGTAGGGATACCGTGTGCTGTCTGTGACAATATTGTCGCGGAAAGATGGAAAAAACTGGTATGGAACGCCGCATTCAACCCCATATCGGTACTCGGCCACGGAGCCACCACCCGCGACATGATGGGCACCCCAACCGTTCGCGCACTGATCGAAAACGTCATGCGCGAAGTCTGCCGCCTAGCCAACGCCGAAGGCCACAGCCTCGACGAAAACGCCATCGTCAACAAAAACATGACCGAAACCGATCGCATGGAATCCTACAAAACCAGCATGCTCCTGGATTTTCAATCGGGCAGATCCCTGGAAGTGGAAGCCATCCTGGGAACCGCTACCCAGATTGCCCGCAGGCACGGCATACCTACACCCTGCCTGGATACCCTCTACGCACTTCTGAAACTTGCCACCCGACCCACAAAGCCAGAACAAATCCATCTCCCCAACCCGGGATCCGCAACGGGGCAATCATCCGCGCAACCATGAAACCAAAATGGCCGCCTGCACCAGAGAGACCAAAACCAAACCGTACGCGCCACCAACATAAATGGCTGATAAAACCTTGACCATGAAATCCATTGCCGGTTGGTTCACAGCGGCCTTGCGACGTGCAGACATACAGATTCTCCTTGCTTGAAACCTTAACATTCAACCTGTTCCCCGCCGGACCAAAACTCGACACTCAGCGGATGCACGATGACAAAGCAAGGACTGGGCCACTCAAAAGAAGAATCTTTTACCGTGGAAAATCAATGGTTCAAGATCTTTTCAAGCTCGGAGATGACAATTTCCTGGCGGGATTGGAAATAGTGATCCATCAGGCGCAAATTGTATTCACTCAAGGGAGAAAAAATGATGCGGACCAATTGTCCGCTGCCATGATGCAGAACATCCAAAACATTGCCCTCCAAATTGACATCGTGCGGCCCAAGCTCAATGGTGTCGCCGACCTTGACCCACTTGACGGGCACCCTGAATTCCAAGCGGACGGGGACGAAAAGCATCATCTCGTCGATGGTCTGCCCCGGCTTCAGGACAACGGCCACCCCGCCGCCAGAAAGGTTGTAGACGCTGCCATTGAATCTTTTTTCTTCAAAGAACAGCCGAACCGGGATCACCGTGTCTGGGACCACGCGCTTGAAACATCTTTGGCCAACGACACCATCCGTCAAGGTAAAAGATGTCAGCTGGGCAGAACCTTGAGGCATGTCCACCTTTTTGACACTTGCTTTAAGTCCCACGGGAAGATGCGGAACCGCCATGTAGACCAAACCATGTTCGCGCATGGCGACCAGTTGCTGTGGTTGGGTCTGGATAAGAACTTCCTCGTGACTATAGCGTAAAACAAGACCTCTGCCGGAAAAGGGAATCCCTTTGAACTGAGAGAACAGCTTGACCTCCTCGATGCGGGAATGAATGATCTCAAACTCCCTGTGGATGTCCACATAACGCTGCATCAAAGGATCATCCAAATAGACCGACAGTCGGCACAGGGGAGCATGGTTGAGCATACATACCGGTTCCTTGAAGGCCACCGGTTCATGGAAAATTTCCCGCATTCCCTGAAGAATACCTTTCAATAACGAACACAGTTTTCGTTTTGACACATAGGCCACCGCGACCTCGCCATGTTTGAGACGGTAGGTGCGAATATCCGGAGCCTGGGAATCGCTCTGGGGATTGCTGAAGGAGGGGAGGATATCGGTATTCAAGTGTTCCAGAATGTCCATGGTCTTCCAATTTTCATGGATGATTCCTGTGGACCGCCCCATTTCCACAAGGCCGGGGGCCAAGTGATGCCCGAATTGATTGAGCATCGCATCCCTGGACAAACCAAGCATCGACGCCCCAACGGAAAACAAGGAAAACGCGCTCTGGTCCGGGTAAAACTGTTCCGGAGAGAATTCAACGTTGGCAAGCCCCGCCTGTTCCAAGGCTTGCGGCCAGGAATCACTACCCAAGCGGGAACCGAGGAAATCCTCAAAAGCCAGAAAGATGATACCATGCATGGCGGGCGGAATCCGTTATTCCATTCTTGAATTCTTGAATGCGACGATGCGTTTACGACAGAAATACCGTCACTCCAATTGACCTTCCACCCTTCTCCATGGTATGGAGCACAGGGGCGTTCGTTGGACAACCACGCCATTTGCAAAGACTTCGTCATCCGTAAGTGAAAATACTTTCCTGGAGGATTATTCCCTTTTTGCTTCCAGAAAGCCATGGGTTTCATGAACAACGTGTCCCAACTCTTTGCAGCCAGTCCGGCATCAACCAGGAGAAAAAAATGTCACAAGAAAAACATCGAAGAATCATTATCATAGGAGCCGGTCCATCGGGATATACTGCCGCCATCTATGCGGGACGAGCCAATCTCAAGCCCATGATCATACAGGGAATGCAGCCTGGCGGTCAGCTTACCATCACGACCGAGGTTGATAATTTTCCCGGGTTTGAACATGGCGTCCAGGGACCGGAATTGATGGAAAAAATGCGGATGCAGGCGGAAAGATTCGACACCGAATTGGTATCCGACTCAGTGACCGAGGTGGTATTGAATCAAAGACCCTTCCAGATACGTTGTGATTCGGGGGATGTTTACACCTGCGATGCCATGATCGTTGCTACGGGTGCATCGGCACGGTGGTTGGGTTTGCCTGCCGAAAAACGCCTCAACGGCTATGGGGTTTCCGCTTGTGCCACCTGTGATGGTTTTTTCTTCAAGGGGCAAGACGTGGCTGTTATTGGCGGCGGGGACACGGCGGTCGAAGAATCTTTGTTTCTGACCAACTTTGTCAGCAAAGTCTATCTGATTCATCGGCGCGACGCTTTACGGGCGGAAAAGCTGATGCAGAAAAAAATGGATGAGAATAAAAAAATCCATCCTGTCTGGAATAGTGTCGTTGAAGATATTCTCGGAGAGCCGGGGAAAGATGGAGTTACGGCGGTGCGGGTGAAAAATGTTCAAAGCGGAGCTATCTCCGACATTCCCGTCCGTGGTGTTTTCATCGCCATCGGGCACAACCCCAACACGGCCATTTTTGGCAATCAATTGAATAAGGATGAAAATGGCTATCTGGTGACCAAACCTGACTCAACGGCGACCAATATCCCCGGTGTTTTTGCCGCCGGGGATGTTCAGGATCGGGTGTTTCGGCAAGCCATTACCGCAGCGGGAACCGGATGTATGGCTGCCCTGGAGGCGGAACGCTATCTGAACGAACTCGAAGGATCGGCAACGCGCATCTGAAATATTATGGGGATTAAGGGGGGTGGGAAGCCATTTCCTGGGCCAAATAGCCCAGGAAATCAGGCTTTATCACCTTCTCCCACATGTCAGCCAACCGATCCAAAGAACACAATGTTTCCCGCCGCACATCCACCACAGCCAGACTTTTCAACCCACACCAGGAAAGAATGGCCGCCAACCCCTCCGGTTGGTCCATCACTCCGTGGAGGTAACACCCCATAACCCTGTCGTCGCCAGAAATCGCCCCATGCGGACCTCCAGGTTGCAACAAAACCATGGGTCGCTCCATGTCCGCACCATAGGTCTCCCCCATGTGAATCTCATAACCCGCCACTCTGGAACCATCCCAAGCCAGAGTTCCGGAAACATTTTTTAAAATTTTCTCCGGCCCATACCGGGTAATAACATCCAAAAATCCCAAACCGTCACATACCGTTGGTCGCCCCTCCACGCCCAAGGTATCCTCCAAACGTCGCCCCAACATTTGAAAACCGCCACAAATCCCCAACACTTTGCCACCATAACGCAAATGTCGGTTTAACGCCTCTTCCCAACCATGCCGCCGCAAAAAAGCCAGATCGTCCGGGACACTTTTGCTACCGGGCAAAATAACCAAGTCGGCCCCCGGGATCGCCTCCCCCGGCTGCCAAAAGTGGAGTTGCACCTGGGGATGCCAACGCAAAGGATCAAAGTCGGTATGGTTGCTGATGCGGGGCAGTCGGGGAATCAGCACTCTGAGCGGATCCGGTCCTTTGGAACCTTTGGGATGGACATCAAAAAAACTGTCTTCGTCCCCGACGCGCAGATCGGGCAAAAATGGAAACACCCCCAAAACCGGCTTGCCCGTTTTATGTTCCAACCATTCAATGCCCGGTTGCAGCAACGCCGGATCACCCCGAAATTTATTGATGATCATCCCACAAACCCGCCCCGCCTCCGCTGGCGTCAGCAAAGCCAGCGTTCCCACCAGATGGGCAAAGACCCCCCCCCGATCAATGTCGGCCACCAACACCACCGGACAATCCACCGCCTCAGCAAATCCCATGTTGGCAATGTCGTTTTGTCTTAGATTGATCTCTGCCGGAGATCCCGCCCCCTCCACCACAATAAATTCAAAACGTTGCCGCAACCGTTGGAATGATTCCAAAACATGAACCATGGCCTGGGGTTTGAACGCATGGTAATCCCGAGCTGTCAGCGTCGCCACCACCCGTCCCTGGATGATCACCTGGGCACCGGTTTCACTGTTGGGCTTGAGCAATATCGGGTTCATATCGGTATGCGGATCAACCCCCGCAGCCAACGCCTGCAACGCCTGCGCCCGACCAATTTCACCACCATCTTCGGTTACGGCACTGTTCAAGGCCATGTTTTGCGGCTTGAACGGAGCCACCGACACCCCTCGATTCCGCAGCCATCGACACAAAGCCGCCGCCAGAATGGATTTACCGGCATCCGAGGTGGTTCCCTGAATCATGATGGCCCTGGCACCACTCATGAATCCACCCCACCATCGCCATCCCCTCCCCCACCCCTGGCCTTGGCGTTGAAATCATATTTCTCCCCGTAGCCCCTGGGAGTCACCATCCAACCATCCCGAATAAAGGTGGTGCAATTACCAATGATCACCGTCGTTTGCATACCTATGGGATGGGTGTTCATTTGCTCAAGATCGGTCAAGATGATGGATTCCTGATCACGGTAGGCGGAGGTCACCAAGGCGACGGGGGTTTTGGCCGCGCGAAAATGTAAAAAAATCTCCCTGGCCCTTTCAATCTGGGTCGTCCGCTTGCCACTCTTGGGATTGTAGAGTGCCGTCACAAAATCACCCTTCGCCGCCGCCTCCAAACGGGTTTCAATTATTTTCCACGGCGTCAGAAGGTCGGAAAGGGAAATAGCGGCAAAATCGTGGGTCAACGGTGCCCCCAAACGCGAGGCGGCGGAAACCAACGCCGTGATGCCTGGAATGATCTCCAACCTGACCCGATCCAGCAAACCGGAGGCAAAAAGCATTTCCAGTGCCGGCCCAGCCATGCCATACACCCCCACATCCCCCGACGAGACCAAAGCCACCCTCTGCCCCGCTGCTGCCCGCCGGCAAGCCTCCATGCAACGATCCAACTCCTGCCGCATACCGCTGCCAACAATTTCCTTCCCCCGGGTCAACTCCCCAAGAAGTTTGAGATAAGTTTTATAGCCGACGATACAATCGACCTCCCCCAACACCGTCCGCGCCCTTTGGGTCAATTGCCCATGATCTCCAGGGCCAAGCCCGACCAAAAACAACGCCCCCCGCTCCCTGCCCCAACGCTCGCAAGCCACCTCCGACATCCGGGCCAGGGCCATGGTACAATTTTTTCCGTCGTCGCCCAGGTGACAAAATTTTTCCACCACCAAATCGGCCATCGTCCCATCCGCCGTCCGAATCGCCGCCGCTTCAGCCACCGATGGCGTTCCCACATGCCGTTGAACCTGTGCCGAAGGGTGGGGAACTGCGATTGTGGCCAGTTCTGCGGCAGAATAAAAAACCATCTCTTTATCCAACCGCTTCGCCAAAGCCAAAAGGGCCGCTTCATCCTGTTTCAGATCAATGGAAGCCAAAACCTTGATGGCCCCCACATGGACATGATGTTCCCTTAACAATCGTTCCAACCCCGCCGCCACCGTCGCCACGCTGGTCCCCCGGTCACAACCCAGTCCCAACGCCATGGCGTGATCCCATGGCGGGCGATAGACCACCAACCGCCCCTCCCAGAGTCCCCGCATTTTTTCGGGTATCGAATCCCGGGAAATCCACAACAATCCGCGATATTTTTCCGGATCGGCATCCTCCCATCGCTCCAGGGATTGAACATGTTCAGGAAACGGCTCGTAGGTTTTGCGCCATTCGCGACTGCCACATTCCTGAACCAAAGCCAGTGGCCCCCCATCCACCATGTGACCCGCCATCCGGGTCAGGGTGGCAGGCTCCGCCTCCACGACAAAACCCCATTCCCGTCCCAAGATGTCCAGCGGCAAGAGTCCCATGACATCGGACGCCGTGGTGATTACGGCCTGGGCCTCAAGCCAATCCGCCACTTTTTCAGCCCAAAGATTGGCTCCCCCCCGATGACCCGATACCACCGGCAAAACAAAGCGATGCCCTTCATCCACGGCCAGAATGGCGGGATCTTCACGCTTGTCCTTCAGGTACGGTGCTATGAGTCGCACCGTGGCCCCCAAGGCGGCAAAAAAGATGACCGGATCATGTCGCGCCAGAATGTTTTCCACATGCGCCGAAAGCGGCGGGTCAATCCATGTCACCGCCGCATCCGCGCCATCCCAATCCCCGGACCGGCTCGCCAGGGCAAAAACACGCGCCTGTGGCAAACCAGAGGCCACTTGCAACGCCGCTTCGACACCGCGCCGGGTAATGGCAATCAGGGCGGCCCCTTCCCGCGCCTCACTTCGATTCATGGACGCTCCCTTACATCGTATTTGTAACAAATCGATTAAATTCGTCGCCGGACCTTCCAAAAAAAAAGGGGGGAGAAGCCGAATCCCCCCCTTTTTTTCTGACCTGCCCTTGCCATGCCGTGATCTAAAATGGACAGGGGGAACTTACCACAATCCCCATCCAGGAGAAAGCCCATCCTGGCTCAATTAAGGTGGACCCCATTTGCATGGACAATGCGTGAGTTCAAAGGCTCACGTTTCAAACGCAATCAAGATAAGGTAGAGTGTACGTGGGAATCGGTTGGATTCACCCTGGCAAGGAACCTCCACCATGAGCATAGCCATACCGTTTGACACCCTGGCCTTTGCCAAAGAATTGGAAAGTGCTGGCGTTCCGTCCGGCCAGGCAGAAGCACAGGCAAAGGCTCTTTCCGGCGTCTTGCAAAAAGTGGAAGAATCCAGACTCCAGGAATTGGCCACCAAGGGTGATATTCTGCGTTTGGAAAGAGATATTCTGCGTCTGGAAAGTCATTTTAAAGAACTTGAACTCCGAATGGTGATCAAAACGGGTGCCATGATCCTTGGTGGGATCGGCCTTCTGTTCGGACTCATGCGCACATGGCCTTTACCCGTGCAGTATGTTCCCCCACTTGCCACCCAGGAAAAACATACGACTGCACCACCGACGCCAGCACAACCCTCTGTTTCGCTTTCACGCTGACTCCAGACGCTCCTTCATACCCAAACCCGCTTCGCCATCATGATTGTGGATGATCATGAGGGAAAGATAATGGACATCCCGACCTTTGAGGGTGGAAACATCGTGAATCACCTGCTGCTCAGGTGCCCCCGCCCGCTCCACAAACACCGCCTTGTGCACTATTTGCCGTTGCTCCAGCAACAGCAGGAGAGGTTGCAACACCGGCCTTACCTTCATTAACACAAGAACCTGGAAACGATCCAAAACTGCGGCAATCGCCTCCATTCCCACCGTGGCGGGAATAACGGCCACCGTTTCATCGCCATCACACAACGACCGCCCCGAAAGACTCGCTGCCGCCAAAGGGGAGGCCACCCCTGGGATCACCCGGCTTTCAACATGGGGATCCAATTCCCGGACCACCCGTTCCAGGTGCCGGTAGGTGGCATAAAACGAGGCATCCCCTTCGACCAAAAAATGGACATCCACCCCCAGAGCCAACACATCAAGGATGGTGCGGGCCGCCTGCTGCCAATGATGGGTGAGGATGGCACGATCCAAAGTCATGGGAAAGACCAGGGGCAAAGATTGTGCGGGGGGGACCAACGGGGTTCGTTTAAGGATGGACAAGGCATAACTTTCGGCCCCCTCTCGAACCACCGGCCAGGCCCAACATTGTGCGGTTTCCAGGGCCGTCCATGCGGCACGGGTCAACAATTCCGGGTCGCCTGGCCCCAGAGAAACCCCCACCAACCTGCCCTTGGAGCCAGAAATCATGACGCTGCAACCTTCGTGGTAGTAGTGACGATCCAGACCGGAGATTGTGGCTCCAGACGGTTCATATCCAGCAGGGACCGACTGATGGCACAACCGGTCTGGGTCATATTCCAGGAACACCCATGCCGGTCCAGACAAGCCAGGGTCCGGGTTAAATTTTCCAGAGTTACCAGATTGATCACCAAACGCCCTCCCCTTTTGAGTCGCGTCAGCACCACCTCGATCAACCGTTCCAGGTTGCCACCACTGCCACCGATAAAAACGGCATCGGGATCGGGCCAGTCTTCCAACCCCGCCGGTGCGACACCTGCCTGGATACAATAATTGAAACGTCCCAGGCGGGCACGATTGGCCAGACAATGGTGCACCGATTCGGGATTCTTCTCAATGGACCAAACCTGCCCCTGAGGCGTCAAACCAGCCGCCTCCAAACCAACGCTGCCGGAACCGGCACCAATGTCCCAAACAATATCACCATCGGTAATAGCCATATAGGCCAAGGAGACAACCCGCACTTCCCGACGGGTGATCAATCCTTTCTTGAATATTTTCTTTTGGTAAAAATCATCCGGCAGACCGAACGCCGGCCATCGTTCAAAAGGGGATGGGCCATGTCTTTGCATGATGACGACGTTGGGTTCAAGGAAAGTACCATTAGCGCATTGCGAAGGATTTCCATCGCGCCACAGGGTTGCATCGACCATTCCCAGGCGTTGGCATACCGTCATCCGCCATGTATTTTCCAACCCCAGGGTAACCAGCATGCGTCCCAAGCGAGCGGGATTGTTGGCAGGACTGGTCAGCACCCCCAGAATGGTCGCCGCGTTCATGGCGCACCAAAAGGGATACAAAGGGTGGTTGAAATCGGCTTTTTCGTGCCACTCACCGCCATCACGGGCATGCAGCGACAGCCAACGCGCCTCCGACCAAGCCAGAGGCAGACTGGCAAAAGCCAATTGCAACGAAGAAACCTGGCATTGAACTGAAAAACTGCCCTGGGGGAGTTTTTGGGCAAGCCAGCCCGCCAAACCGTAAAACAGGGGATCTCCCGTCGCCAACACAACGACCTGTCGTTTTTCAAGCCGGGCCTGTTCCAACCATTGGGGCACCTGAGACAAATTTCCGGTAAAGGAACGCTTTTCCGCCCCCAAAGCCATCAAGGGGGCATACAGATCCAGGAAACGCGCCTCACCCAAAACCAGTTCAGCCCGTTCCAACGGATGTCTGGCCATGGGGGCCAAGCTGTCCGGGCCGGAATCAAGGACACCAAGAATCAGGATCGAAGGCTTCATGGCAAAGGCGTTCCGGCCCATGCCACCAGCCCACCTTCAAAGTCCAGAGCCAAGACAGTCGCCGCAGTCCTGTTTCCCAACCAGGGTTGAATTCCCGCATAGGCCGACTGCGCCAATTGTTGGTAGAAGGCTGTTTTCAAACCGAACCGATCCATTTCTTCCACGGCAAAACGGACAGTGGTTCCCTGGGCGATCCGGGCCATCAATTCCGGTTCGGCACCGCCCCTTTGGGCCAGTTGCGCCACCCGATTCATGTCCAGATCGGTTTTATGGGCGTGCGTATTTTTTACCCCCTGGGCCATTTTGGCAAGCTTGCCCCCCATGGCAGCCAAAACGACCTGCTGTATTCCCGCAGACTGGGCGGCCTCCAAGGCGGCACCGACAAAATCTCCCATCTGCACAAAGGACCAAGGCGGCCAAGAAGGAAAGCGTTGCATGGCAAACCGTTCGGTACGTCGTCCGGTAGTCAAGGCCAAAAAGGTCAAGCCAGCCGCTGCCGCCCCGCGAATGGATTGAACCACTGCGGCTTTGTAGGCCGAAGTGGAATAAGGATGAACAACGCCGGTCGTTCCCAGGATGGAGATCCCCCCAACGATTCCCAGGCGCGGATTCAAGGTTTTCAAGGCCAGGGTCTCTCCCCCCGGCACCGACAGAGTGACGGCAAGCCCGTGAGTTTTCAAAAGATCGAGGGCGACATCACGTACATTGGCGATGATGTTTTCTCTGGGAATGGGATTGATGGCCGCCTCGCCGACGACCAAGCCCAGTCCAGGACGGGTCACGGTCCCTACCCCTGTTCCCCCTTGCAGACGAATAGCCCCCGGCTGCCCAAACCAAGGTTCCACACGGGCAACCAAATGGGCACCGTGGGTACAGTCGGGATCGTCACCCGCATCCTTGACCACAACCGCCGTTGCTGCGTTTTCATCCAAGGATCCACGCTCCACCGCAAACGTGACCCATTGGTGGTCAGGCAGTCGCATCTCCACCCGTTTAGGAATCTGTCCCGTCAACAATCCCAGCGTAGCCGCACGGGCGGCAGCGGCCGAACAGGCCCCGGTGGTCCATCCAGTGCGTTTTCCCCTGATTTCTTTGGGGTTTGAACTCAACCCTTTGACTCCAATGCCAGATCCATCAGGGCGTGCAGTGCCGCAACCGCCAAGGTGGATCCTCCTTTGGTTCCCTGGATGGCAATCCATGGAGGCATCGCCAGGGTCATAAGTAATTCCTTGGACTCCGCCGCCGAAACGAATCCCACCGGCATCCCGATCACCAAAGCAGGGCGGACCCCCTCCTCGGTCACGAGACGAATCAGTTCCAACAGAGCGGTAGGGGCATTGCCAATGGCCACCACCCCCTGATCCAAAAGTCCACGCCGCCAAGCCTGACGCATGGCCTGGACAGTGCGCGTCGTTTGTTCCTCCACAGCCAGTCGAATGACTTCGGCATCGGCATTGAACTGGTGGACGTGAACATCCAGAGGACGCAATCGCCGGAGGGTCAGCCCCGCCTGGATCATGTTGACATCCACAACCAGAGGGCAACCACGGGCCAACGCCGCCCGCCCCGCCGCCACGGCCTGGGGGTGAAACCGGGTCAGTCCATTAAAATCAAAATCGCCGCTGGTATGGACCAATCGCCGCACCAAGGGCCATTGTTCATCGGTATAACCCATACGGGCACCGGCATGGGTATCGATATAGGCGAAGGATGCGTTTTCAATTTCCAGTCCGGCGGCAACGATGGGTGGGGCAAGATGGTTCATGATGCCCCCGGTTTGCATCCACGGTGGTGGTCGGCTTCATGTTCGCGGGCCATTTCTCGAAAACGGCAACCGTCACATTCCATCATGGAAACCGATTGTTCCCTGACCTCGGCCAGACGTGATTCCAGCACCTCCACCACACGATCATTGATGCCCAGATAGCCTGCCAGAGCAAAGGCCATCTGGGGATATTGCCGCGTCAGACGCTCCACTTGTTTTTGGATACGTTTGATCAGACGCCCGGTAAAAAGATAGTATGGTACGACGATGATTTGCATGGCCCCAACGGCCACCTGTCGGGCCACCATGGTTTCCAGGCGGGGATCGGTGATACCGGAAAAGGCATAGTCCACCAGATCATGGCGGGTTGTTTCAAAGATCCAACGCGCCATTTTGGCCACCTCACCATTGGCCGCCATGTCCGAGGAACCCCGTCCCAGAAGAAGGATCCCGGTATTTTTTGGATCGGGCATGTCCAAACCGACCATGGCACCATGGATACGCATGCGCAGCAGTTTAAGGATACGCTCGTCCACGCCCAGATGCCGCCCCAAAAGAAATTGCACCTGAGGAAACCGAAGGCGAGCTTGTTGGACGTATTCGGGGAGTTCCATCTTGACGTGGCCAGCGGCATTCAGGATCAGCGGCAGTATGATCACCCGGTCACTGTTGTTGGCCGCCCGATTGAGGCCGGCGTCGGGCAAAACCCGGGCATGCTCAATCCAACACACTTCAATTCGCCAATCGGGGTGTTTGCCTTGCCAATACTGGCAAAACTCCTCCACTTCGACATTACCTTCCTCATCCCTGGATCCATGCCCCACCACCAGAATGGTTTCCCTCATGTCATTTCCCTTTTTGATTTTCGCAACTTTTTTTGCCAAACTCACTATTTCCGCTACATACCCATGGCTACCTTAAGGAGGAGGCCAGAAGCTGTCAAGTCGATTAGGTTGACATTTTTCCCCGACGCTACTTTGCCAAATTTTATTTTTCCCTGATAAAGTTTTTCCAGACAGTTTCTTAACGATCCTTTGGCCTGCCGCCCATTTCCCACCGCCCCGGCACATTCAACCCTTTGCATGCCCATATGAAAATGACTATGCTGGGGAGGTTATCGTGGTATGTCTTTCAACTGGGCGATCCATAATCCCTGGGATTTTTTCCCTCGGGGTGGTAAAGCAACCTCCAGAGTCTGCGTGGTTCGCCCCTCGGAAACTGGATCAAAATCGTTGGCTCAAGGTCAGAAAGATGCGTTCTCCCCCCACAAAGAAGCCGGTAACTCCCCCCTCCCAGGCACCCCAAAAAAACGCGGTGCAAAGAGATGATCGCATTCCTTTCAGTACCCGACTACGTTTTGAATGCGATGATGGTCAGCACATCGTCCATGGTACCACATCAGATGTCAGCATGAGTGGGGCTTTTCTGAATTCGGATCAGCTTCCTTCGAGCCTGAAGGAAGGAATGGAGGGGGTTGTTTTCCTTGAAATGTCGAAGGATGGCAATACGTTTGAAGTGTCATTTCACTGCACCGTTGCCCGAATTACCCCCAAAGGAATGGGCTTGAATTTTGAGAACGAAGTTGAATAGGTGAGGTGCGGGCAGGCCTTGTTTGGTCGCACTCCCGGACAGGATGCCCTTCGGGCATGAAGTCTGAATCAAAACCTTAGGTGCTCTCGCCCCCAGCCCCTTTTTTTCTTTCAATAATTGAAAAATAAAAGTTCGGCACGAATTGTTTCGGGGGTCAAGGGGGGGAGTCATCCCCCCAGCAGAGGCTTGGAGGCGGGAGCCTCCAAGGTTCCTATTCGGCATGTCCACGCAAAAAGGCCACCCGACCGCCACGCCGACCAGCGGCGTTTAAGGAGAGACATTCAAAGGTCTGGCGGATTCCGGCAAAACTACTTGTGACGGTAGGATATTCTGCCTTTTGAAAGGTCGTACGGAGTCAATTGCACCGTCACCTTGTCACCTGGGAGGATTCGAATGTAGTGCTTACGCATACGACCGGATATGTGGCACAAAAGCTTGTGCTGATTCTCAAGTTCCACGCGAAACATTGCGTTGGGAAGGTTTTCCAAAACCGTCCCCTCCATCTCAATCACATCTTCCTTACTCAAGGGCTTCTCCTTCTGGCGGGCGCGGCGATCTGGTCCGACAAGCCGCATCCTGAAATTTAGGGGTGGGACTCTACCTTGTTTCAAAAATAATTGCAATGGATATTGACCCCCACGATCCACCGCTGATTTTTCGTAACCATTCAGTCCCCGCCCTTTCTTCAAGGTTGAAACGGTTGCGGAGGTTTAAGGGAGGGCTGATCCCCCCCCCTTGACCTCCACAAAAAGTTTACAAAAAAAATTTTTCTATCAACAGGAGACACCACCGAAATCTGTAAATCCGGGGACTCCTTACCTTTTTCCCTTGTACAGCCATAAAAAAACATGTTAGACGTGCGACCATGGCCAGATTTGGCTTGAATCGTCGTTTTCGGGAAACCATACCACGACACGCGACAGTTTGGGGGGGGGAATTCCCTAAAGCTTTGTTCTTCGCCCGCAAGGACATCATAGGTGGAACATGCCTGATTCTTTAAAAACTTTGCAACGTGAAATCGTTTCAGAGTATGATCGAGATTTAAATATTTATAAAGATTTCGCCGATATTAATTTAAAGCTATTTAATGCATTTATCAAGGAAAATGCGATCAGCGTATATTCAATAGATTGCCATATCGTTGACCGCGAGACCTTGGTAAGGAAGCTGTCGGGACCGTATCAAAGTGCTTTAAGCATTAATGAGATTGATGATCTTGTTTCCATTCGAGTTTTAACATTTTTTGAGGATGATGCAGACAACATTTCCGAAGTTATTGGCAATGAATTCAACGTCATCATGGATTATTTCGTCAAGCCGGAGACAAAGGATCCCAAACGTTTTGGATATTATTCAAGACGCTATACAATACGCATGCTGGATACCAGACTGGAATGGATTGAATACCGGAGGTTTAAGAATTTAAAGCTTAGAATTGAAGTCAAATCACTAATTCAGCATGCCTGGTCTGAATTTCAGGGTCAACTGTTTGGGGAAGAGGGAAAAACGAATCATCCGGAATTGTTGCGGGCTTGCTACCGAGTTGTGGGTATTTTAGAACTGGCTGATAATGAACTTAAGAGAATAAAATCGTTAAATAACAGCATCAAGAAAAAATTAAAAGAACCTGTTTCAAATGAAATTTCTGTTTCTCCTAACCCCATTTCAGGTCAAGATCGGGTTCGACTGGACAGTGAAATGGAGAAGAAAATTCCTATCACACAGCCTCATGTAAATGTGATCGACAGACTCCCTGTTGCTACGGCGAAAATAGATAGCAAAGATGTGATTGGTTTTGATAAAATTTCAGATTTTGTGCTCAATGATTTGGACATCAGAAACTATGATCGAAAAATAGCAGATATGTATGATGTCCATCTGGAGTACAGAGAGACTTTCGTACTTGAGTTAAGCAAGGTTGCGGCCAAATTCAGCCATTTTTCCTTTGACGAAGTGAAAAAAAATCTTAAGAAACACATGAAGGAGATCGACCACATCAAAGACGATTTTCTTCCTGGGATTGCTGGTGGTATAAGCTATATGGCGAGAGGTATGTCATTGTTATATATTTTTTATGTAGTGTCGTCCATCAGGGGAGACAAGGAAACAATGCGCGAAGTCAGTGCCATATCAAAAACTTATGGTGATTAGATGCCCATCACTGAAAAAATAGTATCCGAGTATTTAAAAAAAGGGGCACTTTTCGAAAAATATTTGGAACGATTGAAAATTATCGTTGAGGATATTTTAACTGCCAAGAATATCAACATATTTGATATATCTTGGCGTATAAAATGCATTGGTAGTGTAACGCGAAAATTGGCTAGCGAAAAGGTCGGATCGATCATGTCGGTCACGGAAATAAACGACCTCATAGGAGTTCGTGTTATCACCTACTGCTCGAATGAAATTCCATCGGTAATAAAGGTACTCAGCGAAAAATTTACTGTTTTGCACAGCATTGAGCCGAAGCGTGTTTTGGATGAAGATCCCAGTTACTTGGGGTACCCTATGCACGTCCTCGTTGTTGAATTGCCAGAGCAACGCCAGAAGCTTCTAGGATACGAGCAATTTTCTGGCATTAAAATAGAGATGCAAATTTGCACAATCATGCAACATGCCTGGGAAAAAACTGAAACCTATTTTGGGTATAAACACAAGCCTTTTCCAGACGAAAAATTCCGAGAATTTAGTCAGTTAGCCTACATGTTGGAACTGTATGATTCTGGGTTAAATTCAATAAGAGAGTTTTTGACTCCAGTATCGTGGCAAACAGAACAGGTTCAGAAAGATACGGAGGAAGAGACGATAAATGTACCTCAAGAGTCTGAAGTTATAGATCATAAAGTAGAACAAAAGATGGAAGGCAATGATGATGACTTCATTGCGTTCGATGACATTACTTTGTCTAAAATAGTTCCAGCAAAAGGGGTTCCTATTGATAAGAACACAATAGAAAATTTAATGCTCACAAGTGTATTTGTAAGACACATGGATGGGGTTATAGCAACTTTGTCCGATGCAAGATTGTTGTACCTTGACGAGGCCAAGGACAAGCTGGAAGAAGCAATTAATTCAATAAGTTCACTTAAGACTATTGGCGATATTGAAGAATTGATTTATAGTAACAGGGCGGCTATTTTCAGGGTTTCTAAAAGTATTTATGGAAATAGCGGTAGTCATGAATTTGTTTTAAAGGGTGTTTCCATCTATTTTTTGTTGTATATCCTTGTCGCCAGACAGGGGGATCTTGAACGGTTACGTCAATATTTAGATAAGTTTACTTTTGATAAAGCTTTAGTGAATAAAAACAATATAAGAATGATTATTGAGTGTTCCGGCAATCGGCACTGAGGTGCCAGAAATTTGAACATGATGCCCTGCAGGCAAAAATCTAAAGTCAAAACAATGAAGGGAGTGTTTTGTCCAAATTTCAAAAGAAGACCTTGATGGGCTGCTGCCTCCAAACCGCAGCACGGGGGGGATGATCCCCTCTCCGACCTCCCGCAATAATTTTTGCCAAACTTTGTTTTTCCGAACCATGGACAGGATGTCCGAGGCGATTGTTGCTGAAAAATTGAAAATCAGGTGCTGCAATGTATTTGATATGGATCCAGCATGTTGTATACTTTGGCACCATGTCGGCGCGATTTGCGGCATGGGGACTTCAACTCCAAACCTACACTGAAGGGACAGACCAATGAGTGTTGACGGAATTACCGAACCAACGCAATTTTTGACCTTCCACTTGGGAAGTGAGGTCTTCGCCGTAGAAATTGCACGGGTTCGGGAAGTCTTGGAGTATACCAAGGTGACCAAGGTTCCGCGAACTCCCGACTTCATGCTCGGGGTGATCAATCTTCGGGGCAGCGTCGTCCCCCTCGTTGACATGCGGGCAAAATTCTCCATGCCCCAAACTAAGCCCACCGTCAACACCTGCTTTATCATCATGGAGGTCACCACCGAAGATGGGAGTCAGACGGTCGTCGGAGCCATGGCCGATTCTGTCCGGGAAGTATTTGAATTGCTACCCGACAACGTTGAGAAACCTCCAAAAATCGGCACGAAACTTCGAGCCGATTACCTCCGTGGCATGGGTAAGCATGAAGGTAAGTTCATCATGATTCTTGATACCGATAAAATTTTCTCCTCCCAGGAGCTGCGTGCCGTCCGACAAGGTCAGGCCGCCTCCGAAGTTGGCTCGTAGTACCCGCATCGGAAGAACAGCGTGTACCATGGAACGCTGGAAAAAAAACATCCCGGTGGTCCAGGAGGTGGGAGCGATTCCCCCGAGGTTTTGTCTCTGAATCAAATCAAAAAACTTCGTTGGTCTGTTGAGAGTTTGGAGGCGATGCCCCCAAGGTGTTGGTTTTTGCCAGAAGGGCGTCCTGTTCATGTATCGGAAAAACAAAGTCTGGCAAAAATTATTGCGGGGGTCCGGGGGGGATCATCCCCCCCGGCGGGGTTTGGGGCAGCGCCCCAAGGTTTTGTTTTTGAATTTAAACAAAAAGCTTAATGGAACATTCAGAAAAACAATTGCAAAAAGATCGGCTGTTCCCCCTGATGGTCGGTGCCGTCGGCGTCGTATTCGGCGACATCGGCACCAGCCCTCTTTATGCCGTGAAAGAAGCTCTGGGCAGTGCCCACGCCCCTGCGCCTACCCCCGAACATGTATTTGGAATCATCTCCCTTATCTTCTGGACCTTACTCATCGTACTGACATTGAAATATCAGTTCTTCATCATGCGTGCCAGCCATCAGGGAGAAGGGGGAAGCCTGGTCCTGGTCGAGTTGGCCAGAAAACTCACTGGTAACAAGCCTGGCATGCAACGCACCATCATGATCGTGGGAATGATCGGGGTTTCGTTTTTCTTTGGCGATGGGGTCATCACCCCCGCCATTTCGGTGCTGTCGGCAGTGGAAGGCCTGGAGGTGGTAACCCCCGCCTTTAAACCTTATGTAATTCCAATTACCCTAATAGTATTGTTTTTGCTTTTCTTTTTTCAGAGCAAAGGGACCCATCGGATTGGGGCTTTTTTTGGCCCTATTTGCGCACTCTGGTTTTTATCCCTCGCCTTGATCGGTCTGCGGGGAATTTTTCAGCATCCGGAAATTTTGGCGGCCCTGAACCCTGTTTATGGTATCAAGTTTCTCTTTGGCGGAAACACGGGCAGCACCTTTGTGGTGTTGGGATCGGTTTTTCTGGCGGTGACCGGAGCCGAGGCTCTCTATGCCGACATGGGGCATTTCGGCAAATTGGCGATCAACTGGTCCTGGGGCATTTTTGTTTTTCCCTCCCTTGTTTTGAACTATCTGGGACAGGGTGCCCTGATTCTGGGCGATCCGACCGCAGTCAAAAATCCATTTTTCTTGAGTGTGCCGGAGTGGGGATTGGTGCCCATGGTCATTTTGGCGACTGCGGCTACAGTGATTGCCTCACAGGCGGTTATTTCCGGGGCCTTTTCCGCCACCCGTCAGGCCATACAGTTGGGCTACCTGCCACGTATGCGGGTCATCCATACCTCTTCCACCGCATTCGGCCAGATTTATGTGCCGGCAACCAATTGGCTGTTGTTGGTTGCGGTAATCATTCTGGTGCTCGGTTTCAAAAGTTCCAATAATCTGGCGGGGGCCTATGGCATCGCTGTCACCATCACCATGATTGCCGATACCACGTTGGCCTTTGGTATCGTGCTCAGATTGATGTATTCCTGGAGTTGGCCCAAGGTTATCTTGCTCATGGTGCCTTTCCTTGCGGTGGATCTTGGATTCCTTGGAGCCAATGCCCTTAAAATTCCCGATGGTGGCTGGTTCACCTTGATCCTGGGAGGAGTGCTGTTATTTTTGATGTCTACCTGGCGCAAAGGACAGGATTTGGTGCGACAAGCGGTACGCAAACAAGCCATTCCGCTGGAACCATTTCTCAGTCAGTTTGAATCAACCCCCCTTAGCAGGATGCCGGGGACTGCGGTTTTCATGGCACAAAATTTCAAAGTAGCCCCCTCCGCTTTTGTTGAGCTACTGCGTCATACCATGACGTTGTACGAACAGGTGATTTTTTTAAGTGTCCAAAACGATGTCCTTCCCTATGTGGATGACGCGGATCGAATCAAGGTGGATATTTTGTTTAATAAATATTACCGCGTGCAGATTCGCTATGGCTTCATGGAAACGGCGGATGTGCCCAAGATGTTATCCGACTGTTGGCTGCGGGCGGAAGAAAGATTGGCTATTGAAGATGCCTGGTTCTTTGTAGGAAAGGCCATTTTTGTCGCTGGCAACCATCCGGAGATGACACAATGGCGCATGCGTCTTTTTCTCGATATGTTTCGCAACGCCGAGAGTGCTACAGGTTTCTTCAACCTGCCTCCCGTTCGGGTGGTCGATCTGGGGACCCGTATCGTTCTGGAAGGGGGGTAATCCTCTCCCTGCCTCCTGTCAAGGAAAACTATTGCCGGGAGGGGCTGGAATCTTCGGCTGGGTCGGTGGGGGGCTTTTCGGTTAGACTGGTGGAATCAAGCCGACGACAGACGTTGGCCAGGGCCGCTTCGGATAAATCCCGGCTTGGTTTGGTCAAACTTCCGATTTTTTGCATGATGCCAGGAGAAATGCCCAGTTTTTCCAGAACGGCAGGGGAGGTACTCAGGCCATATTCTACCCCTATCAGGCCAATGATCAACATGGCAGACCACAGGACCATGGAAAGGCTCATGGTCAGAATGCGCCACAGGCCAAACAAACTCATAGCACTCCCCAAAAGCAAAAACGTCCAGGGAAGAAGATCGAGTTGGGTTTCCATGAATTCCGTGTTCCAGATTCGTACTCGTTTGTTTGGCTTGACCCATACTGTCATACAATGGTCAAGAAAGGAAAGTCAGAATGATGAATTATCGCTATCAATGGGTGAATGGCGGGATATACAACAGTTTATCGTTTAATTTCCTTGTCCAAGCCGTTCATTTGTAACTTTCGTTAACTTTTCCATCGCAAATTTAGTTATCTTTTTTTTTCTGCATTGGAATTGACAGGGCTATATGTTAAATTGTTGTCACGATGTGACAAACATTATTCATGACTGTTATGGTTCAGTCTCCGGTAACGGCGATTATTCCTCCGTTATGTAAATTATAAGGCATTGATGTTGAAATAGCCTGGGTGGAGAACCCGATGATTCGAATTTTTATTGTCGATGATCATGCCATCATGCGTGACGGTCTCAAGCGTATACTTACCGACGATCCCAACATGGTTGTCGTGGGGGAAGCGGGAGATGGCACGGAGGCCATGGAAAAATTGCGGGCTATGGCGTGGGATGTTCTATTGTTGGATATATCCATGCCGGGGACAGGGGGACTGGAGGTATTACAACAGGTAATGAAGGATTTTCCCCAGGGCAAGGTTCTCATTCTGACCCAACACAACGACGGCATGTTGGCCAAACGCTATTTCAAAGCGGGTGCCTTGGGCTTCATAACCAAAGTGAAGGCTGCGGAGGTTTTGATCAAAGGCGTCCGCAAGGTGGCATGGGGAAGTCGTTTTTTGAGTGACGATATCGCCGAGCAATTGATCGGAGATCAGTTGGATGGTGAGCATAATGTTATGCCGCACGAAACCCTCACCGACAGGGAATATGGCGTCATGCGCCGTATTGTTGCGGGGGTGCCTTTAAAAGTTATCGCCCATGAACTTTCGTTAAGTGTCAGCACCGTTAGTACCTATCGCAACCGGGTTTTAGCCAAGGTGAACGTGGAAAACAATGCGGAACTGATTCAATATGCCATAAAAAATGGTTTGTTGAATACGTAACGGCAACCTTGTTTTGTCTGTCCGGTCCTCTTTTTATCCATTCCATCTGGATGTCATGGAAGCCTTCCTTGTAGTAAAACGGCGACGGGATGTCGTTATCAATTGACAGGATTTTCATCAAAAAACAATGGACAAAACCATCATTCCCTTCTAGTGTCATGGGCAGGGAACCTTCTTGCCATGTCCGGGATTGTCTGAATGGGGCACTCGAAGAAGGTCCAATCGACCCGTTTTTCTCTTGCAGAGGCGCAAGGGATTTGCCAGAGGGGTGTGGGGGCAAGAGAAGACGGGTTCGGTATTCTAGGGCGCATTGACATTCGATAATTTGTTTACCCCTCCTGGAAAACTGACGCATCGTGAATAAAATTATTGAAAGAAAAAAGGGGGCTGGGGGATTGCCCCCAGGTTTTTGAGTTTGTTTTTACATTCCCCAGCAGGAGGACCGGGGGATGCAATCCCCCGAGGTTTTTATTTTAACTTTATGCCCGAAGGGCATTATGTTCATGTTTCTCCAATATTGCCAACTGCCGCTGTCGCTTTCTTGGTAACTCTGCGAGATTTGCGATTGTTCGAAACCAATTTTTAAGGATATCCTCAATGTTGGATGCGATGAAATACGAGTGAAAACTCACGCCAAAGTTTTAAATCTTTTGAACCCCAACTCAATTTGCCAGCGATCTGTATCAAATTGTGCTTACTTCTCTGCAGGTGGTGTATGAAAATGAATAAGTATTCTTTAATGCTTGTCGGGTATGTTCTCGGGGCCATATCAATCTTGTTGATTGATATGTCAGATGGATATTGGTTCGAACAAAAGAACAGCAATACCACAACAAACATTTCTCATGGTATAGTAGACAAGCCCGTTGAGAAATTTGAAGATGCGGCACTTGAAGAAATTTCAGATCAAGAAGAATTACAAACAGTAAATAAACAAGAAGATAATAAACATTCCAGAACAGATCGGGTAGGAAAAATAAGTTCTGAAACAAAGACAAAGTTGGCCGATGGTGTCCCAGTTGCTTCTGTACTTGAAAACGCACAAAAGATAATTGAGCATGCGGGCGAGGACGAACTCAAAGTATTCATTAGAAATTTTACAAATTACACTGAGAGTGATATTAGTAAAATAGGCGATATTAGAGCGTTTGCAAAAAAGATGTTAAATGTTGCTTCCAATGGGATTGTTGGTGAAAAAGCAGAAGCTAAATCCGGCAGTTTTGAGACTTCCGTTAATTTTTACTCCGATGACAAAAAAAACATTAAACAATCATTTAAATCTGGAGATATGATCTATGCGGCTATTGACACTGGACAATACAATTCCGATGAAATTTTTGTAAAATGGTATAAAACAGACAACCCAGAGATTTATTTGTTCAGAAAATATAAAATTGATCCGGAAAAGAAAGATAATTTTGTATGGTATCAGAAAAAAGATGGCTGGCCATCGGGGCAGTATGCCGTTGAGTTTTACTCAACAACCTACCCAGAACTTGAAAAAATTGGTGGAGGTTCATACGAGGTTTGGTAAATCACGGAACATTAACTGGAGACTAAAAATGAAGAATTATATTGTAAAGTTTCTTCTAATGGCTGTTTTGGTAATCATTGGGGGCTGTCTCGGCGGAGGAGGTGGTAGTGGTGGTGGATCGAGTGACTCAGGGAGCAGTACCACAGTTAAAGTCCCATCATCGATCATTGGATATAAATTGGTTGAAACCGTGGGGACAGTCGAAGTACTTTCGGGCAAGCCAAACACACTAAGCAGTGGAGACACACTAGAATATACATTCGTTAGCAATAATCAGATCCTTGGGAAAGGTCTTCTTACAATGCCAACAACAAGTTGGTCATACGAAGTTCCTTCAAGCAATCAGGCCAAGATAACTTTGACATACTCAACAGGTCAATCCATCGATACGTTGACGTTTTCAACAGACACTACGGGAAGTTTTACCGGAACCCACACACTTATTACTGGATCCACAGTCAAATATACTGGGACATTTATCATAAGTACGTCTAAGTAAAAATAGGTAACCGTTCAGTCCCCCCGTCTTTTTTTTCTTTAAAAGTATTGCGGGGGTCCGGGGGGAGGTTCTCCCCCCGGCGGAGGTTTGGAGGCAGAGCCTCCAAGGTTTTTCTTTTGATTTTGACTTTCCTGCCCCCCAAGGGAGGCAGGGGCGCAGCCCCAAGATTTTTATTTTCTTACACATATTTTTTTATTTTGTCTCAGCATCTTGATAATAAGGACATTAACTCGTCAGACAAAAGAATCAAAACCAAAACCCTGGGGCTGCGCCCCTAGCCCCCCCCTTGGGAGGAAGTAAAATCAAAATCAAAGTCAAAAGAAAAACCTTGGAGGCTCCGCCTCCAAACCTCCGCCGGGGGGGATGATCCCCCCCGGACCCCCGTAATAGTTTCAACCTAAAAAAAGAGGGGGGGGGGACTGAACGGTTACGGGTTGAATCTGTTTGGGAGAAGGGATGAGCGAACAAGAAAAATCGACGCAGTGGACCATTGAATTGCTGGCGCATCACAATCGTCTGTTACTCCAGGCCATCGGTGATGGCGTCTGTGGTGTGGATGTCAACGAGGAGACCACTTTTATCAACGAAGCCGGTGCAGCCATGCTGGGATGGACGGCCTCCGAGTTGATCGGCAAACGCCAGCACGACATAATGCACCACACCAAACAAGACGGATCCCATTATCCTCACCAGGAATGTTCCATCTGCCTGACGTCCAAGGATGGGAAATTGCGAACCGAAAAGAACGAACTTTTCTGGCGCAGGGATGGATCTTCGTTTCCGGTGGAATACACCGCCACTCCCATTCTGGAAAATAATGAATTAAAAGGCGCGGTCGTCGTTTTCAGGGATATCAGTGACCGCCTGAAGGCTGAAACATTAAATCAACAGCTTTTGTTGCTGCAACGTGTCGTTAATTACATTCATAAAATTTCTTACGAATCCATACCTTTAGGAAAGCAATTGGAAAAAGCGTTGGTGGAAATACTGACCATTCCCTGGTTTTTCAATCAATCCAAAGGGGCTTTGTTTCTGGCGAATGAAGACGAAAAAAGATTGGAAATGGTGGCGCAAGTAGGTTTGGATGAAATGCTCCTGACGGCATGCGCCAAGGTTCCTTATGGCCATTGCCTGTGTGGTCGTACAGCACAGACCAATACCTTTCTGCATGTCGCGGCGATCGGGGACCAGCATGATATACGATTTGATGGAATGAAGCCGCATGGGCACTACATTGTGCCACTGGTTTCGGGACAGCGAACCATCGGAGTCCTCAATCTGTATCTGGAGCATGGGCATGTTCGTGACGCGCACGAAGAAGAAGCACTCAATGCCATTGCCCATTCTTTGGCAAGGTTAATCGAAAGGCGGCAGGCAGAAGAAAATCTGTTGATCAGAAATGCCGACCTAGAGGAAAAGGTGCGGGAACGGACGGCGAAATTGGAGGATTATGTTGAATCCCTGCAAAAATATCAGCATCAGCTCATACGTTCCGAACGCATGGCTGCTTTGGGAAGCATGGTGGCGGGGGTAGCTCATGAAATCAATACGCCGATTGGAATTGCTTTTACCTCGGCTACCTTTTTAAAAAGCAAGACGAAAAAATTTTCCGATTTGGCCCAATCCGGTCAACTGACTTACGAGCCGTTGCATGATTACCTGAATGTGGCTTTGGAATCTTCGAACCTGATTGAAACCAATCTGAAAAGGGCAGCAGAACTTGTCAAAAGTTTTAAAATGGTCGCGGTTGATCAATCGAGCCAGGAATTGCGCAAAATAAATCTACGGTCCTACCTGAATGAGATCATACTCAGCATGCGACCCAAATTGAAAAACACAAAATATTCCACATCCATTACCTGTGCCGAAGATTTCAATCTGGAAACCTTTCCGGGGGCCATTTCGCAAATTTTGACCAATTTGGTGATGAATTCCCTGCTCCATGGTTTCGATGAATTGGACCGGGGAGAAATCAAGATAGATGCTTTCCTCCATGATTCTGAATGTGTCTTGATTTACCAGGATAATGGCAAAGGAATAAACCCGGATGGCATCAAGCGTCTGTTCGAGCCTTTCTATACCACCAGGAGAAGTCAGGGGGGGAGCGGCTTGGGGATGTATGTGGTATACAACCAGGTGACGCAAAAATTGAAAGGAACCATTTCCTGTCATAGTGCCATTGGTGAAGGGGTACTCTTTGTGATCAAATTCCCATGGACACTACAAGAAGACCGGTCGTTGGCATTACAAGAGACGAATGGATTGCACCTGGATTCGTGATTTCCCTCGTGAAGTACCCTCAAATTGCCCAGACCGCGAACGGAGGTCAGTCAATCACTGCCGACGTTGTAACCATTGAGTCCCCCCCTTTTTTTCAGGTTGAAACTATTGCGGGGGTTCCGAGGGAGATCATCCCCTCCGTGCTGTGGTTTGGAGGCGGAGCCTCCAGGATTTTTGTTTTTGCCCGAAGAGCATCGTGCTCTAAAAATACAATAAATTTTAGTATATTTAGTAACAGAGGAAGCATAGTTAATGAACGATCGCTTTCTCAAGTTCATAGAATACCTACCATGAATTATGAATATATAGCAGGCTAGGCAATTAAGATTGATTAATACATGATATTCGTGATGTATATTTAGTTTTAACAAATATATTTTGTTTTTCTGTTATATTTGGCAAAAATTGGTTTATTTGTTTTTTGATATAATTATTTCTTCATGTAATTATTGTTAATGATTAATATTGGTACAAAGACTTTATATTTTTGACACCCGGGGATATGGGGGGGGGATCAATGACTGCCATCCGGCAATAAAAAATTACAAATCATCATATCATACTTGGCATGTTTTTTGCATTCTATTTCTATTTCTATTTCTATTTCTATTTCTATTTCTATTTCTATTTCTAATAGAGGCAATTTTTATCAGGCAATGCTTGTAACTAAAAATCTTTTCTGGTATGCTCGCGTGGCTTGAGGGTAGGAACAGTGTATTAGTACCTGAATCCTTAGGGATCGGGTGTGGTCGTTATTGAGTGGATCAGGGCACGAATGGCCGGTTGTGCCGGTGAATTGGTGGACCGATCCAATGCCAACGGGGATTTGATATGCCAGTTGCTAAGGGTACCTTGCAGGTGACCAATGGTGAGCTTGCGAGACTTACGGGAAAGACGTTTGTCGTCGAGGGCGTGGGGACAAAAAATGCCGTCATTATTCCGTTGACGGGGGCTGACGGCAAGGCGGTTACCACGGGGCATAAAATTTTGTTGTCGAAAAATGTGACCATCGAAGGATTGGCCAAGGCGGGTGGGACCAAGGCGGCGACGGCGGGCAAGGTTGCCGTGGCTGGAAAAGCGGGTGCGGTAGGAAATGTGGGGGGTATCGTTACCAAACTCGTGGAAATCGAGGGTGCGGGGACTGTGGTGGGGACGGGACAGAAGGTGACACTCAAAGGTTTGGAGATCCAGGGCACTCTGCAGCAAGGTGCCAATGGAGCCGAGGTGGTGTTCAATGGTGGGGAGGCCAAGGTGACCATCAAGTCGGTGGCGGCAAAGACCAAAGGCGGGGCTGTGTTGGCCAAGGGAGCGGGAGCCGTGACCAAGGGAGCGGGAGCTGCGGTCAATCAAGCCCCTGTCGTGGCGGCGGGGGCAGGTGTGGGTTCTGCCGGGGCGTCGGCGGGTTCGGCTGTTGGAACGACCGCTGCCAAGACGGCGGCTGCGGGTACCATCTGGAAGGGGACGGGATTGAGCCTTGGTTTGGGGCTTGGGCTTGGGGCCTGGGGGCCGGTGTTGCTGGCGGGTGCTCTTGCCGTTGCGGGGGTTGGAATCTACAGCTATGTAAAGCGCAAAGGATAGGGTTTCGGGTTTGCCTGGCAGGTCCGGGAGTGCCATCGGGCAAACGGCGGCTTGCCGCATAACACGGGATCTCATGCGGATGCGCGGGTGTCTACACAAAATTTTTGGCACAGATTTGTGCATGGCGAGTGTACTACCGAAAAGGAAAGGATCATGACGGACAGGCTCAAGAGAAAGGCGGGACGTAGAAGTCGGGCGATGGCCATGATGAGTTATCTGGGGATTCTGTGTTTGGTGCCTCTGGTTTTCAACCGAGATGACGAGTATGTGAACTTTCACGCCCGCCAGGGAGTTGCGTTGTGGATTTGGGGGGTTGTGGCCATTTTGGCACTTTATCTTCCGGGGGTTGGCAAGGTTTTCTTCGACTTCTCCATTCTTGTCATTACGTTCTTGTCGTTGGTGGGAATGGTTGCGGTGGTTTTTGATCGGGCATGGCGGTTGCCTTTTGTGTACAATTTAGCCATGAAACTATAAGGTTGCGGCACACATTCACTTTTTGGAGAGTTTGATCATGCCAGCTACTACAATAAATGCGGAACTTCTTCCTGGTGAAACTCTAACCCTGGTTGGTCCGGGAAAGGTTGAGTTTCAGGCGGCGCAGGCTGCCAAGACAGCGCAGGCGGCAAAAGTGGCCAATGGGGCGACTGTGGCTGGCAAGGGGATTGTTGGCACCAATATACAGGCCACCATGGGCGTTGCCAAAACAGGGGCGGCTGCGACCTCCACCGCAGCAGTCAAGGCGGGAACCATCTGGACGGGCAAGGGGTTGAGCCTTGGCTTGGGCCTGGGGCTTGGGGCTTGGGGACCGGGGTTGTTGGCAGCGACGGTGGTGGGGGGGTACATCTATTACCGTAAAAAGAAAACCATGCGTCTCTGGCCATTTTGATGGGTCCGCATATTGGAAAAGCAAAGTTTGGCAAAAATTATTGCGGAGGTCCGGGGGGGATCATCCCCCCCGGCGGGGTTTGGGGCAGCACCCCAAGGTTTTGCTTTTGACTTTGTGCCCGCAGGGCATCATGTTCTGATGATGACATTTCTGGCTTGGCTGTTGGGGACGGAAATGCGGTATCCCAGGATGGAATAGATTTTCGGGTCTCCGAGCGGACCCCGGGTCTCCAGGGTGACGGTCTTGCCAGAGATAAAACCAAAAGCCATCAGGCGTTTGCGGGAAATATCATCCCCCTCAAGGCGAAGGATCACGCCAACTTCGCCGTTTTTAAGATCCTCAAGCGTCATGCGCGGCCAAGCAACAGGGAGAGAACTCATGATAAACTCCAGCTATCGACAATCGAAGCCTAATATTGTTATTCTCGCTTCTTCCAATTGTGCAATGTGATGGTATCCTTGTAGCACGGAAAGGAGAAACTTGCAACCGAATAATCTAGTTTTTTCATGGTTTTTTATATCGAGCCGCGTACCCGGATTTCCCGATTTTCCTGCCGTTTCCTGGAGAATTACCGTCGGTGGTGGAATGTGTTATTTTTTCAGAGAATTGACGCTATAAGCAATATAATGCTTGTTTGATTGTTTGTATTTCAAAGTTTACCATGAACATGATGCCCTGCGGGCAAAAACCTTGGGGGCTTCGCCCCCAAACCCCCATAAGCATGAAGCTTTTTGTTTAAATTCAAAAACAAAACCTTAGGACGCTGCCCCAAACCCCGCCGGGGGGGATGATCGTAGAGTAGAGCACAGGCGCGGTGTCTTTCAACCCGTTTCCAGCACCCCCTCATCGAACCGTGCATACGGTTTTCCCGTACACGGCTCTCCGATCACC
>JACSDG010000066.1 GCA_015660855.1 Magnetococcales bacterium
AACCTTGCAACGCTCGGTTTCGAGTCTGATGAGCTGACACTGCTGCCACTTTCCACATCCCCATCATATGTCAAGCCTCAAAAAACTTGAACATCGAGTTTAATAATTTTATTGAATGTCAACACGCTCTAAGGAGAAAAAATGGACGCGCTTGAAACCGCCGTCAGCCGATCGAAAATTTTTCAAGATCTGGATTGGCACATTTTCATGGATGATTTGCGCACCTGCCCGCGTCGGACCGTCACCGAGGGTGAAATCATCATCCGCCCTGGCCAGGAAAACCACTCGGTCTATTTCGTCGTTGATGGATCGTTGTCCATCCATCTGGAAAAACCTAAAAACGACCCCATACGCATCGTCTATTCAGGTGAAACCGTTGGCGAACTCTCCATTATTGCCTCTACCCACTCTTCGGCCTACGTCGTCGGTTTAGAACCCGCCGAGGTGGTCGTCATCGACCAGTCCCTGCTCTGGGAGCTGGTGGAACGTGAACCCAAAATCGCCCGTAATCTGCTCCTGATCCTTTCCGGTTGGGTCATCTCAAGCAATGTCCATACCGGCCAACAGTTGCGTACCCTGGAGACACTACAGGGACTGGCACGCATGGATGGACTCACCGGCATTTATAACCGTCGATCCTTTGATGACATGCTGCAACGTTTTCTCAGCCGCAGCCAGCGCACCCAAAAACCCATGGCAATGGTCATCCTGGATGTCGATCATTTCAAACGTTACAACGATGGCCATGGACATCAAGCCGGAGACCAAGCCCTCATCGCCTTGGCCAACGTGCTCAAGGATTCCCTGCGCCCTTCCGATTTCGCCGCCCGTTACGGCGGTGAAGAGTTCGCCTTCCTGCTGCCCAGCCCACCCTTTGATGAAGCTATCGCAATCGCCGAACGGGTGCGACATGCCGTCATGGAGAAAAAAATACTGTCCCAGAATCAAACCCCCCTTCCAGGCATCACGGTCTCCATAGGATTGGCCATGTCCCGTCCCGACTCCACCCCGGAAAGCCTGATTGGCATGGCTGATCGCAATCTTTACCGGGCCAAACAGGAAGGACGCAACCGTTGTTGTCACCTCCAAGATTGATGGCTCCCGACAACGCCAGATCGGTCCCATGGTTTTGCTGAAGCCCAGTCGGCTCACGGCTGTTTTGTTGATTCTCCTTGCCGGTGCCGGTTTTTCCGTCATCACGGCATTGATCAAACTTCTCAGTGCCAACCTGCACCCTTTCCAGATTGCCTTCCTGCGCACCTTCCTCGGCATGGTATGGTTAATGCCTCTGTTGGCCCGCCGCCCCATGAGTTTTAGCTTTCTTTCCGACCATTTTCCACTGCATCTGCTGCGCGCCGTATCGGGCATCCTCGCCATGGGGTGCGGTTTCTATGCCCTGTCCATCCTCCCCCTGGCCCTGGTGACCACCCTCGGATTCACCACCCCCCTGTGGATGATCGGATTGGCCTGGTTTTTTTTGGGTGAGCGTCCCAATTGGCCGACAAGACTGGCTACCATCAGCGGATTTGCGGGTATTCTGATCATCAATCCACTGATGGCAGACTCCTGGAGTTGGGAAGGAACGACAGCCCTTTGCAGTCCCTTTTTCGAAGCTGTAGTATTGATCTCCATCAAACGCCTGACCACCACCGAACCCATCCTGAATATCATCGCCACCTATGGGGTTCTTGCATCGTTGTTCTGGTTGCCGGTGGCGGTGTGGGTGTGGCAGCCTCTCAGCGGTCATGACCTGCTGTTGATGGCCTTTGTTGCCGGAATTGCCACCCTCGGCCAAGCGGCTACCATAAACGCCTACGCCATGGCTCCGGCCACCGTCGTCAGCCCGTTTCATTATGTGCGGCTGGTTTTTGTCGTCATGATCGGTTTTTTGTTTTTCCAGGAAATCCCAACCTGGACCACCCTGCTGGGAGCGACGATCATCGTTGGTGGTAACCTGCTCATTGTAAAAAGTAAAGGATGATACCGTTGCCCGTTTTAAACCATCCATTCCCTGCCCCACCCTTTCACCGCATAAACCGATGGGTGCTGATGGCAATCCTTGGACTTGCACTGATGGTCGCCACCCCGGCTCAGGCTGTCAACGAGCACGGAGGCGGTTTTCTGTTGATCATGGATACCCCTATCAAGGCGCGTTCGACGTGGGCTTGGGAAATGTTAAAACACTCGGGACGCATGGAGTCGGTGGTCAAAAATCTGCAAGCCAGTTTTTCCCTCCCGCAATCCCTGACCATTCATTTTGGCGATGGCGACGGTCCCGAGTACAATCCGGAGCGGGTGGAAATCTTTTTGCCCTACGCCTTCGTGGCCAATGTCGCCAGGCTGTTACGCCACGAAACCCAGGCCGACCCCATAAACCTTCCCACCGCAACTCTGGATGTGGTGGAGTGGGTTTTGTATCACGAGCTGGCACACGCCTTTGTGGACATGTACAACCTGCCGGTTTTGGGCCGGGAGGAGGACGCTGCGGACGCCCTGGCCACCCTACTTGCCATCGAACTCGTCGAAGAGGGGGGGCGCATCGCCCTGACCGCTGCCGATCTCCTGACCCAAATCGCCGCCAGCCCGAAAAACTCGACCAACGCTTCCTTCTGGGACGAACATTCCATGGACAAGCAACGGTTTACGCAAGTGGTCTGCTGGGTTTATGGCAGCGACACCATCACATTCGCCCCCTTGGCCAACTCTGGCACCATCCCTCGGCAACGGGCGCAACGCTGCCCCGATGTTTTCGCTCTCATGGCTCAAGGTTGGTGGCGATTGCTGGATCGATATATCAAACCGGCTTGATCAAAGCCCCACCCTCAGAAAAGCGTTCCCGTCTCCCCCTCCTTAATTTTATGGTTGAGACTGTTGCGGGGACCCGGAAAGAATCATCCCCCTTGTGCTGCGGTTTGGAGGCAGAGCCTCCAAGGTTTAGTTTTTGTCTTTTGCCCAAGGGGCATGATTCCCTTTATGACTATACCCATACCCCGTTTTGGGTGCAAAACAATTTAGTCGGGTGTCCCCGGAATTCGCGCGCGCAAAACAATTTAGTCGGGTGTCCCCGGAATTCGCGCGCGGACGGATCAAAAAAAGGATATACTGTCCCCGGATTTGCGGCCACAAGGATATACTGTCCCCGGATTTGCGGCCACCGGTATGGTGTCCCCGGATTTGCACGTGGTCGGTATGGTGTCCCCGGATTTGCACGCGGAAAATCGGTATGGTGTCCCCGGATTTGCACGCGGAATTCATGGCGCAACGATCCCTAGAAGCTTTTTTATAGATATAACTATACCGGCTACTGAGCCAATGGCTTTAATAGCATCAAGCAAAGGGAGCAGCATAGTCTTTGCGATAAAAAAATTAGGAGAATCTTTCTCCAATTCTGTTTTTGCTAATTTCGCAGCCTCAATTTTTTCACTTTCAACATGAGATTTTTCTAAATTATCTATAAGGCGAGAGATTTCAGCTAGCAACTCTTGAAGTACTGTGTCTACGCGATTATTACTATGTTCGCGATTCGAAATCTTGGCATTTTTTCCAACAGCCATGTTCCTAGCAGACAATGTCCCACCAGTCACAATTACACCTTGATTTTCCTTGTCGGTAGTGCGTGTCATGATTTGCTACCTCCTCTAACAGCGTTTATTGCATTTTTCGCGATAATAGCTCCCTTTCCGACAGCGAATGAGTCTACTTTTACCTCTCCGCCAGATATCATTACACCTTCGTTAACAATCTTTGTTGATGTCTGAAAAAACTGATCGGTTGATATATTATTCTTCTTCAGATATTCGCGCAAAGCTCCCAAGAATTCGCTTGTTACTAATTTCAACGCTACATCCTTGTCAACTTTTTGGAAGTAGCGCTCGAAAGAAACAGAAGACCACTTTTCACGCAACGAGTTTTCCCAGCCATAGTTATATAACCTATTTGACTCCAACTCCTTTTTCCAGCCTTTTTGACGTGCCCAATTGGCAAAAAAGCCACCTTGAACGAAACCAAGCACATTAATTACTACAACTATCCAAGAAAATGCTCCTGCAAATATTGACTGGACTAGGCTTTCACCAAACTCCTTGCTTGTTGGCTTCAAAGGAATCTCATCAATCGCCAAATACTTTTCTTTTATAGGAGGAAGGAGAAAAAACCTTGCCTCGACAAACAAATTGTCTTTAACACTTAAAAATCTATAGTACATACTTAGCACCATTTGACCATCCCACATAGGAATCCGCACAACTCTGTAATGACGCTCCCTTTTGTCGCCATTATTTATCTTAGTACTAATATATTGTGAATCGACACTATCAACAGGCTTAGAAAAGCGACCATTTGGAAGTAAGTGCGCAACCAAATTAACATCTTTCCCATTAATGAATAGTTCATCCGCTATTTCAATATTATCGAAGCCAATGGATAGCAACCTTTTTCTTAACTGTTCATGCAATTTCGGCGCAGATACTGTTTCAACAGGCTTGTTCTTGTCTTCTGCTTCTTTTGTATTGATGGTAAAGGACCAACTATCCAAATCAATGCCAGCACCTACAAATGGTGAATATCCACCAGAAATTATGATATTTTTATTATTTATTTTATTTTCCTCGCCAGCATCGTCATCATTTTCACCGGACAAAATGCGCCTAGCTTTTTTCTTTGCAGATCGCTTATAAATAAATTCAGAGATTGATGTCAGCACCAAGGCCGGTATCAATATTCCCCAGTTATCTTCTGGATCTTCAATAAAAATAAAGAAGGCAATTAAAGCTACTATAAATATAAACACAGACTTACCAGAATGGCTGCCTTTTGATTCTTCTAGTTCTTGATTTATTCTATTCAAATCAACACTAAACTCTGGAGCTGATGATTTATACGGGTGACCCAACCTCTCTTTTAAGTCCTCTTTAAAGTCATCTGGATACAAATGCGCTGCACACATCAAGAGCTTAGTAGTTCTAGTCGTAATGGACACGATATTCTCCTTTCAAATTATCGTCTGGGGGAATCTGGAATCTGGGGACACCATACCGATTAATTTTATAGCCATAAAAAAAATCGGTATGGTGTCCCCAAATTTGGATTTTGATCAGTCAAGATTTTGGGAACGGTGCTGATCCAGAATCTTCTTGGGGTCGGAAAGAGACCCGCCGCCGTCTCCAACCAAATTGAGAGGAGGAGCAACCGCAGCAACAGGTGGTTTATCTTGAGGTTTGGGAACCTGGATGACCTTCAACTGTATGTAGGCGGTATCCTTCAAGGACTTCAGGTCGGCTTCGGTAATCTTTTCCACGCTTTTGTAGACACATTCCTGATTTTTCAGATAGGTGTCACGGTTTGAATAACCGAAGGAGGCCAGAGGATTGGTACCTTCTTTCAGACATTCCGAACCTGATTTGAGAGCAGCCGATGACTTGAAATAGTCATACAGAACGTACTCACTTTCTTCAGGTTTTGTTCCGTCAGGAACGCCATTGGCCAAACCATCCCTGACGAGAGGATCCTTAGGAAGAACGATGATCTTACCTGTCAACTCGGTGCTGGCGAAGCTTTCCAGCAGGATACGTTCGACGAGGAGGGCATTGGGATCCTCAACCTGGGGTTTCAGGTAACCCATGAGGGCTGTTCCAATGGAAGCACCCACCACGCCGCCAACGGCATCGGTAGCGGTTTTGAGGATTCCGACAATTCCAGGTGTTTTGTCGTAGATGCCGGCAATGGTACGCTTAAATTGTCGTGGTGATCCAGGGGTACGAGTCGGTTGGATTCGCTGTTGAATTTGACCTGGGAAGCTTTGTAATACAATTTAGTCTTTCTGCGCAGAGGATCGTTGTCGCCCAGGGCGTCGACGCGAGTCACAAGCCACAACTCCTTGCCACGAAGATGATCGGCGGGTTTGACTTCCCTGAGGAGCCGTGAAGTGCCTCCCCTGATTTCATTCCAATCTCTTTCTTCCGGATCGGGTTGTTGCCAATCGTCACCTGCGTGAATCCAGCCCGGATTGATATTTTCCAGCCAAATGGAAAATTCCATATCTTTGTTGATGAAGATGGGATTGCCTCCGTAGAGTCCGATATCCGAGGCTACGGGGGCATAATTTTTATCGGTATCGGCTTTAAGCAACAGTGCCTCGCTGGAGTGCTGTCGAGCACAACCAGCACCCAGGGCGGCGATCAGAGAAAGTAGGATGGTAAATTTGGTTCTTGTTTTCATAAGCAATCCCCTCAAAGAAAGATGAAAATCAAATTGCGAAATCTAGGGACACCACGCCCATTTCCTTTATGAATCTTGGGACAGTATATTCATATCCTAACCCCATCTCCACAGTCGGCCCTACATTCAACTCCATCTTGCCAACCCATTTTCCCATCGAACCAAACCTGCCTTAGCAAACACTATTAAACATTGGAATTAAACCATTTTAAGTAAGTCCGACTTGTAGAACTCACCGGGTTCCAGCCTAAAGAATTCGGAAAATATTAGCAGAGAAAGAGAAAAAATCAAGATCAAAATTCGTAGGGTTCGATACAGAACCAGTATCATATATAGGCAGTCTGCACTATATATTTGGAATCTTTGAGTTTTTCAAACGACAACGACCACCCCGAAAGGTGGCCGTGACGTGGAAAAAAAACTGGCGAAGAAAAATGGTGGACCCCCCAGGATTCGAACCTGAATTCTGGGGGCACCCGACTAAATTGCTAGAATTTCAAAACAATTTGGTCGGGTGTCCCCAGAATGGCCCCAAACGGGGAATTCCGGAATTCGAATTCAGAGCATCATGTTCCTTCACGACAACACCCACACCCCGTTTTGTTTTATCTCGTCGTACATTGCGTCTGGAGCGAGGTCCAGTTCCCCTGGCCAAGAAACAAACCCATCGACCACACTCAATTGGCTGAACACCGCTGGCTCCTGCAACTTTTCAAAGACACCACGCAAATGTGATGGCAGCATCCGAACCCTTCCAGTCAGACCATCGGCGAATGTCACCATAAATTCCAGATGGTCAACCACCCTGGCTTCTACAACATCCCAATACATTTTTGCCTCCTCCATCACCGCAATGGTTCAATAGGAAACGGCTCTTTATGTTGCTGACACAATTCCCAGCCCCGCAGTAGTTCTTCCTGGTGAAGTTCCGCCCAGTCAAGAACCAGTTCCCGCGCACGGCGTGGCAAGTCCCCCCTGATGACTTCCAACGCTCGAATGTCAATCAACGACCGAAATTCTCCGTAATGAGCATGAAAATGCGGTGGCGCGTGCTCATCGAAAAACATGCGAATGCAAATCCCATAAAAGACACTAATCGTTGGCATACCACTTTCCTGGCATCAACCTGTTGAACATGATGCCCTGCGGGCAAAAAAACAAAATCAAAACCCTGGGGCTGCGCCCCTAGATCCCCCTTGGGGGGCAGTAAAATCAAAATCAAAGTCAAAATACACGGAGCACTGTCGATCCCCCGCATGATCAAAGGGGCGCAGACGACCTGGGACAGAGCGGTCAGTGAATGTTCCAGGTTCATGTCCTCGATGATCACCACTGGTTCCCCCGGGGCATCAGGATCGAGAAAGGCGCGGTGGCTCTCACTTCCCAAAAGTCGGTGACGCCTTGAGGTAAGCGAGACAAAATCCATCCCCAACCCCCGAACCTTGGGCCGTTTTTCACGCAGCCACTTCCCGACTTCGGCCAACACGCCAGGATTATCGTGACTGTAAAGGTCAAGACCGCGATGCCGTTGAAAACCGGTACGCAGCAACACCAAATCACACCCCTCCCCCACCACCTCCTGCAACGCCGCAACCCCGATCAACTCCCCAGGTCCGACCGTCACATCCACCACGCACGGGCAAGAAAAAACCCATTCGCCGGCAGCAAAATCGGCAACAGAACGGCCATGATCAAAAAAATGGGCCGGGGCGTCCACATGCGTGCCCCAATGGTTTTCCAGGGTGATGCGAAACACATTGGCGGCATCCCCCCCCCGGATGGATTTAACCACCGCCATTTCAGGGCGAGCAAAGGTATCGCCGTAAACTGGAACCACAGAACCCAAAGGGTGAGAAAGCACTATCCAACGAGAACGATCCATGGCAACTACTCCTGAACAACACCCTCAAGGGTGACATGAGTGAATCGATTACGCCCTCCCTTCTTGGCGACATACAACCTGTCATCGGCGGCTTTCAGCAGGAACTGCGCATTTTCATCCCGATGGGGCACCATCGTCGCAGCACCAATACTGATAGTTACATGCTCGGCAACGGATGATTTGGCGTGAGGAATGGCCAGAGACTGCACCTGATCGCGTAACCGCTCGGCGGCATTGGGAACTCCAGAAGCATCCAGCCCAGGAAACAAGGCAGCAAACTCCTCGCCACCATAACGGGCAACAAAATCGGTGACACGCAACAAGGCACCTCGCAACGCCGCAGCAACCGCCTTCAAACAATCATCACCCGCCTGATGGCCGTAATGATCATTGAAAGGTTTGAAAAAATCCACATCCAACAACATCAACGTCAATGGGGATGAAGCCCTTGCCCCCCGCCGCCATTCCTGGTCAAGCATAGTATCGAACTGGCGGCGGTTGGCAATTTCGGTCAAGCCGTCCATGGTGGACAACCGCTCCAGGGTATCACGATAGTGTTTGAGTTCCAGATGGTTACGCACCCGTGCACGGATGATGGCGGGAGATCCGGGTTTGGTAATATAGTCGATGGCTCCCAAGTCAAGCCCGCGCGCCTCATCGTCCTGGGAATCGCGGGCGGTCACGAAAATGACGGGAATTTTTTTGGTGCGGTCATCCCCCTTGAGCTTTTGGATGGTCTGATACCCATCCATCTGCGGCATCATGATGTCCAACAGTACCAAGTCGGGGTTTTCCTGCAAAGCGATACGAATGGCCTCTTCGCCCCCCGTAGCCGCGAGGATGCGGTGCTCATCCTGAAAAACGCCCGCCAAAAAGCGAATATTAACCGGAGCATCGTCAACAACAAGCAGAGTAGCCTTGGCAACAGGTTGCGTCACCGCATGTCTCCATCCAAAGAAATATCCCCCACCTGGGTAATCCGCAACAAAGGAACCAAAGCCCCCTGGAAATCGAACCGCTCCAAATGCCCGACCACCTCCTGCATGACCCGCTCGTGGGGAGATCCCCCAAGAGTGGCCGCCAGCTTTCGCGCTTGATCCTCTGCCTGGAAATCGGCACTTTTAATCTTTTCCTTGAGTTCGATCATTTCTTTGGCAACATTTTGCCAATTTTTTTCCCCCTCGGTTTGTGGCGCAGCGAGGAGAGAATCCTTGATCACCAGGGGGCGGGTGGCATCGAGAACCCGGTTGAGGGCGTTTAAAAACGGCTGAAAATGTTCGGAAATTTTTGTCAGAGGTTCTTTTCCCCCAAGATCGGCCTCCAACTGTTTGGCCGCTTCCCAAAGAGAGGATGCACCAATATTTCCCGCCACCCCCTTGATGGTATGAACGCGGGCCGCCATCTGAGCAGGATCGGCCCCGGTCACCATCATCCGGCGAAATTCGGTGGGAGCGTCGGCAAAATCGCGGGCAAAAACCTTGAGCAGATCATTAAACAGGATTCGATTCCCCCCCAGGCGTTTCAGCCCTTTTTCAACGTCTATACCGTGGATTTCTTGAAGTGGAACACCCTCTGGGGGGTCCCCAGCAGCAATGACCGAAGACACCCCAGGATCGGGACTGGGGGGCTGAGATGGAATCCGGTGTCCCAGATAGCGATGCAAACAGGCCATCAAGGCCTCGGTATCCACGGGCTTGGTCACATGATCGTTCATGCCGGCGTCCAAACATTTTTCCCGACTCCCGGCCATGGCGTGGGCGGTCATGGCGATCACAGGCAGTTCCTTGAAGCGGGGATCGCTGCGCAATTGACGCGTCGCCTCATAACCATCCATGATTGGCATCTGCACATCCATCAACACGGCTGCGAAAGTTTTTTTATCCAAAATGGCCAGGCCCTCCTGACCATGATTGGCGAGGGTGACGCGAAAACCGGCATTTTCCAAAATTTCCCGCGCCACCTGTTGGTTGATGGTGTTGTCTTCGCAAACAAGGATTTCCAAGCCATGAAAATTGCATGACCCCATCTCCAGGGGAGCCAACGGCCGGGGACGATCGGGAGAGACCGCACCGAACAGGCCGGTGATGGTGTCGAACAATAAGGACTGACCCGTCGGTTTGATGAGGAAGGCGTCCACCCCGGCGTTTTGAGCCTGTCGCCACAATTCTTCGCGGCCAAAGGCGGTCAGGAGGATGATGCGGGGACGATCCTGTGAGCTGTCGTCTCCCGTCGGGCTGAGTCCGGGATCGCTACGGATGGCGCGGGTCGTTTGAATGCCATCCAACCCAGGCATTTTCCAATCCAGGAGAACCAAACGATAAGGCTGACCAGAAGCCACGGCCTGGGACATTTTATCCAACCCTTCCCGTCCTGAGGCTGCGGTATCGGTTGCAAACGAGAAAAAATTCAACATTTCGGTCAAAATTTCACGCGAGGTCGCGTTGTCATCGACGACCAGAACGCGCAAACCCTTGAGATAATCAGCAGGAAGGAACGTTTTTTCACCCTGGAGATCCTGGCGCAGCAACACCGCCTCGAACATAAAACGGCTGCCCGCCCCCGGAGAGCTGTGCACCCGGATTTCTCCCCCCATGAGGGCAACGAGACGTTTGCAGATGGCAAGCCCCAAACCGGTCCCACCATATTGGCGCGTCGTGGATTCATCGGCCTGGGAAAACGATTGGAACAGGCGTGGAAGTTGGTCATCTGCAATACCGATGCCGGTGTCACGAACGGTGAAGGCGATACGAACCTGTTTGTCATGAATATCGACCGGCTCGGCCTTGACTTCAATTTCACCTTTGGCGGTAAACTTGACGGCGTTGCCCGCCAGATTCAACAAAATTTGTCCCAGACGCAGGGGGTCGCCCACCAAGCTGGTGGGAAGCCTGGAATCGAGGGACATAATCAATTCCACATCAGGTTTTTCCACCAGGCGGCTTTCCAGCATGTCGCGCAAATTATTGAGGACATCGTACAAGTTGAAGGGGGTGGCTTCGAGTTCCAATCGTCCCGCCTCAATTTTTGAAAAATCGAGGATATCGTTGATGATCGCAAGCAGGGAATGGGATGCGGTGCGAATTTTAGTCAGGTAATCTTCCATACGCGCCCCAGGTCGGGTTTTGATAGCCAGTTCGGTCAGGCCGACGATGGCATTCATGGGGGTACGGATTTCGTGACTCATGTTGGCCAGGAAGGAACTTTTAGCCTCATTGGCTTTTTCAGCGGCATTTTTGGCGGTATTGAGTTCCTGGGTACGGGCACGAACCTGTTCTTCCAGGACATTGAGAGAAGATTCATAGTCTCTGCGGGATTTTTCCCGTTCGGCAACGGTAGCCGCCAACATCAATCCCACCACGGTCATCGCGCTCATGAAGGCATACAGGTTGAGAATGGCGGTAACGGCATCTGTGTGAGCGAAAGGTCCCGACCCTTCAAGGGTGTAGGCCAGGGCGATGGCGGTAAACAAAAAGGCAATGGTGATGGCCCCCTGTAGTTTAAAATGGCCTCCTGCCCAGATGACCAGGGGAAAACCCATGTAGACCAGGGGCAACGAAGCTTCCAGACTGCCTGGAGTTCCAAACAAAAACCGACCGATCATCACAGTCAGGATCAACAGGACCACCCCTTCAGCCATTCTGGCCGGTTTCAGAGGATCGTTGCGCCAAAGGGAAAACGTCAGCACCAAAGGAGCGACCATGAGAACCCCCATGGCCGTGCCAACCCAATGGAAAAACCAGACGATGACCATTTCTGACAGGTAGGCATCCTGAGAATAAATGCCCCCCCCCGCACCCAAGGCACCAAAAACAGAGCTGAAACCCACGGCAAACACGGTAAACTGGATGACTCCAGTGATTTCACCCATGGAATTTTGGAAATGTGCCCGTCGCAACAAGGCCCAGGCAACAAAGGATTGCAGAGTATTGCCCATGGTGCCCGCAATAACGGCAGGCCAGGGTTGGGCAGAAACCAAACCGGTCAGGAGGAATGCGGCAAAGAGACCAGGGAGGATGCGGGGACCACGGAGCAGCATGGCCGCCACCGCCAGCCCCATGACGGGATGGCCGACCAGGGGATGTAAATCTTTCCAGGGGAGGGCCGACCAAAGTTGGGTCAGCAGGTACACCCCTGCGGCCCACACCACATTCTGCCCCATCCAACCGGTATTGAAAATTTCCGAACCCTCGGAATGGGAAATTCGCGAATTGACGATGGATGCGCTCAACGGTGATCGATCCCGAAATGGAGTTCGGTCCAGGGCACACGCACCTGGCCGTGCCACCCCAGAATAGCCCTTGTCAGCCCGCTTGGAAACCTTTGTCCCGGATCAAACGGGGTACAATCCATGTTTACCGGGTACGGATGAGATGATACCCTGCTGCGCTTGTCCGTGTTTCCTTGCCCCCAGGCCGTTCAGGCGGAACCCCACATGTTGTCCAAGGTCGTCGCCCTTCTGTTTCTCCTGTTCATTGCTGCCGCGTGGCGGATACAAACCGCCGACCCGCAGGCGGCCCCCCCCGAGATTACCGCGCCCCTCCCCGATCCCGTCAGCAGGGTGCGCGAAGGGGGAGGAGATGCCGGGACCATCAAACCCCTCATCATCGACCACGAAGTCTTCACGATTGTCCTGGACAACATTCCCATCCGTGACCTGCTGTTAACCCTGTTCAGCGGCCTCGACAATTTCAGGTTGGTGTTAAGCCCCGATCTGGAAGGGGCCGTTTCGTTGAAGGTTTACCGGGTAACCCTGGGCGAAATGTTACGCTCCCTCGTCGATCTGGAAAAAATTACCTATATCTACAACGAATCCACCAGAACCCTGACGGTCCTCCCGAAGAGAATACCCGAAAAACGCTCCATCGCCATCCGTCAAAAACACATTCCCAAAAATTTTCTACATGATGTCATTGCCAAATTTGGCTTCCAGGAATTGATCCAAAGCGTCGAAGACAAAGACAATGGCATCGTCCTGTTACATGGCAATAAAACCTATATAGATCAAGTCGAAAAAATCGTTACGCTGTACGAAAAAATCCGCTGGAACAAAAACGAGGACGAGTAACGAATGACAAATCCCCAATTCCACGGACGCCACCCCGTTAAGCCTGGAAAAATCACCGCAATGCCAGTATCCTTGAAGGTATTGCCCTGATACGAAAGGCCGGGGCCGGGTTGTTAGCGTGCAAAAAACACTACCCCGAACCCAAACCCAGTTGTATGGAGATGCAAAGTGACGGCATCCTGGCTGAATCAGCCCATTCTGCCCTGTTCCCTCTCAGCGCAGGCGGCAGCGCGAAAACACCTGGAAACCATGGAAAAACCTCTGGGTGCGCTGGGTATTCTGGAAGACACCGTCATTCGCCTGGCGGGTTTGTACGGCAGCCCCGACCCCAATCCCGATCCGGCGCGCATCCTACTGTTTGCTTCCGACCACGGCGTTGCTGCCGCCAACGTTTCCCCCCATCCCCAAAGCATGACCGTTTCCATGGTCCAGGGGGCTTTGCGTGGACAAAGTGCCATCGCCGTCATGGCACGCCACCTGGGCTTGCAGCTGGAGATCATCAACGTCGGTCTGGCCGTCGAACCCTGGGATTCCCGTGGGTTGATCAACCAGTCGGCCGGCCCCGGAACCTGCGATATCCGCTTCCGGCCTGCCATGGACGAAGAGCAGCTGGCTCTGGCCCTGGCCGCAGGACGTGATGCCGTACTTCGAGCCGCAGCCGACGGGATCCGCATGGTGATCGGCGGAGAAATCGGGGTAGGCAAGAGCACCGTCGCCGCTGCGGTGGCGGCGGCTTTGCTTGGAGTCGCCCCCGAATCGGTCGCGGGACCGGGGTCAGGATTGGATCCCCAGGGGATGGCCAGAAAATCCCAGGTCATCCAACAAGCCCTCGACCTCCACCTTCCCGGATTGAGCGGCTCTCTTCAGGCCGTCCGACGCTTGGGCGGCTTCGACATCGCGGCACTGGCAGGGGCCTATATTGCCTGCGGACAAACAGGTATCCCCGCCATGATCGACGGCCTGACCGCATCCACCGCCGCGCTGGTGGCCATCTCCGTGCACCCCTCCTTGAAAGATTGGCTCTTTTTCGGCCATCGTTCCGCCGAACCGGGACAATTGCCCTTGATCCGCGCCATGGAGGTGACCCCTCTGTTGCATCTGGACATCCGCATGGGCGAAGGGACCGGTGCCACCGCCGCCTTTGCCATGTTGCGCATGGCTTGCTTCCTACAGAGAGAAATTTCTTTTTTTCGGTAGTTTTTTCCGCTTGCGAAGTTTCACACAAGCGGTGGCAAATCTCATGGTGATGGCGAGATGAGGAAGGATCAGGGAGCATGGTCAATGAAGATATCGAGAGTAAAATTAGAAAATTTTAAGCGTTTTAAAAAAATAGAGTTTTTTGTAAAAAACGAACTTACGCAAGACATCTCGGATCAATTTCTCATTCTCGGTGATAATGGTACGGGAAAAACCACTGTACTACAAGCCATCGCCTTGACACTCTCCAGAATCAGCGCGAAAACCGCTAGCATCAGCGATTTTGACTGGCAAGGATGGATTCCAGGTCGCTACAACTATAAAGAATGGGGATCCCCCATCGTTGAATTGGATGTTCATTTCAGCATTGACGAAATCGAGGCTACCCAAGAAGCTGCCGACCTTTGGAACAATAACCATAATAATCCAAGAAAAATACCTTTTATCAAACCGGGCGATGCAAAAGATGTCACGGTTCGGTTGGAAGGAGAACATTACTTTATTGTTGGTGGTAATAGAGCGAATATTTTTCAATTCCGAGGCAGAACATACGCATCCCATCTCGTAAAGAATAATATCAACAAAGCAAGAGATTTATTTTCAAGACTGCCCGGTGTTTTCTGGTTTGATCAGTACCGAAACATGACATCACCCCAGTCCAATATAGATAACAAAAACCACTCCAAGCCTGGGGATGATAACGCTCTACCCCAGTACCACAACAACTACCAGCACCCCATTGGCATTTCGCGATTAAGAAAATACCTTAACGAATGGAACCTGCATCCGCATGCCAATGATAGACATAACTGGCTGCGGCAACTTGAAGACAGCTACAAAAAAGTTTTTCCGGATCGTTCCTTCTCCATTCCAGAACTGATGTACAAAGATGAGATCCAAACGGCAGAAAATTCTTTTTTCTGCCTCTTCGATGGCAATCGCACCTATGATATTGAAGAAATGTCTGCGGGAGAACAGTCTGTTTTTCCGATTCTGTATGAATTTGTCCAGAAGCAAATCCGAAACTCCGTGGTTCTCGTCGATGAAATAGACCTCAACCTTCACCCCCCTTTGGCACAAGCACTTCTGGCCGCACTGCCAACCATCGGTCCCAACTGCCAGTTTCTGTTTACCACACACTCCGAAGCCGTCTCTTCCATAGCAAGTTCTGAGGAAACCTACCGCTTGCCAGGGGGGCAGTTATGCCTTTAACCACCCTTTTCTGCGAGGGCGGTCCCAGCAGTCCAGACGCAAGAGTTTTGAGCAAGTTACTTAGTGGTCTGTGCAAAATTGATCCCGTGGGGAGCAAGCACGGCATGGGTCAGAAGATCTTGGCCAAACGTGAGACTCCTCAGCACAAAAATACCGTCGCAGGCATTCTGGACGGCGATTTTCTCAAAGAATGGAAACCTCCAGAGGGGAAACCGCAGGTTTGGCAAATATCTGAAAATCACCGTATTTTTACTTTAGGGTGGCGATGGGAACGAATTGAGATCGAAAATTACCTGGTAGATCCAATTGTTATAGAAAAAACAATTGGCAAGGATAGAATCGATCTTATACAATATAAACAAGCCTTGGAACAGGCACGAAATGACATTGCCGCTTATCAGGCGGCTCGAACCGCGTTGAGTGCCAACCGCAGGCGATTAAAAATTCTGAAATCTTGCTTTGGTTCCGAAAGGGGGAAAGAAAAACATCACTTTCCCAATGATTTGAGCACTCCCTCATGCGAAGAGGGAATCAAAAATACTGTCGCCAGCCATAGGGAAGAACAATTTATCAACGAAAAAGATGTGATCGAATCTTTCGGCCATTATCGGAAGGAATGTCTTCCTGATGGGATACGATATCAGCATTACCTACACACATTCTCAGGAAAAGATTTATTTTGGGCTATGGACGGATGGCTCAGAAAAAACAGATTCCAAGGTGCCTCAGAGTTCCGTGAAAAAATTTTGATCGGCATACGTAATACGACCGATGATATCGCCACATGGATACAGGAGTGGGGTGAATTTAAAAAGATGACTCAAGTCTGAGCATCAAAACGGGGGCCATGGTCGTTGTTCCTGCATCGGAAAAACAAAAAGCCAAAACAGCGTTTCAAAACCGACTATTCCCCCAACAACCGATAAACTTTTTTCTGCCGGCATGTCGCGATCAATCCCCCCCCCCTCCTTCACCGACCAGGCGGAGGCACACAAAAACCAGGGCAATTTTTTTTTGCAGCGGGGGTTACTGGACCAAGCCGCCCAGGAATATTTACGCGCCCTGGAATTGCGGCCAGACCATCACATCGCCCTGTCCAATCTGGGGATTGTGCTCCAAGCCCAAGGTCGGTTGTCTGAAGCCATGGAACGGTTCAACCAAGCATTGGCCCTGGAGCCGCAGTTTACTGCGGCCTTGTCCAATCTGAGCGTGGTACTGCACCGTTTGGGCCGCTTCGAAGAAGCGGAAACCCGATTGCTCAAAGCCCTTGCCCTGGAACCCGATTATCCCGAAGCCCGCTCCAACCTGGGAAATGTTTATCTGGCCCAGGGGAGATGGGAAGAGGCGGTAAGGCAATATCAATGGGCCTTGCGACATAAACCCGATTATCCCGATGCCCTGACCAACCTGGGAGTGGCCCTGCAACACCAGGGGCATTTGTCCGAATCGGCCCATTGTTTGGAACATGCCTTACGATTGGATCCCCACAGCCATGAAACCTGGACCAACCTGGGGGTCGTGCGACACCGGCAGGGGAGCTTGGATGCGGCCCTGGCCTGTCTTGCACGGGCACTGCAACTCAAACCGGACCATCCCGAAGCCCTGGCCAATCAGGGCTGCCTTCTGGTGGAACTGGGAAAATTTACCGAGGCCCTGGCACAATTCACCGAAGCCCTGAAACTTGCCCCCGATTTGGCCGAGGCCCATTTTGCCGAAAGCCTGGTGCTGTTGCTGTTGGGCGACTTTGCCTCGGGGTGGAAAAAACATGAATGGCGTTGGCGACGTACCGGATTTCGGGGTCATGGCCGCAAAGAACCGTTGTGGGACGGCCAACCCCTCCACGGTCGTTCCATCCTGTTGCACTGCGAGCAAGGGATGGGAGACAGCATCCAGTTCATCCGCTTTGCCCGTGAAGTCAAAGCCAAAGGTGGCCATGTGGTGCTCAAGTCTCCCCCCAGTCTGCACCGTTTATTCCAGACCGCTCGGGGTATCGACCTATGGGTGACAGACGACACCCGGATACCCCTATGCCAGTTCCAAGCCCCACTGATGAGCCTGCCCCATCTGTTGGGCATCACCCTGGACCATTTCCCCACCCCAATCCCCTACTTAGCCGCCCCCGATCCCTCCCCCCTCCCCCAGCATGAGACCTGGAAATCAACCCTGAGAGTCGGTCTCGTCTGGCGCGGCAATTCCGCCTTCAGGGATGATTTTAAAAGGTCCATGGATCCCACCTTGTTAGAGCCTCTACTGGAGATCCCCGGAATCACGTTCATTGGTTTGCAAGTGTCCCCGCGTCACGGAGACCTGGATGTGTGTAACCGATACCCGAACTTTTTTGATGCCAGCGGCCTGTTGACTGATTTTGCCGCAACCGCCGCCGTGGTAGCCAACCTTGACCTGGTCATCGCAGTCGACACGGCGGTATTGCACTTGGCCGGGGCATTGGGCCGACCGGCCTGGGCTTTGTTGCCCCAAACACCCGATTGGCGTTGGTTGTTGGGACGTACGGACAGCCCCTGGTATCCCACGATACAACTGTTCCGCCAAAACCACAGGGGAAACTGGCTGGAGGTCATATCCAGAGTGGCAACCCAATTGCGGACGTGGATGGCCAAGCCGCATGGACCCGAATGCAAAACCTGACAAACAAGCCTGTGGGAACAAAAAAAATCGCCAGAATGTCCCGGATTGTTTGGGGGTTGATTTTGACTTTTTTGCCCGAAGGGTCTATCGTTTGTACACTTGGAGGGACGGCCATGATCCTCGTTTCGGCCACAACACTTCAGACAAGGAAGCTTTATTATGTTCAAAGCCTATCCGCGCGCCTGGGTAGACCTGCATCTTGGCGAAGTTTTCTATGCCCTGGCGCGTCTGCTGCACCCGGCCAGTGCCGCTTCCCGAAAGGGTGTTCCCATTTTTGAGCGCGCTTTTGCCGATTTTATCGGGGCCAAGGATGCTGTGGCGTTCACCAACTGTCGGAGTGCCCTTTTCTATTCCCTGAAAGCTCTTGATCTGGAACCGGGCAGCGAAGTGATCCTGCCAGCGTTTACCTTTTGGGTCGATCCTGCGGTGGTCGTCCTGGCCGGGCACAAGCCGGTTTTTGTCGATGTAGAACAAGATTCCCTGAATATGGATCCCAACCGGATTGAGGCCGCCATAACCCCGAAGACACGGGTGATCATGCCGGCGCATCTCAATGGCCTAGCCCTGGAAATGGATCCCATCATGGCGATTGCCAAAAGGCATAAGCTCAGAATTATCGAGGATTGCGCCCGCAGTTGCGGCTCCCGATACAAAGGCAAACGGGTGGGATCTTTCGACATTGGTGCCTTCAGTTTTGGCTACGGAAAATCGTTCTATGGCTTTGGCGGTGGCATGGCGGTATCCGATGATGCCGCGTTGATTGCCAGAATACGGTCTTTGCAACAGGAATCATTCCGGGAAATATCGACCAATGATCTTTATACTGCGGTGATCAAGGGGTGTTTGCTGAAATTTCTCAACACACCGATATTGCATGGCATGACTCTTTTCCAGGCGGTCAAGCGTTATGAGTTGCACGGGGATACGCGTTTTGATTCCTGGTTCAAGATTCGCAAGCCCCCGTTGGACAGCATTCCAGACCTGTTCAAACGGCATATGTTCGACATTCAGGCCAAGTTGGGGTTTCGGCAATTGCGTACCATTGACGCCTCCAACGTCCTGCGCAAAAAACACCTTGAAAGATTTAACCAGATTCTTGAAGGGATCCCGGGCTTGCAGTTGCCGATTGCTTCCGGTGAACGGGAACATGTTTGTGTGCACTACGTCATCTGGACTGAGAAAAAAAGAGCACTTCAGGAATATCTTCTGCATCACGGCATCGATGCCCAGGATGAGTCGTCCCAGGATGTAACCCAGATGGCGCGTTTCAAACCGTTTGCCATGGGGAACTATCCCAATGCGGCCAAGCTGGATGGCCGACTTTGCTATTTGCCGGCCTTTCCCTGCCTTAACGAGCACGACATCGATTATATCGGCAATACGACAAAAAAATTTTTTAACGCTTGACGTCAAAGGGGGTCTGGGGGCACGGCCCCAGGGTTTTTGTTTTTCTGCTCGAAAGACATCATGTCAAGCGGTTGTGATCGGTTGTCGAAAGAAAAGTTGGGGGTATGATGGATCCTGTCAGCGCAGTCACCGGCTTGATCCTTGCGGGGGGGGCTGGGCAACGCATGGGTTTGCGCGACAAAGCCAGTCTTCGCCTCGGAGGCGTTCCCATGCTAGAGCATACTTGGCACCGACTTAAGCCCCAGACCGGCGTTGTCATGTTGGCCGTTCATGAAGATCCGGTTGCGTTTGCTTTTCTCGGGGAGTGTTCTATCGTTGTCGATGAACGACAACCTCGGCAGGGTCCTCTGGCCGGGTTGGAAGCGGCACTCAAGGTGATAACGACCGATTGGCTGTTGTCGGTTCCGGTCGATGTACCGTTTTTTCCCTTGAACCTGGCTCAACGTTTTTTTGAGGCTGTGGGAAACACAAGACAGCCTGCCATTGCCATGAACCGGGGGAGAACTCACCCTGTCGTGGCTCTCTGGCCAAGAGACATTCTGAACAAAATTTCCCAGGCTTTGGATAATAATGATCGTGGTCTGAACTATTTTTTACGCCACACCCCCCATTGCGAAGTCGCTTTCCCTGATGACAAAAACGGAGTGGATCCATTCTTCAACATCAATACGCAACAAGATCTGGAACAGGCTGAACAATGGTTGATCCATTGGCTTGGAAGATAATTCCAAAATTTACTGTCCCCAAAGGGGGGCTGGGGACGCAGCCCCAGGATTCTTGATTTTGTTTCTTTGCCTTAAGGGCATAATATTCTGATATTGGCATGGCGGATATGAATAAAAAATTTGCAAAAATCAGTTCTACTGCATTGAGTTGTAACTGGCCGCCTCTGGGAACAGGCAGGTTCCAGTCCACCCTGTTTATCCTTGGATTTGTCACGTTTGCATGGTTCATGGTTTATCTTACGGTAGCCCCACAAATGGAACGGATGTTTTTTCCGATTAAACCAGACTTTAATATGAATTATCTTTACAGGGCGGTGCAAATGGACGAGTGTTATCTGCAAAATTGTCCGGCCATGAAAGATATTCGAGAGCAGGCCATTGAAGATATTAGAGAACTGGCAATTCAGGCAAGTCTTCAAAAAGAACAAGGAATGACGACAGGCCCCCTCACAAGGCATGAATATATTTCCGGACCTTATTTGGTAACCTACACACATTTATATTCTTTTCTAATGTATTCCATAAAAAATATTCTTTCATGGCCATGGATGCAGATAGACTTTGTCTTCCGCATTTTTGGGACGATTTTAATCTCTGTTGGCATTGCATACTGGTTGTTGAAAATATATGGCCCGGTTTCTGCTGGTCTGGCTTTACCATTTTTAATAGGTCTGGATAATTTTTTGCCGGAACACGGTCTTTCTCTGGTAACTCCTGGCAGTCTGTCCATGGGGACATCCCTATTATTTTGGGGGATATTGCTTCATCGTCGAGGTCGTGTTGGAGCATGGTTGCTCTTTATGATTTTGATTCAAATGACCTTGCATACTGTTGGGGTGGGTTATACACTTATAACGTTAGGAATGTTCTTGTTTCTTCAAGGGTGGCCAGTTCAAAGAAAAAGCGTGATTGTTATTTTTCTTGGGGTTGTGCTTGTTTTTCTCTACTACGCTTTATTGTTAAATTCAGAGCGACCTCTTGGCTTCAGTGCCCATATCTCGATGATCTCGAAGAACCAATCTTTGGCATCCGTGGATTCCGTGTTTCAATTTTCGGATTTTATGGGTTATGTTAACAAGTGGACGCACCTTTTCGGTATCGGCAATATTCTGGCACTTATCGCCATTTCCACCGTACTTACATTGTCCATCGCCAAGAAAAATATTGCGTTCCCTGTATCCTTATTTTTACATTCTGGGCTTTTAATTGTTTCAATTTTTTATTCATATTTTACAGAAGGTATTTTTCAACGGTATTGGATGGTCATGTCGGTATTTTTAACGGGTGCTTTTGCTTGCTTTTTAGTCATACTCCTGGAATTTGTTCTTACTGCGACGCCATTTATGGGTCATTTTAAACAAGATGTACCCTCCAGGCAGAGTTTATCATTTTCTCGAAAGGGTGGAATTACCGTATCCATCATGCTCGCCATGATTCTATTGGCCTACTCAATAAATTTAGATGTTATAAACGAGAAGATTGGAAGGTATCCGGTATCTGTACGGGCACAAAAATTAGTCATGGAGAAGAACTATCCCTTCGATCCAAAGCAGCCTTCTTTACTGTTTGATGAAGGTTTTCCATGTAGAAAGGTTCTTTATGTTGATGAAGGAACGCCTTATCTCAATGATGCGCCTACGACGCTGGTGCATACTTATTTTATTCATGGGGCCATGAATTGTGGCGCATTGTTATACAGAATGGCCCATAATCCGAACAATCATATGGGACGCGCATACCTGGAAAAATTCAGAAGTGACATTTCTCACGTAGTCTTTATTAATATGACGCACACAGGCTCTCACCCTGTTTCATTGCGTGATGGAAAGGTTCAATTTGATTTTTATAAAGAAGTTGGATCTGTGAAATGGCGATTCATGTTGAACAATCCCGGACAGGAAAAAGCGATAGTTAGCCTGAGAGGTATTAAAGATAACGGTCCTTATGGAGCGGAGTTAGCCCTTTTTGTTCTACAACCGGGATGGAAAGGATGGGTTGGAACGCAGGTTCCCGACAAAGTATTGGGAGAGAGCTTCGGGTTGGTCGTGAAGAATGGCAGGGATGTGCGGTTGGAGGGGACACGTTTAGGGGAGGAAGGGGGCAGAGACCTTTTGTGGCCATGGGACCAGGGTATTGCGATGAGTTTTACAAATTATATCAAGGGACCAAGATCTCTCAGAGAAAAGATGCGTCGAACGACGCGATTTACCGTATCAGAGATGGTTCCGGGGTTTCCATTGGAGGGTGTTGTTATTGGAGATCAGGGTTATAGTGTTTTGGCCGAGATACCGCCGCCACGGCCATAAATCAAGGGGTAACCATTCCGTTCCCCCCACTTTTTTTTAGGTTAGGTTAAAACTATTGCGGGGGTCCGGGGGGGATCATCCCCCCCGGCGGGGTTTGGGGCAGCGCCCCAAGGTTTTTCTTTTGACTTTGACTTTGATTTTGATTTTACTGCCCCCCAAGGGGGGTCTAGGGGCGCAGCCCCAGGGTTTTGATTTTGATTTTTTGCCTGAAGGGCATAATGTCTTTATTATCAAGATGCTGAGATGACATTATGCCCTTCGGGCAAAAAGCAAAGTCAAAAGCAGTGAAGGGAGCTTTTTGTTTAAATTCAAAAACAAAACCTTGGGGCGCTGCCCAAAACCCCGCCGGGGGGGATGATCCCCCCCGGACCCCCGCAACACTTTTAAAGAAAAAAAGGAGGGGAGACTGAATGGTTACGTTTTTCTCAGCATACAGCTCACGCACTTTTTATTTCAAAGGTCTCCGATTTTAGATCTCCAACGGCAGCGCGCAACTCCGGATAGACCACTTTTTCATTTTCTTGTTCATACTGATACAAATCTTCATTAAACTCCTTGATGGAAAAATGCGGCTTTCTATCCAACAATGAGTAGTACACATTCATGAAATCCCGGTCATCTGCCAGAAAACAAGAATGATAGGCACCGAACGGAGTCTTCTTCAGGGCATTATCCCGTATTGTTTTCAGCGGATATTCCATAACATTGCCCAGATAGATGTGCATGTTGGCGCAGTTGAGCACGTCACCATAGGGCGTCATGTTGATCATTTCCTTGGTACCAGGACAGCCGAACTGTTTACCATAGTTATAGTTCAGATGGCGCTGGACATAATTGTAAGGCCTGATCAACTCGTGATAGTCCCGAATCCCCTGCTCATCCAAAAGGACATCGCGCCCTTTAAGGTTGCCAACGCCCTTGGCAAACAACGTATTGATCAGCAATTTTTCCCGCTCTGCCAGATCCAGCAACGCCCGATAATGCTCGGTGTATATGTTCTCTCTGTGAACAACGGTATTGATGATCACCTTGATGCCATATTTACGACAGAGACGAATCCCCTCCATGACACGATCAAAACTGCCATACCGCAGACGAAAAAGATCATGCATCTCCCGATAACCGGAGTCCAGACTGAAGTTGACAGTATCCACACCGAGTTCAGCAGCCCGTTTGGCTCTTTCCTCGTTGAAGTGCCAGCCATTGGTCGAGATGACAAGATGATTGACCTTGCCTTGGCAAGCCTCCAAGATTTCAGCCCAGTGTTGATTGACGAAAGGCTCCCCACCCTCCAAACCGAACGTGGTGGCACCCAACGCCATGGCCTCCTTGGTGACCCTTGCATAATCCTCCGGTACCATCTCCCGACGCACATCACTCTCATCCAGACGGATGCAGAGACAATGGTGACAGCGAAAATTGCAACGGTAGGTTCCGGCGTATTCAATACCCCGAAGGATATACTTTTTTATTTTAAAAAAGTTGTAAAATTTACCCAATGCAACGTTACGTATCAAACGCATCACGTAGAACCGTTTGCCCCAATGGATGCCGTATTTAAAACGTATTTTCCATAGGGTGATAAATTTTTTGAAGGGTTCCTCACTTTTGGTATGGATGATCTTGCGCGCCTTGCTCTGGGCATCGGCATCAGCGAGCATTTTGTAAACTTTCTTTTGCTCTTCGGGATTTTTAAAGACGCGTTCGACATCGCCACGCATGGCCTCGATTACGCTGGATGTAACCGCAGCGGAGACCGAAGGAGCCAGTGGGTTTTTATCTGCAAGATCCGCGTCAGGAAGAGGCATCGACTGCGGGTTAAGCCTATCACCGGAAACCTTGCCGGCCGCCGTTGCAGTAGCCATGATGTAGTCCCTCATTCAATTATCCAACAGTTTTTGACGTAAAACGGCCTTTGCGCAATTTGTTTGCCAGGGCCAGAGCCAGTCTCTCAAACCTGTAACCTACCATATTGGTGATCGCGTCGGCAAGCGAAAGTCTGATACCGGACGGAATACCCATGATCGGCGGAGTTCCCAGGACGATACAGTTTTCACATAAACCGGAGTAACTCAAAAAAGTTCCATCCAGCATGGATCGTCGTAGTTCCATCATGGGCCTGCCGTTCCAAATTTCTTTGAAGCTGCTGTCCCGCAGATTGCCCAACGCCAACTCATGGTTGGAATCGTAAATACAGGGGAGAACCGTGCCGTTCCATGAAATCACTCCCGTGCTCCAAAGACGCGAACAGGGTGGATAATAAACAGGGTTGGGACGGAACGAAAACGCGGTGGAATTTTTAAACGAACTCCCCCAGGTGGAAACTTCCCGCACTCGAACTTCATCGATCAAATCTTTAAATCGCGCCAAAAACTCCACCTGTTCTTCGGGAGTGCATTCTTCCAATCCCAACATCAGGATTGAAAGCACACAATAGGGTAACTTTTTCCCTTTTTTCTTTTTTAGCTCAAGAAAATAGAGAATATTGCCCAAAGTTTTTTCAAACTGCGCGCCAACCCGAGCCTTTTCATATTGCCCTTTGTTAAAACCATCAAAAGCGAAAGAAATGGAGGTCACCCCAGATTCCAACAACATTTCCGCTTTCTTAGGGGTCAACATGGTGGCATTGGTGTTGAGTATCGGTTTGATCCCCTGGTCTGCCGCATAGCGTGACATTGCAAAAAATTGCGGGTGATACAGAGATTCCCCCGCTACCGCCAACGTGACAGCGGAAGCATAGCCTTTGATTTCGTCAATTATCTTTTTATATAAATCAAAATCCATGAATCCCTTGTCAACTCTGAGCATGTCCATTCCTGTGGGACACATGACACATTTTAAATTACAATTATTGGTGGGTTCCAGCCAAAAATAGGTGGGAAGGTTGGTCAACCGGAACGCCTTTCCATGCAGGTTGCCCAATGCGCGAAGATTATTCTGGAGGACCGATAGTTTGTTCATATCCACTCCGATAACAATCGGACATCATGTCCTGCGGGCAAAAAAACAAAATCAAAACCCTGGGGCTGCGCCCCTAGACCCCCCTTAGGGGGCAGTAAAATCAAAATCAAAGTCAAAAGAAAAACCTTGGAGGCTCCGCCTCCAAACCTCCGCCGGGGGGGATGATCCCCCCCGGACCCCCACAATAGAAAGAAGCCTTTTCTACTTCCATTTTCTCGATCTGTTTCATCTTTTTTCTGCGTCCGATAAGAATGCGAACCCCCAGTCGTACCGTTTTTTTCAATTGCAGCCAAGAGCGCATCTGTTTGATTTGCCTAATGATGAAATTGAAGCTCAGATAATACCGAAGCACGGTCCGGTTGTAGTAGTGAAATAGCTGTTTGCGCGTTAAACCCTTGGGTACGTAGGGGATGCTGTGATAATCGAAACGAGACCAATCCTCAACCTTAAAACCTTCACTCATAGCCTTCCGGTAAAAAGTCGTCCCTGGAAAAGGGGTTGCCAAAGAAAAGGCCACGGAATATTTGCTCAACGTTTTGGCGAAAGAAAGCGTCCTCTTTAACGATTCTTCTGTTTCTCCAGGCATGCCCAGAACAAAACCGCAGTAAACTTTTATGCCCACATCATCAAGCATATCCAGTGCCGCTTGAATCATGGCAACGGTGGTCCCCTTGCACATGGACAAAAGCATTTCGTCGTCCCCAGACTCAACACCTATAAAAACATTGGTCAGGCCGCTCCGCTTCATGATGACCAGAGTTTCCCGGTCCATGGCGTCGGCACGCAGGTTGCACCCCCAGATTAAATCCGGTTTGTTATATGCGATAATTTTACTGGACACATCCCTTGCCCATTGATTGTCAACGTTAAAAGTGGCGTCATTGATGGCCAACTCGCGCACACCGTGTTTTTCATAAAGAATCTTGATTTCATCGAGGATGCTATCCGGCGAGCGGGTCCGAATTTTTTCGCCGAGGACGACCCGCGAAGCACAGAAGGTACACTTTCCCATGCAGCCCCGGTTGAACATAATGTTGGCAAAATTTTTCTTGTCTGTCGAAACCGCCCAGTACCTGTCCATGGGCAGGGAATCCCAATCGGCAAAGGGCATGGCGTCCAAATCCTGGATCATGGGGCTGTGGCCACCATAAAATAAATCACCATTTTCCTTGCGAAAGGCGATACCCTTGATACCATCTAGCGGATGCTGGTTTTTAATCCGCTCGGCAATCTGATGGAGAACATATTCCCCTTCGCCCAAAACGCAGATATCAACGCAGTTGGCGTGCTGAGTCAAAAGAGATCGGTACTCTTTGGAGGAGGGATGCGGACCCCCAAGTACCGTTTTTATGTTCGAATTGGCCGCTTTGAGTTGCCCTAGAAAACTGATGATCTGCGGAAGATGGCATGTGTAGACCGTCAAACCCAAAAGGGTGGGATTTATCTTTAAAGCATATCGCAGAATTTCCTCGCGTTTCATTCCTTCGGCGTGAGCATCGCACAGAATGGTCTTCCATCCTTTTGACTTTAAAAAACTGGAAATAACCGCCAGTCCGTAAGGCTGGGCCAAGCTGTCGCAGTTGTCCGGGTCATCCAGATCATGCGGCAGGTTCAGTAGCAGAATGCTCGGATCAAAGTTCATGGCGTCTGGCCATCTCTGACGGTTCCATAAGCAACTTGGGCTCGATAGTACAGGTAACTGGAAAAGGTTACGAAAGAAAGTGCTCCCAGAGAAAGAATCCTTTCCAAAATTAAAAAATTACCAATATCATTCTTATCAACTCCAAACGAAAATAAAAAAAAGAACCAGCCCGCATCAGAAGCCCCAATACCGCCAAAAGTGACACCTAAGAGCAAAATTATCTGGATCATGGGCGTTCCGAAAAAAATATGCCAATAGGAAAAATCTATGCCTATGGCGACCATCACGATATAAATCCTGGCTGATATGATTGAATATTTGATTATGGAATTAAAGTATAGCCACAAACATGTTTTATTTGGGGGAGGAGGCAGGTTAAACAAGGCCTGTGCAGACGCAAATCTTTCCCGCAAAACAGGAAATATGGAAAGAAATCTCGCCAACAGAACAAGAACGCCATTGATCCATTGGAATATACTTCGTTTTGATCGCAGTGTAAGCATGACCACAGCGAGAACGATAAATAAATACAGTATCCTCGTCATGGCGACGCTCGTAAGTTTAAAGAAAAATAAAAATGATGGGCCAATAATGGTTATCAGTATGATAAGATCGAAAACCTGCTCTTGATAGACCGATTGCAAACTGGTGGCGGTCGGTACGTTGAACTACCTGTGGAATGACACTGTTGGACAATAAACCGATGGCACAATAATAAAAATAATACCCTGCCGCAGGATAAATACAGATATTAAGACTTCTAAGAATGATCTGCCATTTGATACTTGTCAAGCCGACGATTCCCACTGTCGTTATCACCATGAAAAATATATAGATCGGTTGGGTTTGGATCATTGCCTGCCATACGGAATCGATGGTAATGCCGGTGCTGTAGAGAACGGAAACGAACAACACAATCCCCAGAAGAGAAAGAAGGGTCTTGGTCGATGATGAACCATCGGTGGACGTGTAACAATTGTTCATAGTGCAGGACGCCATTATTAAATCAAACGGATGAATGTCGGTCAGGCTTTGATTCTTGTTTCTGCCGCTGGTGTAACCATTCAGTCCCCCCTTTTTTTTAAGGTTGAAATTGTTGTGGGGGTTAAAGAGGGGATCATCCCCCCCTTAACCCCCACAATAATTTAAAACTGCATATCCCAAGATGGTTGCGGTTAAACACCATGGACAAATAAGGGTCAAGACCCAAATTTACCAATGTACCACAGATCGAAGGCCGATAATTCCTCCGTTGAAAAATTCTGAAATTGCCTGTCAATATGGATTTTTTTATTTTTTATCAGATCCATGGCCCTTTCGTCGAAAGTTTCATTGAAGGCAAGGGTCTTCAATCCTTTCGACTCAAATAATCGCTTATATTCTATAGTCCTAAGTCGATTGTGAAAATTGAATTTGTTGCCAGAAATCCGCAGCCACTCCAATTCACAAAATTGGAGAAAGTTGATCGTACTGATGGAGGAATCCCCGCACGGTTCGCTTGGGTGGTTGGTATAGTGATCCGATACGTTGACATAATGAATGAAAATACCATCTTTTGTCAAGACCCTTCTTGCCTCTAAACACATTGAAGCAATCACGTCCTCTGGAACATGTTCCAACACACTGGTAGAGTAATGAATATCTATAGAGTCATCTTCCATGGCCAGTTGTGTGGCATCACATGGCGCAATATATTGAATTCCTGTTATTCGGAATATTTCACTTAAACTTCTTTCACATTCGGTAATAGACACGATGCGTTTTTTCAGATCCAAATCAGACGCACGGGCACCAAACGCTTTTTGGACAAATTCTTCATTTTTCAAACGATCAATGGCTGCAAGTGCAACTTCTTCTCGAAGAAAACGGTTCAAATCCGATGTGATAATTTTGTTTGCACCCAAAAGCCATATGCCAATTGGCATACTGATGGACCGACCTGTCCCTAACTCAAAAAATGTTTTTCCTGAAAAGTCAGGGTGATACTTTTCTATATACTCTACAAACTGAAGGCTCCGCTGATAATCGGTCACAGGATTCATGTAAGGAACGTAACCACCTCCATACTTCATAACAAGATGGTAAACAAAATCAGACAGCCCCATGGGAAGCGAGGCGACCACATTTTGCAAAAAAGCTTTATGTTTCCAATACATTTTTTTCTACCTTGCTCCCACCAATTCACGTGACTGCGAATGCGGCAACGGATTATGATTCAGAAATCCTTTTTTTCGCAAAGCCGTAAAACGCAGACATTAAACGATAAGCTATAAAATACATGGACTTTTTTATCATCCCCAATTCTTCGGGAATGCCATCCTCCTTGTAGATGGGAACGCTTGCACTGGTTTTTATGTCGAACCCGTTCTCCTTCAGGAGCGCATGGACATCGTGGGGCCGAAAATGATGCGGATGGTTTTTATCGAACAGCTTGATAAGGGGTATGATCGGCCCAGCGAAACCTGAAACGGTATGTACCGAAAACAGCAGGACTCCTCCATCCTTGAGTACGCGGCGAATCTCTCCCAAAAATACGTGACAATCTTCGACATGGTCGATGGTGTTTGTGGTTACCACCAGATCACACGATTGGTCGGGAATCGGAATGTTTTCTCCCACGGCTTGAAGCCGGACGGCATGTTGCGGGATATGGTTTGAAATTGTGAACTGTTGATAAAAATCCATCAGTGGATCCATAACAACCAGCTCATCGGGCAGTGCGTGCGGGTCCATACGGGCAATGGCCGAAAAAAAACCGAAAGGCCCAGAACCAATCTCTAGCGTTGCCTTGTCCTTGAAAAAACTAGGTTCAATACCCCAATGATCCAAAAATGCACGAAAATTTTTTACGGGATCCGGATCGTAGGGCGTCTGGGTAATCTTGTGTTTCCAAAATGCCTTTTCCCTTTCCTGGAACTTGATCCAAGCCGGGTTGGACTCAGACCTTCCCTTGGAAAGATACACTTTTCCATGTTTTTCCAGTCGAACAATGCCTTGTATCATGGACATATCATTTTTCTCTGACTTGTTCTATCACGTACAGGCCTCAATCCTCGTTTCGGCCACGAATTGCTCATGAAAATCGAAAAACTGTAAAAAAAATAAGTCGTCTGGGAAATCTTTTCCCAAGGGTTCTCATTTTAAACTAAAAGCTTCCATACCTCTGTGTCGTGGCTAAAACGAAGATCAAGATACCATGGCGGCATCATCATTCAATACATATACAGCATTCCGAACATACATAACGGGCGAAACATATGTAACTGACCGATCAGCCTGGATTCTATGAGCATCAAAGCCTTGAACAAGCGCGACAGATAGAAATATTTGAGAAGATAAAAAATGGGAAGAAACACATAAAAACCCGCAATCCGCTCTATCCTAAAATTTTTATCTTCAATGTTGCTCAGATCCCTGAAGGTCACATAGGAATGCCCCATAAACCGTTCCACTTTCAAAATATTTCGAAAAAAAAGAATGTACGGACTCGATCCCAAAACCTCAAGCAGAATCATTTTGCCTCCTGGTTTGAGAACGCTGCGAATTTCCTGGACAACCTTTTCAATATCAACATGCATGCACACATGTTGTATATAAACAAAATCAAATGCGTTATCTATGAAACCAAGGTGGTGCAAATCCATCCAGCACGGATGGTAGTTCGGCGAACGCCGCAAGACGGCTTCGGGAAAGGCGATGTTGATGACCGTAACATCGGCTCCACCCTGGATGAAACGCTCGGTCTCGGCTTTTGTTTCCGGCCCTACGATCAATATTTTTTTACCCCGAATAACTGTACCAGTTTTGGAGAAAAAGGCCAGCAGATACTCCTGACACGGTACGCTCCACGCCGTCCGGTCATAGGTGTTGACACTCTTATCTGCCTCGCTTTTGTTATCCAGTTCAAAATATTGTTTCTTGTATTTCTCTCGAGAATACTTGCTTAGATTTGAAGTCATAATGAAAATAACACCTCCATCCTTTTGTCAAACGCAGAACGGCGCATGATGCCCTTCAGGCAAAAGAATCAAAATCAAAACCCTGGGGCTGCGCCCCTAGACCCCCCTTGGGGGGCAGTAAAATCAAAGTCAAAATCAAAGTCAAAAGAAGAACCTTGGAGGCTCCGCCTCCAAACCTCCGCTGGGGGGAGAACCTCCCCCCAGACCCCCGCAATAGTTTCAACCTGTTAAAGAAAGAGAGGGGGGACTGAACGGTTACCAATCGCCTGCCTTTCCTACACGCCAAAAATTCGGTTGTTGATCATGGCCGTCCGGACGGCCTCAAAATAGCTTGTATAGGATCGTTGCGTCTTCTGCTTGTAGACACCCCGCAGCAACACCATGGGCCGGAACAACATAAGCTTGAACACCCACCAATAGAAGGCGGGGTAGCGCAATAAGTTGAAATTGGCGTTTCTCTTGGCCAATGACAGATATGTGTTGCGATAACGCATAATTTCATCGTAGGGAACCGACGAATGGAACTCGCTCTGGTTTTCCGTAAGAGAAAAAGTCAGCTCCTCCAGGGCCTTTTTATCGTCCTCATTAAAATATTCGGTGCCGGGCATGGGCATAAAATAATTGACCGTGGTAAAGGAAGGTTGGACCTCTTTTAAAAAGGCCTCAGTGGCCATCAGGTCTTCCAGGTTTTCCTCCGGAAAACCCACCACCAGAAAAATATAGGAGAATATACCCGCATTTTCCACTTTATTGACGGCATCCTTCATGGTTTGCAGTTGGGTGCGCTTGTCCATGATGTCGAGCATGCGCTGGGAACCCGATTCGACGCCAATGGCGATCTGTAGGAATCCCGCCTTTTTCATCAGGGTCAGGGTTTCGGGACTGCCCACCCGGTCGGCACGGGCCTGGGCGTAAAATTTAAGCTTGATGCCCTCCTTAAGAATACGCTCGCAAAACGCATCGACCCGGTCATCGCGATAGTAGAAAAGGTCGTCCAAAAATACCATGCCGTCAATATGCCAAGTCTCCATCTGCCATTTAATCTCGGCAATAATGTGATCGATGGATCGCTCCCGGTAGCGGACACGGATGGGATCGGTGCAAAAACGGCAAGTGTAAGGACAACCACGACTGGCCATCATAAAGCCGGTTTTGATAAAATGGCCGGGGATGCCTCCAAGGCGAATGTTGGCATAGTGGTCAAAATCCACCAGATCCAAGGCTGGAAATTTTAGATTGTCCAGGGACAGGAGCGGGGCTGAGGTCGTCCGGTACACCTGCCCGTCGCGCAAAAAACCGATCCCATTGACCTCCTCAAGGATCCTGTCGGATTGAGTCAAGGTATCCAGAAGATCCACCATGGGGGTTTCCCCCTCGCCGAAAATGACGTAATCCACTCCGTTTTCCAGATAAAAATCTGGCTTAAAATTGGGATCTTTGCCACCGCAAACGATCACTTTATCGTGGGTTTCCTTGCGAATCCTTTGGATAATATCTTTGGCAACCCGACGATTCCAACTGATGACGCCCAGACCGATAAAATCGGGATCGTATGCGTGAAACTTTTTCCAGACAGATTTGTTCTGGCCCGGGAAAAAATCCTCATCGATAAATTCAAAAATTCTCACCTCATAGCCCGCATCACGCACATAGGCGGCGATGTAGAGCAGCCCAAGGGCCGGTCGCCATCCTTTTCGCGGATTAATCAGGAGAACCTTTTTTTTCATTTACACAACCTGTTTCAAACGCAGAAAGTCACATTTGCGACAGTAGGAAAACTTTTCCTGGTGGCTTCTAAGATAGTTAAATTTTTCACCGTGCCAAATCTCGTCAAGGCCCTGTTTCAGAAGGTTGCCCACCACCTGCTCTTCGTCCAGGCAGCAGGGATGAACATTGCCGTTGACGTTGACATAAATAAAATCTTGAAAACGGTAACACCAGTCATCCAGGCCGAGCATTGGCTTCAAATGACGATAAGCAAACCCGGCCAACCCATCAAAAACCTGGTCCTGAAGGCAATCGATGCGAACGCCAAGTTCCTTGCGTAGCCGGTCAAACTCACGGAAAATCCCCTTTTCCTCCGCGACTGTGGGGCGGGACATCTCCGCCACAAAACGAAGATCGACACGTACAACATTCACCCGGTCACAGCCGTTCGCGGCACTCCAGCGAATAATATCGTACACATCCTCAATCTTGTCCTTGAAAAGTATCGGCTGCAAAACAATCCTCGGCTTGTCTTTACCCTTTTTATTGCGGGTGTCGATCAGTTCCTTGATGTTTTTCAGCCCTCGCACATTGTCATGCCCCATCTCAGGGGAATCCTTGACGCTTTCCACCGAAAACGAAATGCTATCCAGTCCAGAATCGGCCACCCGTTCGATCATCCCCATTTTTCCAAGCAGCAGGGCATTGGATGTCAATTGAACCTTGAAACCTTTGTTCTTGCAATAACGAATGGCGTCAAACAGCCTCGGGTGGGTCAACGATTCGCCCATGCCCGCCAATGCAACCTGCTCACAGCCTTCCAACTGATCGACAATATGGGTAAAATCGTCCCACTCCATATGGCGGCGGTCAACGTCGATATAGTTGCGAATGCACATGGTACATGAAAGATTACAGTGGTTGGTCAGAGAAATCTGAACAAACCGGGGCCGATCCTCCGGCACATGGCGCATTTTACGCAGGACAATGGGAATAATCTTCATTTCTTCAAATAACGACATGGGCTCAACAGTCCAGAGTCTGCGGTATCCCGCAATAATAGCCGTGTTGCTGTTCAAAAGTTTGGAACATCATGCCCGGCGGGCATAAAGTCAAAATCAAAACCTTGGGGCGTTGCCCCAAACCCCACCGGGGGGGATGATCCCCCCCGGACCCCCGCAAAAATTTTTCTCAGCTACAGATTCAGTTCCGTGCGTGAAACCAAGACCGGTTGTTTGGCCTCGGGGGGCAACTCGGCATCAAACTGCTTGACAATGGGGGGCAACAGCAAACTGTAGCTCAACTCTGCCCTGACTTTGGCAACTCCCTCCACGGGGATGTCATAATCCAACTGCCGTTCCTCGCCCGGTTTCAAACGGCTGTCCTCTTTGATCTTCTTGGCATTTGGAGGGGCTGTGGGCTGGTCATTCTCATCCACCAGCTTAAGCATCAGCACCGCCTTGGAATCCTGTTCCATGGGGTTGGTATCAAAATTTTTCCAAATCACCTCCCCCTTGGCATCCAGCGCAGACACACGCAACACCACAACCCGGAACGGGGCACCTGTGGGATAATTGTGGGGCAGAAGATTTTTAAGCTTCACACTGACCTTCCCCCCCGTTGTGGACTTCTCCCCCGTTAAACTCACCAAAATTCCCCGTTTCAACATGGCCGGATTGTGCCCGCCAGCCATGGAGTGATCGGTAAAACCATTGACGGTAGGCATGTGACAGGACTGGCACGTCACAGTGTTGCCACTCTGTACCAACTCCGGACCGGTGGAACATACCGGTACCCCGTTGGGGTTATTGTTCTTTTCGTGACAACCAAGACATACATCCGACGTTTTGAAAAGTTTGGCATTGCCCTGGTGCGGAAATGAATTGATCGCTGTTTCACCAGCGGCCGATCCAGGCGAATGAACCATTTTCTTGCCGGAAAAGGCACCGTTGGGACCTTGAAGATGGGTCTCGGAAAAGGTATAGGCATCCGTCCCCATGTTCATCTTTTCCCCTTCCTTACCTTGGACCCCGTTAAAACTCACCATGGTATGACAACTGACGCACGAAACCCCATCCCCATAGGACTCCATGGCATCCAGTTTGGTTTTCCCATCCCTGGCCGCATTCGGCGCGTGACACTTCAAACAGGCCGGATAGCCCCCGGTAACCTTGTGTTTAACATCCTCCAGGGTGGGATCACCCACCTGGGCGTTGTAGAGCACTTTGTGAATGGGATCCTTGAGTGCCGAACTTTGCGCGTGCATGGATCCAGCCCACTGCTGATACAAATCCTTGTGGCATTCGCCACACGCGCTCGCAGGAATAAGATGCAAGGGCGGTTTTTTAATCTCCGCCGATGCGCTGACCGCCCATCCCACAAAAAGACTGAACAGCAAAAACATTCGCAGAAAATATGATGTCATGGTAAAAATCCTTTGCCCGTCCGGTTGCGTTTGAATGTCGCCTACGATCCACCCCAAATCAGGGCTTAACCCAATGGCCTCCTTCCCCCCAAACACCTCCCGCCTCATAAACTGGCCAAACAACCGCAAAAAGTCTACCATACTTGCGGCAGTTCATGATAAAATGCACCCTGCGGGTTCAATCTGTCATGTTCGCCTGATCGATCCCGTTTGGCAAGAAAAAATCCACGTCCAAGCCTTTGCAGCCGATCCAGCCACGAGAGATGAAACATGACCTGCGGAATTGATGATATTCTCGGTAAATCAAGCAAATCGATCAACGATGCCATCCAAAAACTTATCCAGGAACTGGACGCCGACTTCGACTTAAATCTAGCGCATGAAACCATCATGACCTCGCCCCAGGTGCGGCAATTGCAAGGAGAACTGGGAACATTCGCCGTCTGGTTGGTCCATGGCCGCCAGAAAAAAGAGTAAATCAGCACCGCCCCAACCTGCTCGGTCTCGCCGCCTGGAAAGCAAGGGGGGGATGCCCTATATGCGCTAACATAGACCTTTGAACATGATGCCCTTCGGGCAAAGAAACAAAATCAAAACCCTGGGGCTGCGCCCCTAGACCCCCCTTGGGGGGCAGTAAAATCAAAATCAAAATCAAAGTCAAAATCAAAAGAAAAACCTTGTGGGCTGCTGCCTCCAAACCTCCGCCGGGGGGGATGATCCCCCCCGGACCCCCGCAAAAATTT
>JACSDG010000067.1 GCA_015660855.1 Magnetococcales bacterium
TCGCCTTGAACTTGATGTGTTCCCATGGATCGGAAAGAGAGCCATCACAGAAATTCAAGCACCTGAACTGCTTTTAGTCTTCAGACGAATCGAAGCACGAGGAGCGAAGGACACAGCCCACAGAGCCTTTCAAAATTGTGCACAGATATTTCGTTTTGCGATTTCGACCGGACGCGCATCCAGGAATCCCGTTTTCCCAAATCCGGTGACACCATACCTATTTCCCCATCCCAAACCACCGCCCCTGCTCCTCCCAATCCAGAAGAATCCCCGCCCGCAGCTTTTCCAGGCTGATGCTGTCAGGGTAATCCCCACGCAGGATGGTCTCCACGATGGCCGGAGCCAGGATGTTGCGTTTTAACAACTTGGCGAGATAGAATTTCTCCACCCCCTCCTTTTTCACCAGTTCCCTGATGGTGGCGACTTCTCCCGACTCCAACATTGCCTGCCACCGCCGCGCCCTGACCAGGGCACGCACCACCGGGTCCGTCGGGCATGGTCGGGTTGGAAGCCGCAAGGGCCTGGGCGGTGCGTCCATCCGGGATGAGGATCACCTTACGCCCCCCGCACCGCCGCAGCTGCATGGGGATCAGCCTTGCGCACCTTGGCGGAGATAGGCCCTGGCCACCACCTCCGGCAATTTGAGCACCCCCCCGGACCCCCGCAATAATTTCAACCTTAAAAAAAAGAGGGACTGAATGGTTACTTCTCCGCTATACACAACGCAGAATCCAATCTTGCCATAGAGACAAAAAAAAGGGGCGCACCGCAGTGCGCCCCTTTGACAATACAGCACCCCTGCCAATTACTTGGTGGAGAAGGTACCTTTGACCTGACTGAAGGTTGACGTATTGCTGCTGGAATCGGTCCCGGAGAGAGAAATCCCGGAGAAATCGATCGAGTAGTAGTAGTTCCCAGTAGCCTGCATGGAAGTCATAGCCGAAGCCAGAGACGCATTCCCATGCTTGGACGAAGCGTTGAACAACTCTGCCACCTGCAATTTGACGGTGTTCTTCAGCGAGCTTTGATTAGACCCGGAAGAGGTGATCGCCAACCCCCCCACCGCACTCTGAGACAGCGTCGCGCTGGAAGCGGAACTGTCGGCAGCGGCATAATAAGACACCGAGGCAGAGGACGGCGCAGTCAATGTGAGAGTAGAACCATCGCTGCTCCAAGGCATATTGAAGCTGGCGGAAACAAAACGCTCACCGGAAGTCCTGGTGCTGTCACTTCCGTCGAGAAGCGTCATGGTTACCCCGGCGGTACCACTACCCTGAGGCATATTGGACAGGGTAAAGTTAACGACCGCAGGCGTAGCCGAGGCCGAAGTAGCACTGGAAGTCGCCAACAAAGCCAAGTTGGAGGCACTGACAGTGGTTGTAGAAGCCAGGGTGATCATCAGCGAGCCACTCGAAATAGACCGGGTCGAGGGGGTCAAGGTCGTCGCGGTATTGCTGGGATAATCCGTCAACGTGACAGAACTCAGCGCAACGTTGAAGGTGGAAGAGGTCACATAGGCGGTGTTGGCCTTGGCGACGTTGGACGAATAGGTGGATACCTTGCTGGAATCGGCGACATTGGCAGCCTCAGTCGTGGAAACAGTCAGAGTCCCACGGCTGCTGATGGAGGTCGAGGTCGAAAGAGCGGAGGAAATACCCAGATCCGAAAGAGTCGACTTGCCCAGAAGGCCGAGAGCCACAGCCTGGGCGGAAGTCCACTGCGAGGTAACGTTGGTATTGGGCTTCACATTGTCAAAGCTGGTCGTGGCGGAACTGCTAACCGTCCCGATCGCCGTCTTGATGGCCGACAGAGCCGACTTTTGAGAACCGTTGCTGTCGGTAACCGACAGACCCGTGGTCGAGAAAATCTCGTTGAGAATAAAAAGGGCATTGGCCTGGGCATAGGCACGGATGGAATCCATGCTGAAACCAGAAATGGCCGAGGAGATCGCGGAAGATCCCATGCTGCCATCAAGCGTGTCGTCGGAAAGGTCGCGACCGAGATATTGGAAAATCAGTCCAATGTTGGTGGAGTTCACGCCACCACCCGCCTTGGCGACACGGCGAACCGTCTCGGAAAGGGCCTCACTGGCTTGAATGAAAGTCGCCAAATTGGTCGACCCCAGAGATGCGGTAATGGGGTTGAATGCACTGATGGAAGAACCGTCGGTAAGAAGATCAACACCAAAACCAAAGGTCTTGATGATCGAAGTAGCCTTGGTCGTGATCTTGTCGTTGGCATTGCTGGTGGTGATTCCAGCGGCACTCAGACTGGCCGAATCCTTGATGAGCGAATGATAGATGAGAGTCGAAAAAGGAGAAATATTGGCAACGGTCTGCGTAGAGACACCAATGATGGAACGCATGTTGGTCTGGGGAACCGTGACACCCATAGTGCTGTGAACCGCATCGGTACCGCCCGAAAGCTCAAGAGCCAGAGGGGGAGTACACGTGCCGATGCTGAGACTGAACTTGGCATCGGTCCCGGTCGAGGTCGAAGCAGCCGAACACTTGGAGCCGTCGGCATTGTAGACGGTGACACTGCCACCGACCACCGGACCTTCGACGGCCACACCGAGCACAGTGCCCGACGAAGACGGAGAATCACTCCCGCCACCGCCACCACAGGCGGCAACCCCGATGGTAAAAGCCGAAGCGAGGGCGAGCATACTAACTTTTTTGGACATGGTATTCATTCCCCAATGTTCCATGGCAGATCACTCCTTTTTAGGTTGAAGTCCCCATGAAGGGGATAGTCCGCTATAAACCAAGCAGTTGATGGATAAAGCACAGAATAGTTTTCGGGGTCCAGAGAAAACCTCAAAGCCCCCCAACAAAACACAAACCCAACCTTGCAACGACCACCGGCCCCCCATGGGCTTATAGAAGCTGAAAGTGGCGGGCATTGTTGCAGACAATCAATCACGTTGTCAATAAAAAAATTACATCCTTAAAAATTAAGCAGAAAAAATGAAATAAAACCGTTACTTCTCACATAAGACCCTTCAAAAAAAACAACCCCCCAGGGGCTTCATTCCGGACACTCGCAATAATTTTGCCAAACTTGATTCCCTCGACACCCAGACTGAGGGTACAGTCCAGTCCGCTTGAGACACCACCCGCAAAAATCACTCCGTTCTGGATACCAAGTTGAAGCGGGCTGCCTTCAGGTCCTCGGAAAAGTCCTCACCCATCTCCCGCATGTTGTCATCGTCCTCATCATAGTGCCAATTGACCAACACCTGATTCCCCCGTTGGGCTGTTTGCTCCAGCAACTCGAACAAACGCATGATCACCTTGGCGGTACTACTGTTAAAATACACAAGAGAAAAGTCAAATTGCAACTCCGCTTTCCTCAAAAGACCCAGGTGCTCCTTGAGTTTGGCCATCAGCGAACCATAAAACTCAGAGACATCTTCGGGGTAAGACTCCCCGGTCAGAGAAAAGCAATTTGTTGCAAAGTTGAACAAAACATTCGGAGTGCGTTCCGTACGTTGCAAAGAAATCGTTTCCATCGTAAGTGTCACTCTCCGGCATCAGATATAGGCCTTGATGGAAAAATGCGTGCGCAAATCGTCAACATCAGAAAAATCAAATTCAAATCCCCGCGTCGCCTTTCGCGCAATGTCAATAAAACCCACCCCCGCTCCCAGACTGCCCGCCGGCGTTTCACCTTTAATAGTTTTTTTGAACAAAGCCTTAAGGCCCTCCTTATCAAGGCCTTGAATATGCACAAGATTGCTACGTAATGTAGCAACATCCTTCTTTTCGACCATGTTGCCACACGCCACGAAATACCGGTCAGCCTCCTTGCCCACCATCAACAAACCAGTGCGCATCGTAATATCCGTGCTTCCCTGGCAACTTGTCTCTTTTTCCGCAGAATATCGGATAACATTCTGTACCTGTTCGACAAACAGAGAAAACACCCCGCGAGCAACATTTTTATCGGTGTTTCTCACCATCATTTGATGTTTGATGGTCGCAGCGATACCAGTCAAAACATCTTCAGTCATATATCCATTATAGCAAACCATCACGCCATGCTCTGCCAGTTTTTCTCTGAAAAGTAACAATTCATTGGCACGCATCAAAGTTTCCTTGGTTGGGAGAGTGAAATACTATACCCCTCCGACAGAAAGATCAAAGTCAAAAATACTTATGGGCGTAATCGTTCAGCTCCACCCTCTTTATTATCGAACATCATGCCCTTCGGGCAAAAACCAAAACCTTGGAGGCTTCGCCCCCAATCCCTCATAGATAAAGAGATTTTTTGTTCTACTTGTCAAAAAATGAACCTTAGGGCACTGCCACAAACCCCGCCGGGGGGGAGAATGATCCCCCCCCCGAACCCCCGCAATAATTTCAACCTTGGAAAAAAAAGGAGGGACTGAATGATGACACCCAAAAATTCCCGATGGATTCTGATCGCTGATTGGCCTTTCAACATCCCAACAGTGTTTGCAACGCTGTATTTCGGTGGTACACTCGACCAGAGGGTAAATGGGGTCAGGCATGGGGTGGCCTTCGATCAACTCGACACCCTGGAATTGACATAGCCCACGAAGTATCAGGCCAAGCCTACAGTACCAACGGACGTGGGCCTGACTTTGCCAGTCTCTCATGATAGCCTCCTTTTGTTGAACTTGACGGCTCGTTAAAAAGATAGCTATGCTGCGTCGCTTTGCCTGCACGAGGGAACGGCGTAGCCTCTCTGGTCCACCAGCAAAGCCGGTGGTTTACCTGTCGTAATTAACTGTCTGGAGTGATTCATGTCGGTCAACATGCGTGGTTTGGTGACACAACCAGTGTCCAAAGAGGAACAAAAATTTCTGCTGCTCATTGTCTGCTCCGCAGTGGTACTGTTTTTGTTTTTCTCACTAGCTTGGCCGGTAGGGCCAGGGCGGCTTTTTTCTGATTATCTTCTGCATTATTATGGCGTTATAGGATTTAATATTTTTCATCGCAGCCCTGGTTCCAGCCACATCATCGGGTGGATCAGCTTGTTGTCCCATCCGTGGTTTGAGTTTATTTTCCTCCTGTTCTATGTCGCCCACATTCTGATGGCCTATTATATTGCCCGTCATTTCGGTATGATGACAGCTCGAATCGTGGCCATCGTTCTGCTGTTCGATATGGCCGTCATGGATATTTTCCACGGCTTGCAGCAGGCGCCACTGCTCTCTTTGGCTGTTTCAATCTGGAGTGCCTCACTGTACTATTTCTTTCGGTCGGAGAGCACAAAAACCCTGTTTCTCATTGGTCTTGGAACGGCGAGCCTGTTGTTGTTTCGACAATCCACGCTGATCTACATTCTGTCACTGTCCTTTCCCGTGATCTGCTTCGGTTTCAGCAAGAAAAACTTCAAACGGGTGGCCATTCTGGCCGCAGGTTTTCTTTTTGGATACTTTGGAATTCTGACCTATAATTACCACGCCTTTGGTGTGTTCAAGTTGGCCGGATCGGCTGTCAATCAGCTGCCAACCTACCATGTGACGTTAACAGCCCCAAGATTTTCCCCGGACTACGGCCCTCATAACAAAAAACTCTTGAAGGCCGTCGAGGAGGAGTTGCTTTGCAAAGATTGGTATATCCAAAACAAAGTTACCATGAACAATTTTCTCCATGGCCCGTTAAACACCAATGTCGTTCGTGATTTGTACATCATGGACAGCTGGTATCCCGGCATATACCATAATGCTGTGTACGAATCCGTCCGGGCCAATCCTCTGGAATTTATCAAATCATTGTTTACAATAACATGGATCATGCATGTCAACGATCCCGAACTGTTGCCTCCGTCTCCCTATTCCGATGTTGCGGCGGCAGTCAAGCTAATGAGAAAACACAAACGTGAGAAACATGATAATGACGTTGACCCGATAATCCCTGCGGAGATGATCGATAAAGGCTGTGCCAAGGTTGTCCAACATCCGCGTGGCGATTCCGACTTCTTTGCTAAATTATTTGTTGACCCTAGTTTTCCATTCAATCCACTAAAGACAGAAAAAAACATCCAACTCATAAAAAATGTCCGTGAAATCGAAGATCGGTTGACGAATGTCGGCAGTTACCATGTTTCCTATGCAATCATAAGCTTCTTCAGAACCATCAACCCGCCCATGCTTTTTTTCTTGGTACCATCGTTTTTCCTGGCGTTCAAGCTACGTTTCGTTGAGGTACGTTTGTTCGCAACCATTCTGATACCAACATACCTTTCGGTCCTGATTACGGGATTGCTGCCTCTGCCCATGGCTGAATACAGAGTTCCTTATGATTTTCTGATCATTTTGGGTGGGGTGGTCGGACTCCAAAGTGTGTTCGGACGCATGCTTTCTACCAAATAAGGGCATAGCTGGTTCCAACCAGACCAATTCGGCAACACCATAAAATCGGGACTCAATGCTTCATGGAACAAAACCCACCTAGTTTTTCCGAGCATGGTTTAGTAGAAAAGCCGGATGGTTCCCTGCAATCAACCCGGGAATTCTGGGATACGTCACCTTGTGATGGACAGGCCGATTTTGAGCAAAGAAAACAATTTCGTTATCGTAAGGAACCCTGGCTTACCGATTTCTTGAAGCGTATTGCCGCTTCCCATGACCAGATCCTGGAAATCGGTTGCGGACAAGGGACGGATGCCATCCTTTTATGCTCTCTCCTGTCCGAGAATGGTCGCTATGAAGGATTGGACTATTCCCCGCAAAGTATCCAAAGTGCAACGGTCGGAGCCTGGGAAGTTCGGTCTTTCCTGCGCGTGCAACCCATCTTCCGCGTCGGCAATGCCGAAAACCTCGACATCGCGGACAATACCCAGCAAGCTGTTTATTCCATGGGGGTGTTGCATCATACCGCCAACGAAAAAAAAGCCTTCGCGGAAATCTTGCGCGTTCTGCAACCGGGAGGGAAAGCGTATCTGGTATTATACAGGCGATGGTCCCTCAAGGTTGGCGTTGCCAAAGTGCTGCGTTTCCTTCAAGCCGTTTTCGATACCGTTTTCATGACCAAGCGCATTTTTTACCGGTTTTTCAAAGGTGCCCATCTGGAAAAATATTTTGGCACCATGATCCTGGAATGCTTCGGCGTTCCCTATCTGAAATGCTATACCAAAAAAGAAATTCAAACCCTTTTTGCGGCATTTGAAATTTTGGATCTTTACCAGGTCGGCTACAATGTCCCCTGGATCCACCTCAAAGGCGATGGCCGCACAATGTTTGGATATTTTTGGGTCATGGAATTGAAAAAACCTCTTTCCAACCCGTTTACCGGCCACTGAGGCGCGTTTCCCATGAATGGTGTGAGTGCATCTGTGCCCTTGAGGGATAGGGCGAGGGATCGGGTGCTTTTTTTGCGCCCTGGGGACAATACGACAGCCGTGAGCAATGTGGTGCGGGATTTTATCTACGGTTGCTGGTGCAATGGCAAGAGGATTGGCGGCATGCAGATGCCTCCCATCCACGAACTCTATGCCGCCACTTCGGTGCGCATGACAGGCCTGCAAGTGGAACTCATTGACGCACTCCTGGAACCACAACGTTATCAGAGCTATCTTGAAAACAGCTTAAATACAACAGTCGCCGTGGCCATCATGAGTTCCACCCAATCGTTTCGGCAGGATCTCAAAACACTTCAGGCCATCAAAGCGCAGGATGGCTCCGTAAGGTCCATCCTGTACGGCTCTCATCCCACCTTCATGCCCCACTATTGCCTGAGGGAGCAGGCGGTGGACTATATCATCGCCCAGGAATCCGAAGAGGGTTTACGAGAATTGATTTTGGCCATCACCGGAAGTCTGCCCGTGGAAGATATTTTGGGGATCGGTTTTCGTGACAAAGATGGTACGCCGCGAATCAATCCCCCCCGCCCGTTCGTCTCCATGGATGACTTGCCGATTCCTGATCGCACGTTATTGCCGAAAGGAATCGATTATTTCAATCCCGCCGTGAAACGCACCCCCTATACCACCATGATCACTTCCCGTGGGTGTCCGGCACGTTGCATTTTTTGCACAGCACCTTTTTTCTATGGCAACAAAGCTCGTTTCCGTTCCGGAGAAAGTGTATTGAAGGAACTGCGAGAAATCAAGAGGTTGGGCTACAAGGAGGTCTTCTTTCGCGATGAAACCTTCACCGCCTATAAAAAGCGAAACCAGGAGGTATGCCAGGGAATGATCCGGGAAAAATTGGACCTTTCTTGGATCGCCAATGCCCGTGTGGACATGGTGGATCGGGAGTCCATGATCCTCATGAAACAGGCTGGATGTCATTTGATCAAGTTTGGGGTGGAAACCGGCGATGAACAGATCATGGCCAACTATAAAAAAGGTGTCACTTGTGAACAAACCCGGGAAACCTTCCGCATGGCCCATGCGGTAGGAATGGACACCCACGCCCACGTCATGCTGGGGGGACCGGGGGAAACTCCTGAGAGTATCGAAAAAACCATCCGCTTTACTCTGGACCTGGATCCCACCACCGCCAGTTTTGGAATTCTTACCCCCTACGCCGGAACGCCGTTGTTTCAAGAAATGGCCCAGCGACACCCGGAAATGCGCGACGGCTCGGCGTCCACCATGGAAGATCTACATACCACGGGTTTTTTTTCCCAGGAGATCTGCCAGCTTTCAAGTGCTTATCTTTCCCGGTGTATCGTGAAGGCCTACCGCCGGTTCTACTGGCGCCCAAGTTATCTGTGGAAACGGCTGCGTGGCATTGAAAGCTTTGAAGAGTTCATGGTTTTGACCGTGGCGGGACTGAATATCTTTCAGTTCTCGGTTTCGGGGGAAAAATGATCGATATTCCTTCTTAATTCAGGGGCACCCCATGATTAGCGTCATCATTCCTGCTTTTAACGAGGCGGAAAACATTAAATTTCTTTTTGAACGGTGCGTCGCCGTTTTGCAATCGCTGCAACGGCCCTATGAAATCATCCTGGTGGACGATGGTTCCACCGACGATACATTTAAAACAGCGGTCGCCCTTTCTGAGCGGTTTTCCCATGTTACGGTGCTGCGACACAATAAAAATCATGGAAAATCCCTGGCTCTGATGCAAGGATTCGATATTGCTCAGGGAGAGATTTGCATCACCCTGGATGCCGATCTTCAGGATGAACCGGAGATGATCCCTCTGTTTCTGGACAAGATTGAAGAAGGCTATGATCTCGTCAACGGCTGGCGTGTGGATCGTCAGGATACCTATCCCAAAAAGATGGTCTCTCGTTGGTTCAATTATCTGACCCAGCGTTTTTTCGATTGCCCCCTCCACGATATCAATTGCGGCTTCAAGGCGATACGGCGTTCGTTGTATAAAAAGCTTTATTTGCGTGGTGATTTGCACCGTTTGGTTCCCATTCTGGCGTTCAATATGGGACACCCTATTTCCGAAGTTCCCATTCGCCACCAAGCACGTCTTTATGGCAAATCCAAGTACGCCCTGTTGCGGCATCGGGGATTGTTGGACCTGATCGCTCTGGCATCGGTGCAGGCCACAAAAACCAGGCCATTCCATGTTTTCTGCGAAGTGGCCGCCGTATTTGCAGCAGTGGCTTTTGTGTTGTTCACTATATGGGTTATCACTGGATCGTTTCTCAGCAGTGTGCGCTATTGGCGATTGATTCCCATTGTTTTGCATCTGTCGATGATCTGGTTCGTCTTCGTGGCGACATTGCTGCCGATTTTCGGCCTGGTGTTGGAAATCATCATTTCCAATCAACTTCAAACCAGAAACTGGCGCAATGAATTGTGCAACCAACGGGTATCGTCGCCACCGCAGCCGGATGAACTTCCCAAACCCGATCCACTGTAATCGACGTGTGTGGTATTTTTGGAGTTTTCTTCCCCGACCACGATTTGCCGGCACCGCACCTGCTGGATGAAATGGAGGGTCGCTTGCGGCATCGAGGTCCCGACCAATCGGGACGTTTTGAGGCCCAAAATTTTGTCATGGGGAATACCCGGTTGGCCATTGTTGATCTTTCCGGGGGACGTCAGCCCATATTTAACGAAGATGGCTCACTGGCCATTGTTTTCAATGGGGAGTTGTACAATCACCCGGAGTTGCGCCTGGAGTTGGAAGCAGCAGGGCATCGATTTTCCACGTTGACGGATACCGAAACCATTCTCCATGCCTTTGAAGAATATGGCATAGACTGTTTGCCACGCCTCAACGGCATGTTCACTATCGCCATTTGGAATCTACGGGAAGAACGTTTGTTGCTTGCCCGAGACTATCCGGGCATCAAACCCCTCTATCTGCTGCAAACCGAACACTCCTTGGCGTTTGCCTCCGAAATCAATGCGCTTCTCCCATTGCAACCGGGGGGCAATCGACCCAATTGGACCGCTTTGAACGATTATCTTTTTTTGGGCTATGTCCCAGGCCCGGCATCCCCCTTTGCCGGCATCGAAAAGCTCCCTCCAGGGCATTGGTTGCTCATGGACCGGCAAGGGATTCAAAGGGGTTGTTTTTCAAGGCCACATTTTGGTCATCGCTTTGACGTCGGCTTCGCCGAGGCCGTGACGGAAACCCGGCGACTCCTGGAAGAGACGATTCATCGGGAATTGCAGGCCGATGTCCCGGTAGGGCTTTTTCTGAGCGGTGGTTTGGACTCATCGGCCATCGCGTTGTTTGCCGCACGGATTGCCCCGAAGCGGTTACGTTCCTATGCCCTTCGTTTTGAGCAACCATCCCATGACGAATCCAAGGATGCGTCCCTGGTAGCCCGCCACCTGGGGATGGATCATCAGGAGGTTGTCTTCAGGGAGGAAAACCTGCCGGAATTGCTGGAGGAAACGTTCGGGTTGCTTGACGAACCGTTTGGTGACAGCACCGTGTTGCCTCTGCTGCATTTATCGCGGCACGCGGCCAGGGATCTGAAAGTGGTACTGACGGGCTGGGGTGGGGATGAGGTTTTTGCGGGTTATCCGACCTTGAAGGCCCACGCATGGGCCAAACATTATCGTAAAATGCCTGCCGTGTTGGGACAGAGGATTATCCCTGCCTTGACGGCCATGCTCCCTCCTTCATCCCGTTACATGAGTTTGGAGTTCAAGGCCAAACGTTTTGTGCGGGGGATGAATCGTTCCGTGGAAGAGCAACATTTTCTTTGGATGGGTTATTGGGATGCCCATTCCAGGGGGAAAGTGTTGCTCCCGGGTGGGGCTGCCCATGACGCGCTGAGGGGGGATTTTTGCTGGTTGGATGGTTTTTCCGGTTCCGCACCCCAAGGGGATGGCATCAACCGCATTTTGGAACTGGACGCCCGTTTTTTTTTGGAGGGCAACGGCTTGTTCCAGGCCGATCGCATGACCATGGCCGCCTCTCTGGAGGCGCGAGTTCCGCTGTTGAACAAAAATTTGATTCACTATCTGGATGGACTTCCCGGCGACCTGAAGATGGCGGGGGGCAAAACAAAGGCTATTTTGCGGGCCATTTTGCACAAACAGTTGCCCGCATCCATCCTGAACAAACCCAAAAAAGGTTTTGGTCCTCCCACCTCCGCTTGGCTACGAGGACCGCTAGCCCCCACCCTGCGCCAAGCTTTCAATCCGCAAAAAGTAGCCATGCAGGGGATTTTTCGCAATGATAGGCTTTCCGAATTGATGAACCAACACAGGGATGGGCGGGCGGATCATGGCCGGGAATTGTGGGCATTGCTATCCCTGCAAAAGTGGTACGATCGTTTCTTTCCCTGATTACACGCCTGAATTTTTGAACATTATGCGGCGCAGTCACGCAGCTGTCGTTTGAGGCTTGTTGACAAATAGGAAATGCTCCCGTGGTAACCGCCCGAAAAAAATGAGAAGCTGGAAGAATGGATCCAAGAAATCAAGATGAAGACCCGATGTGGCAACGATATCAAAACGAATTTGCCACCCATTATCACGAGGTGTTCTATGCAGGGAACGCCCTAATCCGGCGCGTCCAGGATGCAGGACATCGCCTAGTGGAAAGGTCCTACACCCAACAGATGAAATTTGATCGTGTTCTTGAGGTCGGCGCCGGTGGCGGAGAACATCTTCCGCATGTGCGCCACAACTTCGACACATATCTCGTCACCGATTTCAATGACGGGATTCTTGAGCAGGCCCGTGCCCGGCATGGCGCAGACCATCGTCTTGCCTTTGACATTCAGGATTGCCGTACCCTGACAATGGCAGATCACACCTTTGACAGGGTGGTTTCAATCTACAATCTGGAGCATGTTCCCGAACCCTACAGGGTGCTCAAGGAGTGGACACGCGTCCTCAAACCCGGCGGTACGCTGAGTATCGCCATTCCCACCGAAGGTGGAGTCGCCTGGAATCTGGGAAGATACCTGACAACGCGCCGCACCTTCATGAAAAGGGGATTTGACTGGGATTACGTTATAGCCCGCGATCACGTCAACTCCTGCGCACAACTGTTGGCCTTCATTCGCCATTTTTTCAAGGAGAGGCAGGAATACTGGTATCCTACTGGCATTCCATTGCACCACGTCAACCTGATCTACGCCGTCAATATCCGCGTCCCCTGAAACACGATCCTGAAATAATTTCAAGAGACGATGTACATCCGAAACGTAACCGTTCAGTCCCCCCCCTTTTTTTTCAGGGTTGAAACTATTGCGGGGGTCCGGGGGGGATCATCCCCCCCGGCGGGGTTTGGGGCAGCACCCCAAGGTTTTTGCCCGAAGGGCATCATGTTCCGAAGAGGGCAACCGCAATGCCTGAAGCCATGCACATAACCTGTAAAAACCGGGGGGTCTGAACGGTTACTCCGAAACAGAAAGTGAGCGTTTCATTATGGAAATATTGTTTGTCGTTGCGGATCTCTATTTTGGCGAACCCATTGGCATCATGGCTCTGAGCGCAATCTGCAAACGTGAAGGGCATACGGAAAGACGCGTGAAGTCCAATTCGATGAAAAATGGGAGTTTGTCTCTCAGTCAAAGAGGCCAATTGCGGTCCAGATGATCAGGAGCAACCTATGTCTGAAGAAGAACACCGGCTTTCATACGGGCATTCATGACTCTAGTGCCTGTTGGGTTGTCCAAACGCCGGCTTGTTGCGATTGGGATGCCGTGAGTGGGTGGCGCCAGACCTGTTGGAGGTCCTGTTTGCGAAAATATTTGGCGGAAGCCATGTAAACCGTGGAGAAAAGCCCCAACTCTTCCATGGAGACAGGATTGAATTGTTTGTCGGTTTGCTCGATTGTGTCACTGATGTGCCAACGTCCTTCCATCCGATGCAGACACCGCTTCAGGAGCACCCCGGCGGGACGGCGTTCCTTGAGAAAGCGGCCAATGATGAGATGTTTGCGCACGAAGCGGTTGAATGCCAGATTGCGCCCCACCGTCAGATTGAACAGACGGAAGAGCCAAAAACTCCATGGTTTCATCAACCGGTTGGTTCGAAAGAAAAAAAACGGGGCGTGCAACGTCACCTCGAAAGGCTCATCCCGTTGGACGTGCATGCGAGGTTTGGTTGTCCACAACAGTGTGGATGCGCTCCGCCCGGAGGCATCCTGGGCTACATATCCACAACTGCCAAAGACCAGTTTGCCCGTTTGTTGATGGAACAGTTTGATCACCCCCCCCCTGCTTCCTCCGAAGACGAGAAAATGTGATGTGTCCGAACGGACAAAGAGTCCGGCTTCGGGCCAAAACCGCATGCCGATCCGTTGCACCGGGAGTAGAGGAATTTCCCGGGTTGTTTGGGGCCTGTCGTTCAAACATTCCCAGGCGAGGACATGACTGGTGGCCAGCGGAACTTCGTTACGCTCATCGGCGTCCCGCAAACCACAGGAGCCACCTCCGGCGACTCCTGCTGTACCCCAGGAGGCGATGGCCTCGGCCATAGGCAACCATTGGGAAAAATATTCAAATCCCCCAGGGAAAAAGTGTGGGCATCCCCGGCTGCCATATTCGCCACCGATGCTGCCATCAGGATGGAGGAACCAGGAAAGAAACAGCAGGGAGTGTTCCACGGATTTCAGGGTACGGGGATCGTTGTTGGTTTCCCTGGCGAAGAGGGCTTGGTAATGGGTATCCAGGGTTTGATATCCCGGATCGGCCCCTTCGTACTCCAAATACCATCCTTCCGAGGATTGCCGCTGATAAACCGTTTCCATAAGCTGCCATGCGGCGGTCCGATACGCATCGTTGCCGGTGATATTGGCGGCGGCAGCCAGGGCAGCAGCGGCGGCAGCGCGGTGATTGCTGATGAAACCATGGGTTTCGTCATGGGATTGCAGATGATCGGCGGCGCATCTGGCGGTATCGACCCAGGCTTGGGCCAGAGAGGTATTGGCCAGAAGCGTGGGCCAGTGGCGTACCGAGGCCATATCGAGAAGGGTGAAGGCAGCGGCCATCCAGGAATTTTCGTGCAGGTAAAGGTGATCAAAGGCCCCGGAACGCTCTTGGCGTTGAATCCAGAATTGAATGGCCATTTGAATCCACTCCGCCAGTGCCGGTGATTGAAAATAGAAATTTCCGGGGAAATGGCGTTGGTGCAGAAAGACCAAAACCCGCACCCCCCTTTGCAGGTCCATATTGGCAAAATCCTTGGTAGCCCAGGCCCAATATTCCCGATCAAAGGAGCCGGAACTAGCGGTGAGGGGACAACGATCCAAACGGGAAAGCAGACGCGCCCCCATATCCAGCAATTCCTTTTGATGGAATTGTTGGCGTTGCAAGGGGGTCAGGGGATGGAGATCATGGGAAAATTCCATTGTCATGACGATTTTGTTTCCCTAACTTATTATTAAAAACATGTAAACGAAAACATCATCCCCTGCGGGCAAAAATCAAAGTCAAAAACAGTGAAGGAAACTTTTTGTCCAAAGGATCAAAAAAAGAACCTCGGTGGGCTGCCGCATCCAAACCGCAGCACGGAGGGGATGATCCGCCGGGGCCACAGGTAGAAACGCCGCAGTTCGGGCAACTCCGCCAACCGGGCACACCGTTTCATATTGGTGACATAGCCGGTTATCCCCAAAACGTGGGGTTGGAATTTTTGGAAATCCCGTTGAAACTGCTTATAACCCAAACCCAGGGCACCGTAGTCTAAAGATGCGCACCTCATGGCCTGATGACGCAGGGAACCTGCAATGAGGGCCAGTCCCAACAAAGGCAACTCCCCAGCCGCAGCGGCCATGCGGCCATAAGAGTCTTCCAGGGTGCCAGGAGGGGTTGCGAGCATGACCCGTCGCGGGTTTCCCACCAAAGGGGGCAGGGCGAGTGCTTTGACTTCGGATCGAATGGACACCGAGGGGGTCCGAATCCCTGTCATCGGCTCCCCCGGGAAGTTTGGGCAGCCAGAAAGCGAACGGTTATCTGCCACAAGGCATATTCAAACATCCAATCATAAAAATCAAATTTCATACGCAATAAGGCGATGGGTTTGTAGGTACGCGCCATGAGGCGGAGGATGATGAACAATGGCGAATGGTTGTTGTGTGATTCCCGAACCATTTTGTCATCGATGACAAAGGAAGACACCTGAAGAAACTTGATAAGATTGTTTTGCCTTGGGGTATACCAGGGATAGTAAAGCTTTTTGGTGGCATCGGACGTATCCACCTGAATCCAGTCATCAAGACTGACTGGGGCGCAGTAGTGATAATCAGTGATGGCGACATCGAGCAATTTGGATCCAGGGACCGGTTTCCAGTCTCCTCCAAAGCCGACGTAGGCCTGAGGGTTCTCACGGAGCAATTGCAGGATCCCCTCCTTGGTTTCCAACAGATCCGCATAGGTTTCTCCCGGGGCGCCGAAGAGAAAATTGTAGACGGGTTTTACATTGGGATGCCGGGCCAGGTTGCGGTTGACCCGAAAAATTTGTTCTTTGGTGATGTTTTTCTCAAACAGGTCCAACATGCGTTGGCTCATGGTTTCAACACCGATTTGGAGCACACGCACACCGACACGAGCCATCAAATCGAGAAAATAGTCGTCCATTTTATCGACTTCGTTGATGCGCGCCCCCCGGAATTCCAGATGAATGATGATATTCCGCTCCAGGATCCGTTCAAAGATGCGTTGCATGCGCTTAATACTGACAAAACTTGTATCATCGATCACGGTGATATGGGATGCCTGATAGCGGGCGATCAACATTTCGATGTGCTCAATGACTTCCTCCTCGGGATCCCCCAACCATTTTTTCCCTTTGATGACTTCGTAAAGGGTGGGACTGATGCAAAAGGTGCATTTGTAGGGACATCCCACCGTGGTGAAGATGGAGAAAAGCCGTTGCGCATCACCTTTGTACAACCGCCGGTAATGGGGCGAATCGACGTTGATCATGTCGTAGGGGATGTGACTGTAGTGGATGCGTTCGAATTCCACGGAACGGGGGTTGTGAACAATCAGGTCGCGTTGCGTCCGGTAGGACAAACCGGAAATGGATTCCAGGGTTGGCGATCCGGTTTTAAGGTGGGCGATGAGTTGTTCCAGGGGCCGGGCACCGAACCCCCGCACCAGATAATCGAGGAAGGGTTCGTTCATGGTTTCCGGGATGACCGTGACGTGGGGGCCACCCCAGACGATGGGGACATGGGGATAGTGTTTGCGGATGAAAAGGGAAATTTCCCTTGCGTTTTTCAGGGGATTCCCGGTCATGACGGAGATGCCCACCAACCGAACCCCCTGGTCTAGGTAGGGTCCCAGGATGTCTTCGAACGATCCATTTTCAACGCGCAGATCCACCAGTTTGAGCCGATGTCCCTTTTGAACGGCTTCCGAGGCGGCGTAGATGATGCTCAGGGGCAGTTCTACAACCATGCTGTCCATACTGCCCAGGCGGGGATAGATCAACAAGGCATCAATCACAGCCTTTCTCCACAGGAAGTGAAAATTAATAGACTGTGCACGGTCATAAATGCCGATTTTGGAATGCCTTGCAGGACTCGTGTAGCCATTCAGTCCCCCCTCTTTACGTTAGGGTTGAAATGATTGCGGGGGTTAAGGGGGGAATGATCCCCATATGCGCTAACGTTGTTATTGGCAAAAATTTTTGCGGGGGTCCGGGGGGAGGTTCTCCCCCCGGCGGAGGTTTGGAGGCAGAGCCTCCAAGGTTTTTCTTTTGACTTTGATTTTGACTTTGATTTTGATTTTACTGCCCCCCAAGGGGGGTCTAGGGGCGCAGCCCCAGGGTTTTGATTTTGTTGTTTTTGCCTGAAGGGCATCATGTTCGAAACCCAGTTAATTTGCCAATGGCTAACAACCGTTTGCCTTCGTTGATTGAAGGCGGATCGTGTAGTCCGTAGATAAGCAGCCAAATCAAATTGTATTAAAAACAGTTACATTGATTTCACCTAACTTGTGTTCAGTTTCCCAGAGATCATAGATCATTTGCTGGGATAACCAGCTTTCCGGGCTTCCTCCGAACGCTTTGGAAAGGCGGATGGCCATTTCTGGGGAAATGCCGGATCGACCATTCAGAAGAGAGGAAAGCGTTTTCCGGGTGACACCCAATCCCTCCGCCGCCTTGGTCACGGAAAGTTTCAGTGGGGTGAGACACAATTCCCGGATCACTTCACCCGGATGCGGTGGATTGTGCATGCGCATGGGGTATCTCCTTTCCTTAATGATAATCCAGATAATCAACGTCAACGGCATCATTTCCCTGGAAACGGAAGACAATACGCCAGTTTCCAGAAACCCAAACTGACCAATACCCGCCAAGGTCCCCGCCCAGGTGGTGAAGCTTAAGTCCAGGAAGATTCATGTCCTGGGGATAATGGCTGGCTTCAAGTCGGGCCAGAGTCAACCGCAACCTTTTTTCATGATCGGGTTTGTTTTTTCGGATGGAGCCGGTTTCGAAGAAGAGTTTCAGACCCTTGTGCTTGAAGTTAGTGATCATCCCGGAAGTGTAACCCATGACGTTACAAAATGCCATCAAAATCACATCGGTTGACACGTCTGTTTTCGATGAACCTGCATTCTTCACAAGAGGCAAGGGCGGGAAAATTGTATAATATCCTTGCTCCAAGGTTTTGATCTTGACGTATCGGAAAAACAAAGTTTGGCAAAAATTTTTGCGGGGGTCCGGGGGGGATCATCCCCCCCGGCGGAGGTTTGGAGGCAGAGCCTCCAAGGTTTTTCAATTGTCACCGTCTCCCTGGCGGATCCGGGGAGGCTTTCGTTTTAAACTTTGGGTAAAATGATGAACTTGCACATGATGATCAACTATTTCCCAAACCAAGTCCAGGCCGTACCAACCCATGTCCCGATCCATTGATCCCCCTGCATGGATTCGCGGGGTATTGATTTTTATGCTCCCGCTCCTGGCGGTCTGGATCTGGATCGATGGGCAAACTTATGATCCCGGCCTGCTCGATTTTTCCCGGCCAGGCGGCTCCGCAGCCGATACCTCGTGGATTCCCGAACAGATGCCACCCTTGTCTCGTTTGGGGGCGGTGCGATATTTCACCCGGGATAACCTGTTTGAGTACGTCAATGGCCATGCCGAATCCTATATCAACGCCGGTTTCAAGGAACTATGGGTGGCGGAATACGGTTCAAAGGAATCGGGAAGTCGGCCCCAACTGACCGTCGATATTTTCCACATGGGGGAGCCTATGTATGCCTTTGGCATGCTGATGAACGAAACCCCTGCCAATGTCAAAACCCTGGCCGTTGGCACCATGGGCTTTGATTATGGTCAGGGGATCCATTTTATCCAAGGCCCCCTGTTGATCAAAATGACCGCCTTCGTCCCCAACCTTCCCCTGGAAACATGGGCCGGGCCATTGGCCGGGCGTTTGCGTGAAAAAACGGGCAAGACCGATCTGGTTATCGGTTTTCCGGCGTTGGGAGAAGTGGTCGAAACCCGTTTTATCAAGGAAAACTATCATGGACTCGCTTTCTTCGATAACGTCCTGGAACGCACCTTCAAACGTGGCGATACCATTTTTCAATCTTTCCTTCTGTCAGGCTCCCCCAGCGAAATGGCCCAACGCAAACAAGCCCTGCTGGATTTTTTAACCAGAGATAAAATACCCTACACCCTCGTCCAGGAAAAACCCATTCCCCATCTGGTGGTCCATGACCCTTATGAGGGCGATTGGTTTATGGTGGAACACGGTACCCAGTTTTTGGGAATTTTCGGCATGGCCCTGGAGCCTCTGGAACAACCTCTGAAAGATTTTATAAAACCATGACTGGGGATAGAAAAAAATCAAAACCAACCAGAATCCAACCCCCGATCAGTCGCCGGAATTTTATGGAACGGGTGGGGGTTTTGGCGGGAACCTCGGCTGTCCTGGTGGCCGGGGGGGTGTGGTTGCATGGCGATGAACCCGTGCGTCATCGGCAGGTCGATGTCCTGAAATTGAAAGATTTTCGGGTTCCTCCCAACACGTTGTTCCCGGCCATGGCGGTCGTTCATGGGCAAAATGTGGAAAACATGGCCCGCGAAGCGGTGGCCAAACTGGGAGGCATGGCGCGCTTTATTCAAAAAGGGGATCGGGTGTTGCTCAAACCCAACGTCGGCTGGGACCGTATGCCGGAACAGGCGGCCAACACCGGACCCGATCTGGTATTGGCCGTGGCGCGTCTGTGCCAGGAAGCCCAGGCCGCCACGGTGTGGGTCACCGACGTTTCGTTGAACGATCCGGCACGCTGTTTTTTTCGCTCCGGCATCGAAAATGCCGCCCAACAGGCCAACGCCCAACTTTTTTTGCCCGGAAAAAACGATTTCCTCCCCACCGATATGGGGGGAGTATTATTAAAAGTTTGGCCTGTCAACCGTTTGTTTCATAAAGTGGACAAGGTGATCAATCTGCCTATCGTCAAACATCATTCCTTGAGCGGATGTACCCTGGCGATGAAAAACTGGTATGGCGTCATCGGAGGCCGACGCAACCAGTTGCATCAGGACATACACACCTCTATTTGCGATTTGGCGGCGGCGGTGCGTCCCACCTTGACGGTGATGGATGCAGTTCGGGTTCTCAAAGCCAACGGCCCCACGGGCGGCAGTCTGGAGGATGTCCAGCGGGAAAATACTTTAATTGCCGCTTTGGATGAAGTGGCCCTGGACAGTTATTGCCTGGGCTACCTGGGGTTGCGTCCCGAACAAATCGCCTTTCTGGCATTGGCGGAGGGACGTGGATTGGGCAAGGTGCGCTGGCAAGACCTCAATGTATCCGAAACACAGGTATAATCTTGGTGCCATGAAAATCACCCTTCCAGGACTGCGCAACATACGACGTCTGTACGCCGGTTTTTTCCTTGGTTTGTTTTTCTTTTTTCTCGTGGTGGCCCATTTTCGCCGCATGCAAGGATATGACATTCCGTTTTTTCTGGAATTGGACCCTTTGGTGGCCTTGGGTGGGTTTTTGACCAGCCAAACTCTCTACAAAGGCATGATTCTTTCCTTGGCCATCATCATTCCGACCCTGTTTCTCGGTCGGTTTTTTTGTTCCTGGGTGTGCCCCTTGGGGATACTCAATCAAATTTTCAGTCTGGGTGCTATCGGTCCGCGCCTATCGCAACGCTATCAGGCCAACGCCTACCGACCGATGTTTCGGTTTAAATATTATGCTTTGACTGTCTTGTTGGTGGTCGCTCTGGGGGGCGGTTTGCAAACAGGATTGCTGGATCCCATCGCCCTGGTGTTTCGTTCCATGGTGGTCTCCGGATTGCCCTTGCTGGATACGGTTGGTCTGGGGATTTACAGCAACAAGCCAATTTTCCAGGGTGGTTTGCTGGTAGCGGTGATTTTTTTGGCTATTTTGGCGGCCAATCGTTGGCTGCCTCGGTTTTGGTGTCGGGTCGTCTGCCCTTTGGGGGCATTTTTGGGGGTGCTGTCGCGCTGGTCCGTGTTTGGAATTCAACGGGATGTGGAAAAATGCAACGGTTGCAACCAATGTCTGCAATCGTGCCAGGGGGGGTGCGATCCCAATGGAGAGTGGCGGCGTTCGGAATGTCATCTGTGCATGAATTGTCTGGAACACTGCCCGGAAGGGGCTTTGCACTACGGCAGACCGAAAAAAACAAGCAGTGTGCATCAACCCCTGGATGTCAATCGTCGGCGTTTGTTGGAAACGACCGTAGGAGCCATTACGGTGTTTCCCCTGATGCGTCATTCGGTCTCGGCGGTCACCTTGGACCACTCCGCCGTCATCCGCCCACCCGGTTCCCTGGCCGAGGAAGATTTTGCCAAACGCTGCATCAAATGCGCCGCCTGCATGCGTGTCTGTCCCACCAGTGTACTGCAACCCGCCTGGCTGGAGGGAGGCTTTGAAGGGTTATGGACCCCCATCCTGGTCAATCGCATCGGCTATTGTGAACACCATTGTGTCTTGTGCGGACAGGTATGCCCCACCGGGGCCATTCGCCACCTTGCCGTCAACGAAAAAACAGGTCGTTCCCCCTTTGCCACCCCGATCCGCCTGGGGACCGCCTTTTTTGATCATGGTCGCTGTCTCCCCTGGGCCATGGATGTCCCCTGCATTGTCTGCGAAGAGGTCTGTCCAACGTCACCTAAAGCCATCTGGTACCGACCGGCAACCGTGACCAACCGTGATGGGCGGTCGATCACCCTCAAACAACCCTTCGTCAAACCGGATCTGTGCATCGGTTGCGGCATCTGTGAAAATAAATGTCCCGTTGCGGGAAAATCGGCTGTTCGCGTCACTTCCGTTGGTGAAAGCCGGTCCGCTACCAATCGCATGCTGCTCATAAAGTAACCGTTCCGTCCCCCCAACTTTTTTTCTCTAAAAGTATTGCGGGGGTCCGGGGGGGATCATCCCCCCCGGCGGAGGTTTGGAGGCAGAGCCTCCAAGGTTTTGTTTTTGACTCTGATTTTGACTTTGATTTTTATTTTACTTCCCCCCAAGGGGGGTCTAGGGGCGCAGCCCCAGGGTTTTGATTTTGTTTTTTTGTCTGAAGGGCATCCTATTTTATGATGCCCTTCAGGCAAGAACCAAAACCTTGGGGGCTTCGCCCCTAAACCCCCATAGGCAATAAAGCTTTTTTGTTTTAATTCAAAACCAAAACCCTGGGGGCAATCCCCCAGACCCCTTTTTTCTTTTAATAATTTTCCAAGGGTGGGATATTATTTAATGTCAACACGCCCTAGGCCGTTTGTGTTCATTGGCGTGGTTGCGTGAAAAATAAAAAACAGCCCTTGCGTAAATGATCGGCAATGCCCATATCCTGTGGTGACAGTTTTTTCTTGAACTTAAATAGACCATTTTCAAGGGGTTGATGGCCACCATGAGCGATGTCGAACATAAAGAGACACATGCCTTTCAAACCGAGGTTACCCAGCTTTTGCACCTGATGATCCACTCGTTGTACAGCAACAAGGAGATTTTTCTCAGGGAACTTATTTCCAATGCCTCGGATGCTGCCGACAAACTGCGATTTCAAGCGGTTTCCAACGCCGATCTCTACGAAAGTGAGCCCAATCTGGAAATTCGGATCGCTTTCGACAAAGAAGCCAAAACCGTGACCATCACCGATAATGGCATCGGTATGGACAAGGACGAGGTCATCAGCAATATCGGCACCATCGCGCGCTCGGGAACCAGGGAATTTTTAAAATCTCTCACCGGAGACCAAGCCAAGGATGCCAATCTGATCGGTCAGTTCGGGGTGGGGTTTTATTCCTCGTTCATCGTTGCCCATTCCGTAACCCTGACCACCCGCAAGGCGGGTTTGCCCAGAGATCAGGCGGTTCGTTGGCAATCTTCGGGCGACGGTCAGTACACGGTTGCCATGGTGGACAGGGAAAAACGGGGCACCGAAATCGTTCTGCACTTGGCCGATGACCATTCTGAGTTTCTTGATGATTGGCGTTTGCGCAGCATCATTCGCAAGTTTTCCGACCATGTATCCTGGCCCATCCTGATGGTCAAACCCGATTATTCCAAACAAGAGGATGACAAGGAAAAAGAGAATAAACCACCCGAGTGGGAAACCGTCAACAAGGCTTCGGCACTGTGGACCCGCAGCAAGAGTGACATCACGGAAGCAGAGTATAAAGAGTTCTACAAACACATCAGCCACGATTTCGAGGAGCCTTTGACCCACCTGCATGTGCGGTTGGAAGGCAAACAGGAATATACCATCCTGCTGTTCATCCCCAAACGCGCTCCTTTCGACCTGTGGGACCGCGATGGCAAACATGGCGTCAAGCTCTACATCCGCCGCGTGTTTATCATGGAAGGGGCCAAGGAGTTGATGCCACGCTATTTGCGTTTTGTTCGCGGTGTGATCGATTCTTCCGATCTTCCCCTCAATATTTCACGGGAAATATTACAAAACAATCCCATGGTCGAGGCCATTCGCAAAGGGGCTGTGGGAAAAATATTTGGCCTTTTCGACGAGTTGATCGAGAAGGAACCGGACAAATACAAAGAACTGTGGAAAACTTTCGGCTTGGTGCTGAAGGAAGGGGTCATCGAAGATTTCAGCAACAAGGATCGTCTGGCCAAAATTTTGCGGTTTGCCTCGACCCACACCGACACGGCGGATCAGGTTATTTCCCTCAACGATTATATGGGCCGGATGAAGCCCGATCAGGAAAAAATCTATTATGTGACCGCTGAAAGTTTTGCCGCCGCCAAAAACAGTCCGCACCTGGAAATTTTCCGCAAGAAAGGAATCGAGGTGTTGTTGTTGAGCGATCGGGTGGATGAATGGCTGGTCGGTCATCTTACCGAATTCGAGGGTAAACAGTTGCAGTCTGTTGCCAAGGGTGGCCTGGATCTGGGAAAATTGGAGGATGCGGAAGAGAAAAAGGAACTTGAGAAA
>JACSDG010000068.1 GCA_015660855.1 Magnetococcales bacterium
AAAAACCGGCCCCGGGCGAAAGTCAAAGCGTTTGGCCCCCTGGTCAAAGATCGAGACGCCAAGAATATCGGAAGGCAGCAGGTCGGGGGTGAACTGGATCCGCTTGAAATCCAGACCGACGGAATGGGCAAAAGCTTTGGCCAGCGTGGTTTTGCCGGTCCCTGGGACATCTTCCAACAAAACATGTCCGCCACCGGCAAAAGCGGCCAGTAGCCAGCGTATGGTTGGGGATTGTGTTCGGATCACCCGCGACAAATTCTGTCCAACCATTTCCAAATTGATTCGTGCTTTGGACACGGATTCTTCTATTGTCAAAGGCATGCGTTTGGACCTGTAGAATTGTGAATTTTTCCGACACGTTTAAATTATCAAAATCTCATACTCATACTCTGCGCCATCAGCCACAAATTACCCGCAGTCATCGCGGCAATAAAGACAAGCATAGGTGCCAAACGCCAGCCCGTCAGGCTGACCCCTCCCGATACCAACTCCCGCCCCCGGTGACGTGCTATTTCCACCGCCAACCACAAACCCAACGTCATCAAACCCGCCTGCGCCAAAAATAGAACCTGCTCTAGAACGCCACCCCCAGCCATCAGTAATTGCCGTTCCGCCGCTGTCATCGCCACCATTCCCGTTCCCAGAGGATTGGTAAAAACCGCCCAAATCCCCCCCGTCTCCCGATATAAATGGTCCAGATTATGGGACAAATGATAGGCGAAAGCCAGCGGCAAGGTGGAAAAGGGAAGTGCCACAAACAGCTTACGATAACCTATTGCCACCGGGAACAACATCTGCGTGACCCCTATGACCAGGGCATAGACGACCACTGGAAAAAGAAACCCACCCAACATGCCTATGGTAAAACTCCAGATCGGTTGACCTGTTTCTCCGATCCATTGCGACAATGTGGTTACCCACGGCTGCCAAAACGGCATCATGGTGATACCGTGAAAACTGGTGATTCCCATCAGGGCCAACATGAACCACGCTCCATCCCACATTGGCCTAGCCTCGGCCAGTGCTTCCGAACCCGGGGGCCGCAACCGCCAGGACACATTTTTGTGCGGACAACTCAACACACAATGGCCACAAGATAAACAATAGGTATTTTGAGAAAATCGACCGATGGTCAAATGGGTGGGACAAGGTTCAATCTTGTCCGAACCGTTGTAACATTCCATGCTTTTACAATTCGTACATATCTCTTGATCCTGTGCCCGCACCACAATCGGTGCCAGACGGGAATAAAATCCCAAGGTTCGTCCCACCGGACAAAAATAACGACAAAAGGCCTTACGCTCGAACAACACCAAAGAAACAATGGACAGGATGACCATGAGCAAAGCCATCAGGGCGGTGGCCATGGGAATGGCGGTAACCCCTATGCCCAACTCCAACCAGGTCAATCCCATGAACATCAGCAACGCCGGCCATACATTACGCATCACCTGGGGTACTCGGCGATTGAGGCCCGGATGCGGGAACACCCGCCGCCATAACCGTCGCCGCACAATCCAGGAGGACAAGGTATCCCAAGGGCAAATACCACACCATGCCGAACCAATGAAAAAAACCGATACCACCACCAAAGGCCACCACAGATTCCAGACAAATTGGGTAGCCAAGTTACGTTCGGGCAGGGGGGAACCCAACAATCCCGCATAGACCACAATCAGAAAAACGATCACGGAAACCATTTTGAGCGATACCAACGGCCAGGGCGAACGGTTAAGCCAACGCACCAACCTGCCCACCACAGGGGCCTGCGACAGATTGTAGCTTGTCTCCCGGCGATTCTCCGGCACCCTGGCCAATAATCCCCACAGCAAAATACCCGCCATGACAACAATACTCGGCCCAATGTACACCATGGGCAAACCAGGGTGTTGGTGGACTTCGCTCGCACCATGACCGCTGTGTTGCGAAACCTCAGGACCTCCATGAGCGTTATTGGTCGATGGTGCGTGACCGTCAACCGGAGACGAGTGGGAGGCCGGATGGTCTTGTGCCGGTGCCGGGGCAACGTGATCGTGCTGTATCCCTGGATCGGCATGACGGCTAACCGGAGTGGGAACAACATGGTCATGTGCCGAAGCCGGGGCGGCATGGTCTTGTGCCGGGGCTGGATGACCGTGATCGGTCTGAGCGTTGGCGACAAAAGGATAACCAACGATAAACAAAAACTGCAAGAAAACAAGAGCGATGATAAACCTTAACCTTAGATTTGACGATGTTCTCACTTTCCATCTCCCAAACAAGTTGTATCTCACCATACGAGGCCATTCTGTCAATTAATGCTTTTTCTTGGACGACATGAACTATGGATCTTAGGCGTGTATAATTACAGAGCCTTGTAGGGACGACAGGAGGTCAAGGCATCGAATACATCGGCAATGGCAAAGATGCGTGCGTTGATGGGAATGGACTCTCCGCTCAGACCCACAGGATAACTCGACCCGTTCCATCGTTCATGATGACCTCCCACCACCTCCCTAGCATCGGCCAGCCATCGCACATTTCCAACCATTTCCAATCTGTGTTTAACATGAGTTTTCATGACAAGCATTTCCTTGTCGTCAAGTGCATCGCTGATGGCGATCTTGCCTAAATCATGCAGGAAGGCCCCTTTTATCAAGGATCCGATCTCGCCATGTGACCTTGCCGCCGCCTCTGCAAGCTTTACCGCATAAAATTCGAACGTTGGCCGAAATGAGGATCAAGGCCCCTCTCCCCCAAGGCGTCCTGAATATCATCACATGACATCGATATTCATGGGTTCAAAGACTCCACATAACGCCTGCCAAAAGGTGTCAGGTCCACTTCGTTTTTTCCGTCTGAGAAATTAATTCCGAATTTTATCATTCCACTCAATTCAAATCCTTGAAGAATTTGCAATTCTTCTTCATCGCGAACCCTGCGACAACCGTTCTTATGCAAATCGATCAACAATTCCAGCACACGCTTTTTCATCGTTCAACCCTTTCCACCCCCACCCAGACCAAATCATGGCCTTTGGGCACAGCCCGGCCATGATCATTGTTTCGGTCACAGACTGCGCTCAAAGGCAAGAAAACGATTGAAAATTTACATCATTCCTTTGGACGGCACAGATCAAGCAAGATTTTTTCTTATGGAAAATTCTTTGATCTGTGAATAGATCGCCGGAATAACGATCAAAGTCAGCAATGTCGAAGAAATCATCCCGCCCACCATGGGGGCAGCGATGCGGCGCATCACCTCCGAACCGGTGCCGGTGCTCCACATGATGGGCAGCAAGCCAGCCATGATCGCCACCACGGTCATCATCTTGGGCCGGACCCGTTCCACCGCCCCCTCCATGATTGCCCCGTAAAGATCGCTGTGAGTGAAAGCGATTCCCTCCTTTTTGCACCGGGCAACCCGTTCCATCATGGCGTGGTCCAGATAGATCAACATCACCACGCCGGTTTCCGCCGCCACCCCAGCCAACGCAATGAACCCTACCGCCACCGCCACACTCAAGTTAAAATTCAACCAGTACATCAGCCAGATTCCGCCAACAAGCGCAAAAGGCAAGGAAAGCATAACGATCAAGGTTTCGGTTAGACGCCCAAAGTTAAGGTACAACAGCAGAAAAATGATAAACAGAGTTAAGGGAATAACAATCTTAAGTTTTTCCTTGGCCCGCTCCATGTATTCAAACTGACCGCTCCATTGCAGAAAGGTACCGGCAGGCATGACCACCTGTTCTTGCACCGCCTTGCGGGCGTCGGTCACATAGCCGCCAATATCCCGATTGCGGATGTCCACGAAGATGTAAACCGACAGCAGGGCGTTTTCGGTACGGACGGCGGCCGGACCTTTTTCCAGGCGCACCGCAGCCAGTTGCCCCAGGGGAATTTGTTTGCCATCCGCAACGCGCACCAGCACTTTCTGGGCAATGGCATCCAGGTCGGAACGAAAGTCACGCGGATAGCGCACGTTGACCGTAAATCGCTCCCTGCCTTCCACTGTGGTGGTGACATTTTCACCGCCCAGGGCCGTAAGAATCACCTCCTGGACGTCACCGATGGTCAGGCCGTAACGGGCAATGGCGTCCCGATCCGGGTCGATGGTCAGATAATAACCGCCACCCACCCGTTCCGCATAGGCACTGGTGGTGCCGGGTACTGTCTTGACCACAGTTTCAATTTTTTGGGCCAGGGGTTCCAATTCTTCCAGGTTCTTGCCGAAAACTTTGATACCGATGGGGGTGCGTATACCGGTAGAAAGCATGTCGATGCGCGCTTTGAGAGGCATGGTCCAGGCGTTGCTCACCCCCGGCATCTGCAAGGCGGCGTCCATTTCGGCAACCAGCTTGTCCGTGGTCATCCCCGAACGCCATTCCGCTTCGGGCTTGAGGTTGATCAGCGTTTCGAACATCTCGGTGGGGGCGGGATCGGTGGCGGAAACGGCACGTCCCGCCTTGCCAAACACCGACGCCACTTCAGGAAAACTTTTGATAATCTTGTCCTGGGTCTGTAGCAGCTCCTCCGCTTTGGAAATGGAAAGACCGGGCAACGTGGCGGGCATGTAAAGCAGCGTCCCTTCGTTGAGGTTGGGCATAAACTCGCTGCCCAGGCGCATCGCCGGAAAAACACTGACCGCCAGTACCATCAAAGCCAGTAAAATAAAACTTTTCTTGAAACGCAACACCATCTGGATGATCGGACGGTAGATCCATACCAACAAACGGTTGATGGGGTTTTTGTGTTCGGACAGAATGCGTCCGCGCACGAAGACCAGCATCAACACCGGAACCAGGGTAATGGAAAGCATGGCGGCCCCGGCCATCGCAAAGGTTTTGGTAAATGCCAATGGTTTGAACAAACGCCCCTCCTGAGCCTCCAGGGTGAAGACGGGCAGGAAAGAAACGGTGATGATCAACAGGCTGAAAAACAACGCCGGCCCCACCTCCACCGCCGCCTCCATGAGCACCTGATGCCGTGGTTTATCCGGTGGTGCCCGTTCCAGATGCTTGTGGGCGTTTTCGATCATGACGATGGCGGCATCCACCATCGCCCCGACAGCAATCGCGATACCGCCCAGGCTCATAATGTTGGAGGTCATACCCTGTGACTGCATGAGCAGAGCCGCAATCAGCACACCCACCGGCAGCATGACGATGGCCACCAGGGCACTGCGGACGTGCAGCAAGAAAACGATACAGACCGCTGCGACGATCAAACTTTCCTCAATAAGGGTGTTCCTCAGGGTTTCCACTGCCCGCAGGATCAGTTCCGAACGATCGTAAACCGCCAGGATTTGAATATCCTCGCCCAGGCTGTTGGAGATTTCCGAAAGTTTCGTCTTGACGCTCTGGATGACCGCCAAGGCATTCTGGCCAAAACGTTGCACAACGATGCCGCCGACCACCTCGCCTTCACCGTTCAGCTCGGCCAGCCCCCGGCGTTCGTCCGGTCCCAACTCCACCCTGGCCACGTCGCGCAGGCGTACCGGAACCCCTTTTTCCTCCTTGAGCACAATCTTTTCGATGTCCTCCACCCCGCGCAGATAACCCAGCCCTCGCACCACATACTCGGTTTCGGCCATTTCGACCACCCGTCCGCCCACATCACGATTGCTCATGGTGATGGCTTGGCCGATCCGGGAGAGTGGAATGTTGTAGGCCTGCAACTGCTGGGGATCGACAATCACCTGGTATTGTTGGACATACCCCCCGATGCTGGCCACCTCCGCCACCCCATCCGCCTTGGCCAGGTGATAACGCAAATACCAATCCTGCAAAGTTCGCAGTTCAGCCAAAGTACGGTTCTTGGACAAAACCACATATTGATAAACCCAACCCACCCCCGTAGCGTCCGGTCCCAGAGTCGGAGTAACTCCAGGAGGCAACCGCTTGGCTGCAAAATTGAGATATTCCAGCACCCGGCTGCGTGCCCAGTAAATATCGGTCCCATCCTCGAAAATGATATAGACGAAAGAGGCACCGAAAAATGAAAATCCCCGTACCAGTTTTGAGCGCGGCACGGAGAGCATAGCCGTGGTCAGGGGATAGGTGACCTGATCCTCGACTACCTGCGGTGATTGACCCGGAAACTCGGTGTAAAGAATCACCTGGGTGTCCGAAAGATCGGGGATGGCGTCCAGGGGCATCCGAAGAACCGCATAAACCCCGCTCCCAACAATCAAGAGCGTCCCAAGAACCACCAACAGCACGTTCCGGCACGACCAGCGAATAATCCAGGCTATCATCTCCAGTTTCCTCACTATTTTAATAATTTTTGATTCTCATAGGTCTTTTCTGAGATTTCACTCTGGGTTTTGATTTCCCAACGGTTGCATGCATCGTTTTTTTCTATTCAAACGGTTAATATCAATGGGAAAAATGCCCTAAAGCGGAGCGAAGATTGGCCTCGGCATCGATCAGGAAATTGGCGCGTACCACCACTTTTTCTCCCTCTTTGAGTCCTTCCAGAATTTCGACATATCCATCACCCTTGCCTCCGGCCTTGACTGGACGAGGCTCGAATTGCCCTTCCCCCCGTTCCACCAGAACCACCTGGCGGGAACCGCTGTCCAGGAGTGCGGAATCCGGCACCGCAAGGACCATGCTGGCCGAATTCGACGAGGCAAGGTGTACCGTGGCATACAGGGCAGGCCGCAACAGACCGTCGGGATTGGCCAGCTCGATGCGCACCTGAACGGTACGGGTTTCGGCGGACAAGGTGGGATAGATGAAAGAAACCTTGCCGGCGAACGTTTTTCCGGGCATGGCTTTCAGAGTCACCTCCGCAGATTGACCCACATGCACCGACCCGGCCTCCTGTTCGAATACATCCGCCACGACCCAAACCGAGGTCAGATCCGCCATGCGATAAAGCATCTCTCCCGGCATGACACGCATTCCCTGGATAACCGCCTTTTCCAGGACGATACCACTCACCGGGGAATGGACACTCAAGGTGCGCCCGACTTGCCCCGTGGTACGCAAACGTTTGAGCTGGTCTTCGGAAACGTCCCAGTTGCGCAAGCGCATCAGGGCACCTTCGGCCAATCCGTGCGCATTGGACCGGGTTTCGGCATCGGCATTTTCGAGAAACTGCTCTGCCTTGGCGGCAGCCAGATATTCCTGTTGGGCCAGGACCAGAGCCGGGCTGTAGACTTCCATTAAGGATTGACCCTTGCGCACCGCCTGACCTGTGGTGTTGGCGTGCAGCTTTTCGACCCACCCTTCATACTTCAGGGTAACCACCTGGAGCTTGCGTTCATCCACCTGGACAGTGCCCACTGCCCGGATCGACCGAGCCAGAGAGCGCAAGGCCGCGACCTCGGTTTTGACACCTATCTTTTGGATTTTGTCCAAACTGACGCGTACCATTCCATCGCCCCTGGATACCTCATCCTCATAAACGGGGGTATAATCCATGCCCATTCCGTCTTTCTTGGGGGTAGGGGATGTGTCAGGCAGACCCATGGGGTTTTTGTAATAAAGAATTTTGCGCCCCGCTTTTTCCACTCCCACCGCCTGATTTTTTTGCGCAGGGGAAACCGTGGTGCCATGTCCACCGTGATCGGCGGCGGTCTGTGCTGCCGCAACAAGGGAAAGATTTGCCACCACCATGACCATCGATAAAACGACGATGGAAAAATAGTTTGTACGTTTCATAAATCACTCCCGATTAACCGTTCGATCTCTGCCAAACGAACCTGCATCTCGAATTGTGACTTGAGCAGATCGATCTGGAATTTTTTCAATCTTTGGACCGCGTCCAACACTGCCGCCGCTTCCGTTGCCCCGGTCTGATAACCATTCAAGGCCGATTGCAAGGCAATGCGGGCCTGGGGCAACAGCGTGTTCGTGATCACCTGCGCCACCTCCCGCACCTCCTCCAGACTGAAAAGCGTTTCCCGCAGAGTGGCATCGACACGCAACTGCTCGTAGGCCAGTTGTGCCTGAACGGCGTCGGCTTTGGCGGAGGTTTCCCGCTCCCGCGCCCGAAGTGCCTGCCATTGGACAGGCAAATCGATTTCCACCATGGCCTCAAAGCCGTTTTGTTCCTCTGGATTGCGGCGTTGCACCAGCCCAAAACCGACGTTGATGTCGGGATACCAGGCTTTTTCGGCCAGGTTTTGATCCTGTTTGGCCGCGATGATTCGCGCCCTTGTCATGGCCAGGGCGGAATTCCCTATCTGGGCGCGGTGCAATAATTTGTCATACTCAAGCTCTGAAAGCGGCGGCAAGGGTCGCAGGTGGGGATGTTCCACCACCGGCGCATCCGGTTTGCGGTTGACCAGGGCATTCAACCGCGAACGAATCCGGCCACGCTCCTTACCCAGACGCACCTGTTCCACCTCCAACGCCCCACGTTCCACCTCTGCGGAGGTCAGTTCCAGCTGCAAACCCATCCCCTGGGCGTAACGAAACTGGGCAAACTGCACCAGGGTGCGCAATATCTGAATCAACTCGGCGGTCTGATCCATCGACAGATGAACACGGTGGTAGTCGGCATAGGCTGTTTTGATGCGTAACTCAATCTCGGCCTCCACATCCGCAAGCTTGCCCTTAACCTCTCGGCTTTCCGCTTCGGCCATGTCCCGCTGCAAATCTCGTTTCCCCCACCAAGGCAACTCCTGTTGCACCACATATTTCTCGACGGCCACCCGCCCTGGCAAACCGTTCCTGTTTTCCGAAATATCGTCCAGGGTCAACTGAAATTTCGGGTTCGGCAATGCCCCTGCCCCCTGGGCACGTGCAACCGCCGCGTCGGCTTCCAGGGCCGCAGCAGCCAGTTGCGGATTCATCTTCCGCGCCAGGACAAGGTATTCCTCCACCGTTGCCCCCACCGGCTGCGTCTCCGGGAGCGAATCCGCCGCCATCAAAACATTGGAGCAGAACAAGATCGCAACCAACAAAGTGCAAAGACGCATCGTATTCTCCTTGCATGATCCTACGGCGGACTGCCAAAAGTATTTGAACAATTATTTCCCCTGAGGAACCGCCGGCAAACGGGCAATGACCGGTTTGTTCAACCCCTCAACGACCACCACAGCGGCCACATCTTTTCCGCCCGCAGCCTTTCCCGCCCCGGAAAGAAGGTTGCCACCTGACGGGGTCAAAGGGATTTCCACTTTGCCGGTGGTCAATAACAACGTCACCTTACCTTTGGTTTTTTCCGCCGCCACCGGTTGATCACCGTGATCGGTAAGATACAGGTCAACACGATCCTCCATCGTTACCAGCTCCAGGCGGTGTCCCGCCGCCTCGACCATACGTCCCCCGTGTGCTGCCGTGAGTGTACCGTCCGCCCAGGCGGCACAAGACAACACGGAACCTACAAAAAACAAGGAAAACTTCGATACTGTTTTCATAGTAACACCTTTCTAAGGTCATGAATTCAAAATTATTTAGCCAGACGACCCAAAGGACAAAGCCGTTTTCGAATCATCATCCTGCCGCCATGAGTCACACCAACCAGCCACTGCCCTCCTGCCCACCAATAAAAAGATGACCGGGGTTACAAGGGTGTCGAGCAGGGTGGATGAAATCAGACCACCAAAAATCACCACGGCCACCGGATGAAGGATTTCCTTGCCCGCCGCTTCGGCGTCCATAATCAAGGGGATCAAAGCCAGGGCCGCCACCAGGGCGGTCATCAGCACCGGGGTCAAACGTTCCAGCGAACCCCTGACCACCATGTCCGGCCCGAACGATTCCCCCTCATGATGGACAAGGTGCAGATAGTGGGACACTTTGAGGATGCCATTTCTTGAGGCAATACCCGTCAGGGTGATCAACCCCACCATGCTGGCCACCGACAGCGGGGTATCGGTCAACCACAGGGCGGCGACACTTCCCACCAAAGCCATGGGAATGTTGGCCATGATGATCAAAGACAAAATCACGGAGCGGAAATGACTGAACAAAACGATGAAAATGCCGGTCAGGGAGATCAGGGAAAGCAGGGAGATCAGGCGTGTGGCCTCCTGTTGGCTCTGAAACTGGCCCTCGAAGGTGATCCGGTATCCCGTCGGCAGGGCGACATCGTTCACCCCTTCCTGGATGTCGTTCACCACCTTTGCCATATCGCGCCCCTGGGTATTGGCCAATACCACGATGCGCCGTTGCATATTGTCCCGATTGATTAAATTGGGACCATTGGTTTCCACCACGTCGGCCACCAGATCCAGGGGAATTTTGCCGGTAGGGGTATCAATGAGAATCTTGTGAAAATCCCCCGTTTCGGCACGCCACTCCTCGGCCAGCCGCAACACCACATCGTAGGTACGCTGTCCGTCCAGCACCTGGGAAACCACCTTGCCGTTGAGGGCCGATTGGAGGATTTCCGTCAACTGGTTGAGGGAAAGACCGTATTTGAGGGCTTCACCGCGGTCCAGGCGAATTTGCAACTGGGGAATGAGCACCTGCTTTTCCACCTGAAGATCGGTCACCCCCGCCACCATGGCCATGCGTTGGCGCACCTCTTCGGCTTTGGCCCGCAGGGTGTCGAGGTCGTCGCCAAAAATCTTGACCGCGATCTCCGCCCGCACCCCGGAAAGAAGGTGATCCAGACGATGGGAAATAGGCTGACCGACATTGACCGCCACTCCCGGTATCACCGCCAGATTGCGGCGCAATTCCCCCAGGATGGTATCCCGGTTGCGGTCGGAGGGGCGCAAATCAACATCGATTTCGGAAAAATGGACCCCTTCGGCATGTTCATCCAGTTCGGCGCGACCGGTACGGCGTCCTGTCGAGATGACCTCCGGAGTCCGCCGCAACAGATCCTCGGAAATATCGCCAATGCGATTGGACTCCTCCAGGGAGGTTCCCGGCGCCATGACCACACTCACCGTCACGGTCCCTTCATTGAACGGTGGCAAAAAGGTACGCCCCAGCCAGGGGACCGACAGCATGGCCGTCATCACCAGAGCCAGGGTGATACCGATCAACAGACGGGGATGACCGAAAGACCAGTAGAGCAGGCGTCGATCCACCCTCTTGAGACGTTGCACCAGCCAGGAATCACCATGAACCACCTGTTTGATTCCCGGGAGCAGATAATAGCAAAGTACCGGAGTCAGAGTCAGAGAAACCACCAGGGAGGCCAGAATGGAAACGATGTAGGCAATCCCCAACGGAGTGAAGAGCCGTCCCTCGATGCCCGACAGGGCAAAGATGGGCAAAAAGACCAGCATGACGATGATGGTGGCGTAAACGATGGAATTTCGCACCTCTTTCGAGGCGCGCCAAACCACTTCCAGGGGATGGAGGGGGGTGGCGGAGGCGGCATTTTCCCGCAAACGTCGAAAAACGTTTTCCACATCGACGACGGCGTCGTCCACCAGCTCGCCGATGGCCACCGCCAGTCCTCCCAGGGTCATGGTGTTGATGGAAAAACCGAACCATTGAAAAATGAGTGCGGTCACCACCAGGGAGAGAGGAATGGCGGTCAGACTGATGAACGTGGTCCGAAAATTCATGAGGAACAGGAATAACACGATCGCCACCAGAATGGCCCCATCCCGCAAGGCTTCCTCGACGTTGGCGATGGCACGCTCGATAAAATCGGCCTGTTTGAAAAGAATGGGATCGATTTTCGCGTCATCGGGGAGGGTACGTTGGATGGCGGCCAAGGCGGTTTCCACGCGCCGGGTCAGAACGACGGTATCGGTCCCAGGTTGCTTTTGCACCGCCAGAATCACCGCCGATTGACCATTGATTCCGGCGTCGCCCCGTTTCACCCCCGCGCCAAACCGTACCTCGGCCACCTGTCCCAGAGTCACCGAAGTCCCCTTTTTGACCGTCACCACGGTTTGTTTCAGATCCTCCATGTCGGTGGTCTGGCCAATATTTCTGATCAAAAATTCGCGTCCCCGCTGCGAAAGAAAACCTCCGGTGCTGTTCTTGGCAAATCCGGAAAGGGACTGTTCCAATTCCTCGAAGGAAACTTCCAGGGCGGTCATGCGGGCCGGATCGACCAACACCTGGTATTGTTTGACCTCGCCCCCGATGGGAATCACCTGGGCCACCCCGGAAATACTCATCAACTGCGGTCGCAAAGTCCAGTCGGCGATGGTTCGCAACGCCATGGGCGAGGTTGCCCCCTTCTCGCTGCGCAGACCGATGAGCATGATTTCTCCCATGATCGAACTGACCGGTCCCATGACTGGAACCACTTCGCGGGGCAAGGATTCAATGACTGTGGCCAATTTTTCCGCCACCAGTTGCCGGTTGCGGTAGATGTCCGTTCCCCAGTCGAATTCAACAAAAACGATGGACAACCCCACCCCGGAATTGCTGCGCAAACGCGAAACCCCGGGCATGCCGTTCATTGCCGATTCGATACGCATGGTCACCAGGGATTCCACCTCTTCTGGAGCCAGGCCGGGGGCCTCGGTCATGATGGTGACGGTCGGGCGGTTGAGGTCGGGGAAAATATCCACCGGCAACCCCATCACCACCCAACCGCCGTAAACCATCAGCAGACACGAAGCGACGAGGACAAAAAAACGCTGGTGCAGGGAAAAACGGATGATAGCTTCAAACATGTCTGGTCACCTCATGGCGTTGAGTTGGTTGTGACCTTGAACGACCACTTTTTCTCCATTGAGAACCCCGGCCAGAATTTCCACCCATGCTTCTGTTTTTCGCCCCAGGCGAACGGGACGCCCCTCAAATTTTTCAGGGGCCACCTTGAGCCAGACCATAGGAATCCCCCCATGCTCCAACACGGCCCGGCGGGGAATGGCGACCGGGTAGGTGGCAACACCGGTATCGGCATAAACATCTACCGGCATACCGAGTTTGACCTGCCCACTGTTTTCCCCGATGGCAAATTGGAGATGCAACCCCTGGTTTTCCGGGTTGACCTTGGGACTGACTCCCATCAAGGTCAGAGGAAAGACCGCCCCGGGGATTTGGCGCGTCGATGCCTTGCCACCGGTGATGCGTCCCGCCATGGACAGGTCATAAAGGACGGCCTCGACCCAAAGTCGGTCGGGTTCGACGATTTCGGCCAATACATCTGTTTCTGTCACCACATCACCGGGGACAATGTGAACATCGGTCAGTTGGCCATCCATGGGGGCCAGAACCATTTCCCGTCCCATGGTTGTCTCCAGCCGCTCCCCCTTGAACAACGAGAGACGTTGCCCCGCCTTATCCATGGCGGAAAGGACCGGATCCAATACCGCCAAAGTTTGCCCCCGTTTCACCCTTTGCCCCGATCTTGGCGATGGGAAAGCGGGGTCGTAACCGATGCGGGACGGTGCCTGGGGATGGATGCGGGCATGGAAGGCAGGATCGGGGATCGCTCGGCCCACCAGGCGGATGGTCTGGGTCACTTCCCGGCTTGCGGCGATTGCTGTGCGGACATCCAGTAAAAACTGGCTTGCCTTGGGCAAAGTCCCCCCCCGGTTGGCCATTCCCGTGACCGAAGAGGGTTCCTGGGAGGAAGCACCATGGTCTTCGCCGCCATGGGCATGGGAATGACCGGCGACGAGCAGCGACAGCACTCCTGCCACCACGCCCATGGCCTTTGGTTTACCCCTTTTTCCAAAAGCCCACCATCCGAGCAACACGACAGCGAAAATAATCGCCCCGGGCACCAGGAAACGCTGCTTGTCCCACCGAGGCGGATCGATGGCTGCCTGGGTATGGGTTACGGCGGGAACCTGGACCAGAATCAGGTCGGAACCGTTGACACCGGAGATGGTCAGGGTTAAATCAACCGCATCGTTGGGAGGAAGGGTCCAATTCAGGTGATAAACACCTTCTGCGGCAGTAGTTTCCCCTTTCCCGGTCCAACCAGGGGTTCCGGAAGCCTCGACTTCGATGTGGGCATGGGCGATGGGGGCATTGCTTCCGAGGTCCGAAAGGTAAATCCATGCGGAGCCATCCTCGGAGGGGGTGATCACCGCCTCGAAAAGATCGCCTTCGGCCCCGTTTCCCAGACCGGAGGACAAGCTACTCTGTTGCTGTGGACGGGCATCGCCATGCTCTTCACCACCGTGCCCCCAGACACTGTCGGCATGAAACCCAATCCATCCAATAACCAATAAAATGGTTGCAGCAAAGGGCATAGCTTCGTCTCCCGTTGTGGTTCAAGACTCGAAAGAGGATAAATTCTCTGTGGGTCATTGGCACTTTGTCGTAACCTTAACAGTTTCATGTCACAAAGCTATGCCGCAATTATCACAAAAGTATGTCAACCTGGGGATCGGTCAACAATGGAAGATCAAGGCCGGAGGGGGATCCCTTTAAAAATGAGCCATGGCCAATTAGTATCCCGCAACGATGGTTCCTGCTTGTCGGTAACATTGTATCGCCATCGCAATGGACTTTAACCTGGTGGTAAGGGTTTATGAACAAGCCTGTACGTGTACTGGTGGTAGAGGACAATCGGGAAATCCGGGAGCTGGTTGTCCGTTATCTGGATGAGCATGGCATGGCGGCTGTCGGTATGGCCGATGGTCGTGGCCTGTGGGCCGCCATGGAAAAACAACCGGTAGATATCGTCATACTGGATATCATGCTGCCGAAAGAAGATGGTTTGACCCTTTGCCGCAAGCTGCGGGAACATTCGCAAATCCCGGTGATCATGCTGACAGCCCTGGGGGAACACAGTGACCGGGTGGTCGGGTTGGAAATGGGGGCGGACGATTATGTCACCAAGCCGTTCGATCCCCGCGAACTGTTGGCCCGCATCAAAGCCGTGTTGCGACGTTGTGAGGGCCAGGGGGAGCGACCCAATCCCGCTTCAGGTTCCCGAATCGTTTTTGCGGGGTGGACACTGCACAAGGATCGGCGGGAACTGGTGGATGCGACTGGATTGGTGGAACCTTTAAGTTCGGGTGAATTCGACCTGCTCCTGGCATTCATCAGCCATCCCCAGCAGGTATTGAGTCGTGAAAGGCTCCTTGGCATGGTTCACGGCAGGAGGGCCGATATGTTCGACCGCAGTATCGACACCCAGATCATGCGGCTGCGGCGCAAAATCGAAGCGGACGCCAAAGATCCAAAAATCATTAAAACCGTCTGGGGCGATGGCTACATGTTGACTTCCGAGGTCACAATCTCATGAACCATCCGTTTTCTGTCGGCCTGGCCGGGCGAACACTGTTCATTCTGCTTGTAGGCCTCACCTTTTCCCACATTCTGAGCATTCTGGTATTCACCAGCGAAAAGTTGGAGCCGGCGGTCCTCACCAGCGAAAACCAGGTATTGGAACGAATGGCGGTGGTTACCCGAATGTTGTTGGATATTCCCGCATCCCAGCACCCATCGATCCTGTTCGCCATGAATCATAGCGGCATGCACTTCGATGTATTATCCCAACCCTCCGGGCACCAGGAACCTGCATCCAACCAAAACGACGAAGCGTTACGACAACGCCTGGAAGAGGCGATTCGATCCCCCCAAACACGGGTGGTGGCCGTCACCGCCAGTCAACCCGATTGGAACCACCAACATGGAGAAGTACACCGACTCCTGTTCAAGGTGGAGATGAGCATCATCCGGATGATGCACGATGCCGTCATGGACCGGGAACTGCGAGCCTGGGTGGATTTACCCACCGGACAACGTATTCTCATGGAAAACCAATTGACGGAAAATCATGTCCCTCTGTTTCGTCACGCCACCATTTCGGTGATCATCATGACGGGGGCTATTATTCTGTTTGCCCTGGTCGTTGCCCAATACATGACCCTGCCACTCAAACACATCGTCGAGGCGGCAAACACCGTGGGTAGGGATGTTTATTCGGCCCCGTTGCGCGAAAAAGGGCCGACGGAGGTGATTGCCGTAGCCCGTGCCTTCAACCGCATGAACCGCAGAATTCGCGAATTTGTGGAGGATCGGTTATATATCATCGCCGCCATCTCCCATGATCTGCGCACCCCTTTGACCAAACTGAAGCTCATGGCAGAGTTTGTGGGTGATGAAAACACCCGAGAGCGCATGGTGGTCACCCTGGACGAAATGGAATCCATGCTGGCGACCACTTTAAATTTTGCCCGCGACGCCATTACCGTAGAATCTAAGCAGCAGGTCAATCTGAGTGGATTGCTCGGGGCCATTTGCGCCGACATGAATGATGCCGGGCAACCGGTCGATTTTGAGGACACGGACAAAATGCCCTGCCTGTGTCGTCCCTTGACGCTGAAGCGCACCTTGACCAATCTGATTCACAATGCCGTCACCTACGGGGGGTGCGCCCATGTTTCCCTGAAGCGTGAAAAGGACCGCTTCATCATCACCATCCGCGACTCTGGACCTGGGATCCCGGAAAACGAATGGGACAATGTTTTCAAGCCCTTTCTGCGCCTGGATCCCTCACGGAGCACCGATACGGGAGGGGTTGGGTTGGGACTTTCCATTGCAGCCTCGGCCATTCGCGACCACAACGGCACCATCCGTTTTGCTTATCCTCCCGATGGAGGTTTCGCCACTCAGGTTGAACTGCCTGTAGGATCCGAGAAAACCCCACCGACGCGTTCCCCGGCCGTGTTGCCATGACTTGGCATACCATTAAAAGCATTGTTTTTTCTGGTATTTTTTGATGCACGATGCCGTTATTGGTGGATGGTATAACTCCCCATACTGCATAAATCCACCCTCGACTCCTCCACCTTCGTGCCATCGACAAAAGTGGAGAGAACGTCGTATTTACAGGTTCTGCGTCCATCGTTCACGTTAATTTGGATACTCTCCCCAGGCCCAAGAACATCAACTCCAAGAATGTCATCCTCCCAATCACCCACCCCAGTAGGGGAAGCAAAAAAGCTATCGAGGACCAGACTGGTTTTGTTATTCAAGGTAAAAACCAGATCCTCAGCCCAAACTTGGCCACCGACAAACAGAATCACAACCAAACACGCCATACGCAAAACCATACCCACCTCCCCAATGCAATCCCGCAACCGATCCAGCCTGAATCCATGAGAACATGATGCCCTTCGGGCAAAAACCAAAACCTTGTAGGCTGCTGCCTCCAAACCGCAGCACTGGGGGGAATGATCCCCCCCCTAAGCCCCCACAATAATTTTTGCCAAACTTTGTTTTTCCGATACGTGAAGTCAGCATCACGCCTTGTCCGAAAAAATATCGTCCAGCGACTGAGCATCGAAGATGCGAAGGCTCCACTCCTCCAATGAGGACAGACCTGCTTTGGCAATCTTTTCGCTGGCCCAGTCGGGTACAGTACCGAAACGGCGTTGTAATAGACAAATCAACATTTCTGCCTTACCTTTATGTTCGCCTCTCTGCTCGCCAATCTTCTCGCCTTCCTGTCGTCCTTCCCATTGACCAGCACCATAGGTGGAGAGTACAAAGCTTGCTTGGTCGTGCAGTTCTTCCTGATAGCGTTCGTAAGCCTTGCGCTCTGTCTCTGGCAATTGCAGGACATCAAGCTTTTCTTTGGCCTTTTTCAGACCACGAGCCGTAAAATCATCACGAATATCGGAATTTTTCAAAAAATAGACCCACTCATCCAGGGTATCTCGGGCAATATCATCGAAATTTTTCACTTTGATTAAGTAATGCTCTGGAAAAATAGCAGCTACCGAAGGGCGTTGAAACAAAGCCTTCTGCCCCTCGTCCAAACCCAGTTCTTCTTGGGTGTGCATCCCCCTGAAAGAGGTGTTGCCTACATAGATATAATCGTTGCCACGCCCCAGATCAAAATAAAGAATGCTGATGGTAATAACCTTGACAACACTGGCGTAAGACTTGCCTTCCGTCATGTGTTCGGTGATGGTTTTAGCGGTACTGAAGAGTAACCGCTGCAGGTAGTCCCACTCTCGCTCATATTGCAGTTCAACGATGACAATTTCATCCCGGGTATTTTTGATCTTGAGATCGACACGGTTGAATTTGTCGTTGCGGGCTTCCCGATTGCTTTCGCTCTCCAAGATTTCAACGATGCGCATGTCCTCGCGAAGAAGTTCGGAGAGGAACCCTTCCAGGATTTCAAAATTGGCCTTGCTGCGCAGCAGGCGTTTCAAGGCCCAGTCAAAGCTGATCAACCGCCGTTGTTTCACTTTTGTCAGTCCT
>JACSDG010000216.1 GCA_015660855.1 Magnetococcales bacterium
ACCTTTCAGTCAATTTGAATATTGGAACCTCTCGGACACACCCCCCGGACCCCCGCAATAATTTCAACCTTAAAAAAAAGGGGGGGACTGAATGGTTACAGTTCGGCAGCAGTTTGTTGCGTGACGGCATACAGCAGCAGGTTTTGCACCGTGGCAAAGAATTGCTGGGTGGCCTGGTCGGAGGTGTCGTAATCGGTTGCCAGGGCGAACAGATCGCGCACCTTTTGATAAAACCGCTTTTCCGAGGCGCGAATATCGCGGATGCGCGCCAGCATCTCGTCGAAATGGTCCGGGCGGCCATCGGGGTTCTTGAGCCGCTGGTCGTCCATGGCGAAACCCTTGCGCAGGTATTCGGTCAGCACCGTGCTGGCCCAGCGACGAAACTGCACCCCACGCGACGAACGCACCCGGAAACCCACCGCCAGAATGGCATCCAGGTTGTAGAGCGTGACCGGGCGGCGCACCTCACAGGTGCCCTCTGTTTGAACTACCGAGGATAGCTCGGTAGTTGCCTCCCAAGCCAGTTCACCATCGGCATAGATGTGTTTGAGATGCAGCCCGATGTTGTCCGTACTGACCTTAAAAAGCTCCGCCATCTCACTCTGCGTCAGCCAGACCGTGCCCCGGTCGGCCCGCAGTTGCAATTGGCTTTGGCCGTCTTCGCTGGTGTAGAGAATGAGCTGCGTCATGCCGGCTCTTCCTCCATCACCGGAAACAACTGCTGCATCAATCCCTTCTTGTGCCGCTTGAGCATCTCGATCTTTTGCGCCTGGGCGGTGATGAGGTCGTCGAGGGAGGAAAGGCAGTCGGCGATTTTTTGTTGTTCATCGAATGATGGTGCAGTAATTTCCAATGCGCGGACGTCTGGCCTGGTTATGTTTTTCATCGAACCAGACGTAACGGCAGGAGGATGCTCCAATGGAGGAGTGTCAGATTGAGCCGTCTGTTTTGCCACTTTTTTGCCTTTTCTTTCCGTTAAAAAAAAGGGACGGACCGCATAGCTACCCCTGGACATCAAACGCAGTAGAAGCCTGATGCAACTCCCCAGCGACATCGCGTAATTCTTTGACCATGCCGCTGATCACATCGGTTACGACAGCAAGCTCTTTTGTTTCGTCCATCATGCGCAATCCCAAATCTTGCACTTGTGAACTGCTGCCTGATATGTCTTTTGCTCTATCAGCAGCCTGCTGTGAAAGTTGCAGAGTTGTTTCAGCACTATCGTGAAGAACTTTTGCCTGGGTTGTTGTTTGCGAGGCGACGCGTGCGATTTCCGCAGTTCCGGAGGCGGCTTCCTCGGCGGCGCGGGCAATTTCCGTGGCGGCAAAATTCAACTCCTGAGCGTTGGTACTGACCGACTCGGCAGCCTCGGCCGCCTCGCCGATGGAGGCAGAAATCTGCCGCGTAGTACTGCTTTGATCGTTCACGGTCAACGTGATCTGGGCATTCATGTCATTGACTTTGACAATGCTGGAGACCACCCCCACCATGACGGAACGGGCCTGGTTGGCCTGTGACTGCATCTCTGCGATCCGGTCGGTGATGGATAGCGTCGCTTTGGACGTTTGCTTGGCCAACTCCTTGACCTCGTTGGCCACCACGGCAAATCCAAGTCCCGCGCTGCCCGCTCCGGCAGCTTCGATGGTGGCATTCAATGCCAACATGTTGGTTTGGTCGGCAATATTGTTGATCAATTCAACGACAGAGCCGATCTCCTGAGTGGCGTCGGCCAGATTTTGGATAATTTTTTGCGCATCCCCCACATTAGACAGGGATTGTTCGGATTCCTCCGCCGCCTTTTCACAGCGTTCCCGCACCTGATCCAAAGATCGATCCAGTTGTTGGATGGCTTTGGAAACATCGGCAACCGCCTGGGTGGTGTGGACCAGACTGGTGTTGACTCCGGCAAGATTGGCGGTCATTTCTTCGGCAGCGGCAGCCATGGTCGTCACATTGGCACTGGCCTGTTCGGAGGCGGCGGCGATGGTAGTGATGTGGTCCAGAACCAGATAGGCACCATCCTTGGCTGTTTCGGCTTGATTCCGAGTGCTGTCGGCGTGATCGTTGACTTGGCGAGAAAAAGTATCCATGGTGTTATTTTTCTCATGAATATCACCAATAACACTCAAGCTGTCGGAGGTTTTCTTTTGCAGATTGAGTTGCGTCTCGCCCAAAAGGGCGATCAGGCGGTTGATGGCATCCACCTTGGAGGCGACTATGGCCAACAACCCGGCGAGATTGTTGGCCATTCCATTGGCCGCACCATTGATGCGATATAATTCATTGGGAGATTGTTCAGGAACCTCGAAACGAAAACGCAACTGTCCTTGCGACAACACAGAAAAACCTTCCAGGGTAATACGAATCCGACTCTGGAAAATCCGGTCAAACAGAAAAGACAACAAAATGGCGATAACCGTACCAACAATGGTCCAGGTCAGGGCGGTCCATTGGGCGGATACCGCCTTGTTTCTGGCCATACGGGAAGCCTGTTCCGCCTGTTGACCCGCATCCCGGACACTATCCTCAACCAACTGGGACACCTTGCTGGCGGTGACAGACATTTCCTGGGCGCGCTGCATGACTAAAAGATCCTTTGAAACAATTTCCTGGAAACTTTTCCGATAGGCAGCCAAAGCGGCCATCACTTTGGCTTCACTGGCGCGCCCCGCACTGTCCCGGGCCAGGCGATCCAGAATGACATGGATGGACTTGACCAGACCGGGCGTTTGATTGGCCAGATAACCCAATTCGGCGACCTGAAGTTCCACCAGTACCCCCTCCAGGTTTTTGTTATCCAGTTCATAAATCTGGGTTTCAACCTCTTCCCGATTTTTGGACAAAAGGACGCGCAGTGCAATTTTTTCGGTAATGGTTTGCACAACATGGTCATAGGCCAGGGCATAATTTTCTCCCTCACGCCGAACCTGCTGCATGGTGTCTCCGGTCAAGGCACTTAAATCTCCCGCCATGGCTTCCTGGACAGGTTTGATCCTGGTAGCGGCCTCAGGAGAGGGCTGGGCCAGATAGGACATACGAAGCGTTTCCATCTGGGCAAACCGCAAAGCCACCGACAACCAACGGGCTTTGGCTTCCATGGGGCCAGATTGCAGATTCTGGTTCATTTCCTGGACCGACCCGATGGAAAAATAGTTGAGTGCAATCACGGTTAAAAAAATGGCCAGAGAACTGATGGCGATCCATCGCATCCAAAAAGTAACGGTATAACGCGAAAAAAGGGATTCCAACATGGCAACGTCAAACCTGTCAGCGGATAGAAAATAGATATTTTACAGGTACATCCTCTTCTCAACATATCCCATGGATACGCCCGCTGGTTCCTTTTCCTGGGAAAATCGATCTGTCCCAACGGGAATCCTCATGGAAGTTCACAAACGTCCACACATCATTTTGTACCCCAACCTGATCTTACAGACAAAGTTTTTTTCTTAATGGCTTTTTTAATTCCAAAGGCCATTCGCTCCACGGTCCGCCGTAACCGTTCCCTCGTAACCATTCAGCCCCCCTGGCACATGATGCTCTTCGGACAAGAACCAAACCCCTGGGGGCTTCGCCCCCAGACCCCCATAAGCAATGAATCTTTTTGTTTTAATTCAAAAGCAAAACCTTGGGGGCTTCGCCCCCAAACCCCCACCGGGGGGGATGATCCGTAGAGTAGAGCACAGGCGCGGTGTCTTTC
>JACSDG010000069.1 GCA_015660855.1 Magnetococcales bacterium
GGATTGACACCTTTCAGTCAATTTGAATATTGGAACCTCTCGGACACACCCCCCGGACCCCCGCAAAAATTTTTGCCAAACTTTGTTTTTCCGATACGTGAACCCTTTACGAAGGTCAAGGGGGGGTCATTCCCCCTTAACCCTCGTAATCATTATCTCACTCCGGATCCATCAAGCCCGGCCCTGTGCCTAAAAACTTTCAAATTCATCGTCGGTCTGCCCCTTGTCCTGGGTGACGGCAGGTAGCGTCGTCGTGGGAGGGGCAATCCTGCGAGCCGACGGACGATCCTTCTGGGAAACCGTCTTCCCTGAAACGCCCTTCCGTGACGGGGTCTTGGAAGCAGCATTGTCGAGCTTGAAGAATTTCATCATCCGTTGCAAACTTTCCGCCTGGGCGGAAAGTTCTTCCGCCGTTGCCGCCATCTCCTCCGATGCCCCGGCGTTGTTTTGAATCACCTGATCCAACTTTTGAATCGCCTGGTTGATCTGGCTCGACCCCGTATTCTGTTCGCTACTGGCGCTGGAAATTTCCTGCACCAGTTCCGAAGTCTTCTGAATATCGGGGACCAGGGTGTTGATGATCCCCCCGGCCCGCTCCGCCACCTGCACGCTGGAAGCGGAAAGCTGGCTGATCTCGCCCGCAGCAATCTGACTGCGTTCCGCCAGTTTGCGCACCTCGGCGGCAACCACCGCGAATCCCTTGCCGTGCTCCCCCGCCCGCGCCGCCTCGATGGCGGCGTTCAACGCCAACAGGTTGGTCTGCCGGGCAATCTCCTCGATGATGGAAATTTTGGAGGCGATCTCCTTCATGGCAACCACCGCCTCTTCCACCGCCTTCCCCCCCTCACTCGCATCCTTGGCAGCACGGGACGAGAGCTTTTCAGTCTGCTGGGCGTTGTCGGTGGTGTTTTGAATGTTAGAAGACATCTCCTCCACGGCAGAAGAGGTCTCTTCAACCGAGGCCGCCTGTTCGGTCGCCCCCTGGGCCAACCTCTGCGCCGCCTCGTTCAACTCGTGGCTCCCCGCTGTTACGTTGTCCGAAACGGTTCTGACTTCGGTGACAATCCGCCGCAGATTGACGGCCATAGTCAGCATGTCGGCCAAAACGCCCGTCGCACTGTCCCGCGAACAAACTGCATTGATATTATTTGAAATATCACCACTTCCCATCAACGAAGCCATGCGGCGAATCTGAAAAGGCTCACACCCCAACAGGCGAAGAATCGACCGAACCACCATGATGCCGATCAGAAGGCCCAATACCGTTCCGACGATGGTCAAGGTCGTCATCATGCCAAACGCGGCCTCTTCGGTATGTTCTGCATGTAGCATCGCCTGCCCGGTAAACTCTTCTACCTTGACGATGAACGCGTCCAACTCCTTGTTCAGTTCCTCTTCCTCTTTTTCGATGGCTTCGCCCGCTGCGTGGGCTTCATGGATCGACCCATGCTGCAACAATTCAAACACATGCTCGGCATGTTTTTCAAAACTAGCATGCTCTGCCTCGATCTTCTTCAAATGCGCCGCAATTTCCTCGAATTCCTTCCGTTCATCGGCAGAGTGCGCCGCCCTGATGGCCTCCTCGACCAGGGTCTCCCCCTCCTTGATCTCCTTGTCCACCTGGAGGCTCAATGCAACAAACTCTTTTTTGGAATGCTCGAACCCTTCGGCAGCACGCTTGCTCGCGCTCATCCCCTCCCCATGACGGAACGCCCGTTCAAACAAAATCGATTGCTCCAGCTGGTGCGTGGTAATTTTTGAAATGATCTTCGTCATGGGCATGTCCAGCTCCGCCACCCCCTTGATTTCCCCACCGATCACCCCCAGCTGCACAATCCCATAGCTGGCTAGACCGGTCATCAACACGACCAACACCACAACCAGCCCCAAAATTTGCGTGCGCAGCTTCATGCTTTCTAGAATATTCATCATTTTTTTCCTTCAATAGAAAAATCGCCCCAACACCCCCATCAATGCCCTTTGCCATGAACTCCGCTCGCCTTGAGCCAATGGACACCACGGCTTTGCCCTGCCGAACGCTGGGCATTCTCCGCCCTTACCTCCCCCAGACCGAGCATTGCCGCCGCCGCCATACCCATCTTTGTTAGTTGTACATAGCAGAAGACATGCCAAAGCAATAAATATACTATATTAATATGTTTAATATTGGAGTTATTGCTTATTTTCGACGAATTCAGAAAATGGCAGGATTCCAAGAATGGTAAAATTACACGTTTGACACATGCCATATGTGCCAAACGTGTAATTATCCCAGAGTCAATGACACAATGTCGGGGTTGTCGGCAAAAAAAACATTCCTGAACCGCCACGTTTGGCATACCATGCAGGTGTCAGATCATGATCGAGAACCCGACAGGACTTTGAATGGATCCGTCTCCGACAACCCACGACCACTGGTTGGTAGCCATTATCGACCGGGTGCGCGCGACCACACGCTGCGATCTGGGACAGTATGACCCCGACCTGCTGCGTCGCCGCCTCGCGGAACGGATTGCCGAAATCAGCCGTTTTGGTTTGCGGGACTACCTTGATGGCCTGATCGATGATCCCGGGGAATGTCAGCACCTGATCAAACTCATGGCGGTCGAGGTCAGTGCCTTCTTCCGCAACCCCATCGTTTTCGAATTGATCGATCAACAGGTTCTGCCCGAGATCATCGACCGTAAAAAACGCTTGGGAAAAAAAGAGATCCGCGTCTGGAGTGCCGGATGTTGCTCCGGCGAGGAGGCCTATTCGATCGCCATGTTGATTCACGACCAAGTCCAGGGGCGGACCCAGGGCTGCGCCTGTCATATCTTCGCCACCGACATTCATTCCGATACCCTGGAGTTTGCCCGCAGGGGGGGCTATTCCAGGGAACGGCTCGATACGGTCAAACTGGGTGTGTTTCGCCGGTATTTCACCGAACTGGAGGGTCGGTTCCAGGTCTGCGACACCATCCGTGACATGGTGCTGTTCTCCCATCACGATCTGACTGCCCCCGGAAACGCCACCCCTGCCGACAGCATCTTCGGCACTTTCGACCTCATCCTGTGTCGCAATGTGTTGATCTATTTTTCCCAAATGAGTCAGGAAATGATTCTCCGAAAATTCCATGCTTCATTGGATGACGAGGGATTTCTGGTCCTCGGCGAGGCGGAACACATCCATCATGAAATGGAATCGCTGTTCCTCCCGCTGGACCGGCACAACCGGATTTATCGCAAACGTCGAAGCCGATCCAGAAATCCTCAGAACGGGATGAACGACCAGTGAGCACATCGGGTCATCGCAAAGAGTCTGCTGAACCACACCCCCTTCCGCACCCCAGGGGCTTCCACAGCATCCGCTCCCAGATGATCCTCGGGTTCGTCATTCTGTTTATTCCCATCGTATTGCTTCTGGAATTCGTAAGCATTTCCGGAATTCCCATGACCGAATGGCATGGATTTCAGGGCATTGAAATCGAACAGGGATTTCGCTATCTGGATCTGATCGCCGACACCAAGAAGGAACGGTTGTTGCGCTGGCTGGAAGAGCGAAAGGGGGATGCCCGCATCATTGCCCACACCCCCCTCCTGATCCATAACCTTCCCCAACTCCGGGCCGAGCATGCAAGGGAACATTCATTTCCCGATTCCGATCCGGTTCCGGGACCGGCCCGGGATCGGTCTGCCCCCTTCCGGGAAGTTTTGGAGATGCTTCGGCTGGTGCAGCGAACCTATGCCATCTACCAGGAGATCAAAATCGCTGACCCCCGGGATGGCACCCTGCTTATCACCACCAGCGATCAGGACATTCAAGACCGGACCGATCATGAATGGCTCAAGACGACTCCCCGCCTGAAGGAGGCGGTCAGCGTCTACTTAACCTGGGATGCCAGCCATGCAAATGCGCTCCTGCACTTCGTCCATCCCATCATCTCCGAAGAGGGACAGGCTGTTGCCCTGGTGGTGTTGACGGCAAACCCCGAATCATTGTTCGGTCCCCTGATGCATACCGGTGATGGATTGGGAGAACAGGGGGAAGCCTTCCTGTTCGACAAAAATCTGGCCATCCTCACGCGCCTCAAACACCCCCTCCCCGATGGCAGTACCGCCCGACCTCTGCACTATCGACTCCAGACCGCCCCCGCCCTTCTGGCCGTTTCCGGAAAGGAGGGAACGATGGACAGCCTGGATTATCGCGGACGACCGGTCCTCGCCGCTTACCGCCATCTCCCCTTCGTACAAGATCAGGAGTGGGGGTTCGTCGTGCAGATGGATCGTGAGGAAATGTTGGGATTTTTGAACTATGAAATCAGGATTGTCCTGATTATCAGTACCATCGCCCTGTTGCTGCTCTTTACTCTGTCCTGGTGGATGTCGGCCCGGTTGAGCCGCCCCATTATCCGGTTGAGTCAGGTGGCGGAACGTTTTTCCCAAGGCGACATGGAGGTTCGCTCCCGATTGCACGAACGCAATGAGATCGGCCTTCTTTCCCATACATTCGATCGGATGGCCGATACCGTACAGCGTACCATGGGCCACCTGGCCGAACAGACGCAACAGCTCAACAGTGCCTTGGCACAACAGGCGCAACACCAGGAAATCCAGGAAAAAATATTGGGGCTTTCCCGGGTTCTGGTTTCGGCCCGCAGCCTGAAGGATCTCCTCACTCTGGGGCTGGATACCCTGTTGACCGATACCCGAAGCCAGGTGGGGGCAATTTACATCCGGGATGAAGAAAACGAGTCACAGTTCAGCCTGGCCCATGCCGTCGGCATGGCCCGGCGGGATCTCCTGCAGGAATACATCCGCGACCAGGAGGGGGGCGTCGGACGCGCCATTCAACGCAAAAGCCCCTATATCCTGGAACACATCCCGCCCGACACCCCCTTCATCCATCCAACCATCGCCGGTGACGGCATTCCTCGGACCATCATGCACCTTCCGCTGATTTTCCAGGAACGGATTCTGGGGGTGCTGGTCCTGGCCAGTTTTGAGGCGATGTCGCATGAAGTAACCGAATTTCTCAAGGTGGGTCAAAGTTTGTTCAGCATGGCACTGGCTGACGCCTTGTCCCATGCCCGGACGGAGCGGATGGCGGAAAATCTGCGACAGAGCAATCAGGAACTGGAGGCCAGCAATCAGGAATTGCAGGCCCAATCGCGGCAATTGCGCCAGCAGACTACGGAACTGCACCATCAAACCGAGGAATTGCGCCAGCAGGCGCGGGAACTCGAACTCAAACAGGGACAGGTGGAAAAGGCGGACCGTCTCAAATCGGAATTTCTTTCCAACATGAGCCATGAATTGCGCACCCCGTTGAACAGTGTCTTGACCCTGTCACAGTTGATGATCAGCAGAGGGGTTGGAAAGAATCCCGCCAAGGAACGTGAATATCTGGAGGTCATCGAACGCAACGGGCGTCAACTCTTGAATCTGATCAACGACATTCTGGATTTATCGAAGATTGAATCAGGTCAAATGGAGTTGACTCCCATCGACATGGATCCCGCCGTCACGGTGTCACGGGTCGTGGAGACTGTTCGGCCCCTGGCCGAGGCCAAGGGGTTGACCCTGAACTTGCACAGCCAACCGGTCCCCACTCTCCACTGTGACGAGGACAAGGTACGGCAAATTCTGTTGAACCTTCTGTCCAACGCCATCAAGTTCACCCCCAAGGGAATAGTGGAACTCGGTCTAAGCCAGGATGGGGGACAGTTGATCTTCTGGGTCCACGACAGCGGCCCCGGGATCGCTCCGCAACATCTGGGATCGATCTTCGACGCCTTCACCCAGGTAGATGGTTCCGCCAGTCGCCATCACGAGGGGACGGGGTTGGGGTTGACCATCAGCCGCAAATTGGCCGACATGATCGGTGGCCAGATCCAGGTTCAAAGCACCCCAGGGCACGGAAGTACCTTCACCCTGATCCTTCCCATCCGGCACCAGGACGCCATCGTTGTCGTCAAGGATCACCGTGCCGTTGCACCCGTATGCCCCGCCCCGCGCATCCTGGTCGTGGATGACAATGAAGTTGCCCGATTGCAGATTCGTTCCGTCCTGGAGGATACCGGCCATGAGGTCATTGAAACCTCCGGCGGGATGGAAGCGTTGGCCGCGCTCGACCAGGGAGAAATTCCCGATCTGGTCATCCTGGACCTGATGATGCCAGGAATGGATGGTTTCCAGGTGGTCCACCACCTGCGCGCCCAATCCCGTACCGCGGATCTTCCGATTCTGGTCCTGACTGCCAAGGAGTTGAATACCGAGGAACGGGGGATGTTGCTCCGCAATCGCGTCCTGGAATTGATTCAAAAGGGACGGTTGAACCGCGATCAACTTCTCACCTGCATTCGCAATCTTCTGGCGGCCCCAAAAACCGCCGTCGCACCGCCCCCCACCGTCCCCCACCTTGCAAGACCTCCGGTCCTGATCGTGGAGGACAAACCCGACAACCTGCTCGCCTTGACCGCCATTCTCGACGATCTGGGACATCGCTACATCACCGCCGGTGACGGCAGGGAGGCCATCGACAAAACCCGCTCCTGCAAACCAAGCCTGGTGTTGATGGACATGCAACTGCCCATCATGAACGGTTTCGATGCCACCCGTTCGATCAAGACGGACCCCACCATTATGGGGATTCCCGTCATCGCCGTCACCGCCAGTGCCATGAAGGGCGACCAGGAACGGATGCTTGCCGCAGGGTGTGATGATTATATTTCCAAACCCATCGATCTGATCCGCCTGTCCACCCTCATGAACAAATGGTTGCCCTCCCAACATGACTGAGGCAGGCAAACATGCCCCCCGACTTCTCTTGGTCGATGACAAGCCGGACAATTTGTTTGTCCTGAGGGAGTTGATCGACGCGTTGATTCCCGGCTGCGATTTGTTCGAAGCTTTTTCGGCTTCCCAGGGTCTGGCCATCGCGCAGCGAACCCCGTTGGACGGGGCGTTGATTGATCTGCGCATGCCCGGCATGGATGGCATCGAAATGTGCCGCCGGTTCAGAGAGGATCCCCGGACCGCTACTATTCCTATTCTTCTCATCACCGCCCATGATTCCACCGCCGAAATCCGAACTCGTGCCCTCGAAGCGGGAGCCAAGGATTTTATCTCCAAACCCATCGACGCCCAGGAGTTGATCGCCAAGATCCATGTCATCCTGCGCGGCAAGGAGACCGAAGACACCCTGCGACGGCAGCAACTCAAACTGGAGGAGATGGTGAACGTTCGCTCCCATGCCCTGGTGGAGAGCGAGGAAAAGTTTCGCCAATTGGCAGAAAATATCAACGAAGTCTTCTGGCTGTTCGACCTTGAAGCGGAACAGATTTTGTATGTCAGCCCCGCCTATGAAACCGTCTGGGACCGTGCCGTCGCCGAACTGTATCGCCATCCCCCATCCCGTTTTCAGGCGATCCATCCCGAGGACCGTCCACGGGTCGAAACGGCCTTAGGCGAACGGCAGACGACCACCCTTGAGCTGGAATACCGCATTGTCCGTCGTGATGGCACCCTGCGTTGGATTCGCGACCGGGCCTATCCTGTCCGCGATCCTTCGGGACGGGTCTGTCGAATGGCCGGGGTCGCCACCGACATCACCGAACAAAAACTGGCAGAGGAAAAACACCGTCTCCTGGAACGCCATTTGGCGCGGGAACGCAAATTGGAGGCTATCGGCATTCTTGCAGGTGGCATTGCCCATGATTTCAACAACATTCTTGCCAGTATCATCGGCTTTACCGAAATGGCGTTGCGGTCGGTGGAGGGGCAACCCCTGGTCAAGAATCACCTGGAGGTTGTCCTGGAAGCGGGATTGCGGGCAGCAGAACTGGTGCGACAAATTCTGGTTTTCAGCCGGGAATCGGGGCCGATCCCCATGGAACCGGTTGCGGTGACCCCGATCATCAAGGAAGCACTCAAACTGCTCACCCCCCATCTCCCCTCCGGTATCACCTTGATGGTGGACCTTGACCGAACGGCGGGACCCGTTTTGTGCCAACCGGTTCAGATTCAGCAAATCATCATGAATCTGTTCACCAACGCCGTCCATGCCATGAAGGGGAAAAACGGCACTCTGGCCATCCGGCTCAGCAACGATCCTGAAGGCAATGCGGTGGACCTCATGGTCGAAGACGAGGGACAAGGAATGGACGAGGCCACCGTATCACGCATGTTTGATCCGTTCTTCACCACCCGTCTGGGCGAAGGGGTCGGTCTGGGGTTATCCGTTGTCCATGGGATTGTGCAAAACCTGGGGGGAAACATTACGGCACGCAGCATCCCGGAGACCGGAAGCCTGTTTCACGTCCGGCTTCCCCGGACCACTGCGACCAATGGCACCGGTTCGGCATTCGCAGACACGGTATCCGACACCGGAACACCGCAAAGGGGACATGTACTGATCGTCGATGATGACTTGGACCTGGTGTATCTGTGCAAATCGCAGCTGACCCCCATAGGCTACACGGTTACGGGAACCACCAGCAGTCGGGATGGCTGGCGCCGTTTTCTCGAACGCAGAGATGCCTTTGATCTGTTGTTGACCAATCAGACCATGCCGGAATTGACCGGCATCCAACTGGCCCGGCGGTTTCAGCAGATACGCCCCGGTTTTCCGGTTGTGCTGATGTCGGGCCGGGGAGACCTCGACCTGCTGGAGGAAATGGCGGAAGCGGGCATACGGCGGCGGCTGTCCAAACCGTTCGTGCAATCGACGTTGGTGGCAACGATTCAGGAAATCCTTCGATGACTGTTCCCGCTACGTCGCCATTCGCCCCACCGCGCAAATCCGGCAACGTGCTGATCATCGACGATGACGCCTCGATGCGTCTGCTGCTGGAACAATTTCTCACCAGCATGGGACATCGGACCACCGGTGCCGACACCTTCCAGGCCGCCATGGATCGGTTGACCACGCAACGGTTCGACCTGATCTTTTCCGACATCATGCTGGGGGGGCAGGATGGCATCGCGCTGTTACATGAAATCAAGAGCCGGAATCTTGAATGTCCCGTCATCATGATCACCGGTTTTCCCACCCTGCAAAGTGCCACCGAGGCCTTGCGGTTGGGGGCTTTTGATTATCTGACCAAACCCATCCGTCTCGCCCCCCTGGAAAAAGTGACGCAACAGGCACTCGAACACCATTTTTTGCGCCAGGAACACCTGCGGGTACAAAGAAATCTCCATGCCTTGTTCGGCAGTGTCCGCGATGCCCTGTTCCTGATCGATGCCACCGGCACCCTCCAGGAACTCAACCCGTCGGCCTGGAGCATCTGCCGGATCGACCCTGCCCAGGCCACCGGGACCCCCTTTCACGAGCAACTTAACAAATGTAGTGGCGGTTGTGTTGCAGCGGTCCGCAAAACTCTCGCTTCGGCAACCCCATGCCACATGGATCGTCTGGAATGCGTCATGGCTCAGGGACCGATTCAGATCAACGCGATCACCGTCACCCCGGTATTGCACGGAGACGGCACGGTGCATGGCTGTGTTCTGGTGGTTCACAATCAAACTTATTTGGTCACTCTGGAGCAATCGCTCGAAACACGCCATCAGCTTCACCGCCTAATCGGCAAGAGTCCGAAAATGCTCCAATTGTATGACCTGATCGAACACCTGGGCACGGTCAATACGACGGTACTTATCTCGGGTGAAAGTGGCACCGGCAAAGAACTGGTTGCGGAGGCGATCCATCGCCAGCGGCCCGACTGGAACTCGGTCCCCATGGTCAAGGTCAACTGCTCCGCCCTGTCGGAACAACTGTTGGAAAGCGAACTGTTCGGTCACGTCAAGGGGGCTTTCACTGGGGCACTCAAGGACAGGATTGGCCGATTTGAACGGGCCCATTCTGGAACACTGTTTTTGGATGAGATCGGCGACATCTCGCCACGGATGCAGCTTCAGTTGCTGCGCGTGATCCAGGAACGGGAATTTGAGCGGGTTGGCGATTCCACCCCCATCCAGGTAAAATTTCGTCTGATCGTCGCCACCAACCAGGATTTGCAACAAAAAGTACGCACCGGAACCTTTCGGGAAGACCTGTACCATCGCCTCAACGTCGTCAACCTTCACCTTCCCCCCTTAAGGCAACGACGGGAGGACATTCCCATGCTGGTGCAACATTTTATGGAAAAGTTCAATTCTGTATTCAAGAAGAGGATCGACAAAATGTCAGGCGGGGTTTTGCGGCGTTTTCTCAATCATTCCTGGCCGGGCAACGTACGCGAATTGGAAAACACCCTGGAACACGCCTGTCTGCTGTGCAGCGGCACCACCCTGTTCACCTCCCATCTGCCGTTGGACCGATTCAAGGAAGAACGGTTGGAGCACGCATCCCCGGTTCAAAATCGTGCCGTGATCGACCTTTCCTCCGAAGTCAGGGACGCCCATCGAATTCTGGGACAAAAACTCAAAAAACGCCGCCCCGAAGCGGACGATCTCCTCCGCGCCCTGGAACAAACCCGCTGGAACAAGACCGAAGCGGCCCGGGTGCTGGGAATCAGCCGCCGAACCTTCTACCGTCTCCTCGACCAGATGAATTTGGGTTAAACATCATGCCCTGCGGGAAAAAATAAAATGGGCATCCCCTTCATTCTCCCTGCGCTGGATGGAATGATGCGCCGGCAAAAGCGGATTATATGTTGGATGAGGTGATGAAGGTCACCGATGCAACATCAGAACGCTTCAGACAATCCATTAAAGCGACCTGGCTGATTTCCTGGACGGAATGGATCTGGATCAATTCGCTTGCCAAACGCTCTCGCTCCGACTCCAGGGCATAACGGGATTGCAGGTTCATCCAGAATTCAGGGGTTGTCCCAAAGAAGCGACCGAGACGCAAGGCTGTGTCAGCGGAAATGCTGCGTTTGCCGTGGACAATCTCGTTCACCCGTCGCGGCGGTACGCTGATCTCCTTGGCCAAGCGGTATTGGGAAATGTGGAACTCTTCCAGAAACTCGGCGAGGTGTTCTCCGGGATGGATGGGCGGAATGTCGTTCATGGTCTATTTCCTCAATGGTAATCCACGATCTCCACGGCGTGTGCGCTGCCGTCCGACCAGGCAAAACAAATGCGCCACTGGTCGTTGATGCGGATGCTGAGCTGCCCCAGACGATCTCCTTGCAAAACCTCCAGGTGGTGCGAGGGAGGCACACGCAGGTCATCAAGTACGAAAGCCGCGTCGATTCGGTCCAGGCGCATCTTGGCCCGCTTCAGAAGGTTCTGGGGAAACCGCTTCGCCGCCTGCCCACGAAACACTCTCTCAGTATCCTTGCAACGAAAGCTCTTGATCATCGGCCCATGATAACGCGTTGCGTTATGTATGGCCAGAAAAAAGCACGGGATCCGAAGGTGGGGACGAGGCAACGGAGATGAGGCTTGTCAATCATCTCTTACTTTCAATAATTGTATTGAACGTCACACGCACCAAAAGATGGATCCAGGAACCTCGTTTCAAAAGGCGAAGTCGCCCCGCAGTGGGGCTGGCGGGAAGGTCCGCCGGTGCCGGATCGTGCCATGGTTCTGGTCCAACCGTAGCTCCCGAGTGCGGAAACCGGACGAGGGAACCTGTCGGTTGCGATACCACAGGCAAATGAACTGGCCCATATCCTTTCTATCGGTTCCTGGTCCATGACTCTTTAATCTGTCGGCCTTTGGACCGCCTTAATGCGCCTTGGAAAATATAATGCATTTGTCGTGCCGTAAGATTAGTCGTTGTCATGGCGTCAGGCTTGGGATATGCAGTTTCAAGCTGGCCAGGGAGCGGGGCAAAGCCCCAAACAAAAAAATGCGGTTTAAAAAAATGAGGATGTCATGGACGTTGAAATCATTGAAACCAAGGAAATGTATCGGGGATTCTTTCGCCTTTTCAAGGTATTGCTACGCTATCGCCGCTTTGATGGCCAGATGAGTGGAACCATCGCCCTTGAAGCCTTGGAACGAGGCGAAGGGGTGGCGATCATCCTCTACGATCCACTCAAAGATTATGTCGGTTTGGTGCAACAGTTTCGTATTGGCGCACATTTGCGGGAAAACAAAGGCTGGGTGATTGAACTGGCGGCGGGATCCTGCCAGGGACATGCCGATGTCAAAGCGGTAGCACTGAAAGAAGTTCGGGAAGAAACCGGTTGGTCTCCTTCGGTCTTGGAACATGTCAATACATTTTACATCAGTCCAAGTGGCACAACGGAACGTATCCATTTGTTTTTGGGAATCTTTGACAGCAAAATACCTCCATCGGCGACAGGAGTTCGGGAAGAAGAGGAGGATATTCGTACATTATGCCTGCCATTCCAAGAAGTGTTGGACATGATGGTCCGAGGGGAAATTAATGCCGCTTCGGTCATTCTTGGCATGCAATGGTTGCAGCTCAACCGTGAAGCATTGCGGCGGCGGTTTTTGGCACCGTGAAGGTGCCATGGCGAGAACCTCATGCTCTTTATCGAACCCTGAAACCATTCAAAGGAAAAGAGGGGGTGCTGAATGGTTATATTTTTTTTTCAACTTTGGCCCAACTATCGCGCAGGGAAACACTGCGGTTGAAAACCGGTTTTCCAGGCGTGGAATCGTGGATGTCGGGAGAAAAATAGCCCAACCGTTCAAACTGAAAATGTTGTCCCAGTTGCGCCGCCGCCAAACTTTCTTCGACGGGTCGATCCTCCAGAATTTGTAATGATTCGGGATTCAGGTGGTCCAGAAAAGTCCCGCCAGCCTTGTTGTCGGCGGGCTGGGGCACGTTGAACAAACGGTCGTACAACCGTATTTCAGCTTTGCAATGACGTTGGGCCGAGACCCAGTGAATCACCCCTTTGACCTTGCGACCTTCGGGAGCCTTGTTCATGGTTTCGGTGTCAACAGTGCACCGAAGGCTTTCGATGGCTTGAGTTTTTGGATTTCGTAACACCCCTTGACAGCGAATGACATAGGCATGGCGCAGTCGGACCTCGCCGTCGGGGATCAAACGTTTGAAACCTTTGGGGGGCGTCTCTTCAAAGTCTTCGCGCTCGATGAACAGTTCTCGGGTCAGCACCAGGGTTCGGGTTCCGAGGGCTTCGTTTTGCGAATGATTGGCGACGACGATTTCCTCCAGATAATCTTCGGGAAGGTTATCGAGGATGATGCGGAGGGGATTTAAAACGGCCATGGCTCTGGGGGCGTTGACCTCCAGATCTTCACGCAGACAATTTTCCAGCAGGGCCATTTCAACATGGTTGGGTGCTTTGGTAATGCCGATCAAACGACAAAAATTGCGGATGGATTGGGGGGAATACCCACGCCGCCGCAGTCCGGCGATCGTGGGAAGACGGGGGTCATCCCATCCGCAAACATGGTTACCTGTCACCAGGGTGGTGAGCATGCGTTTGCTCATGACGGTGAATTCAAGTTCCAAACGCGAAAATTCAATCTGCTGTGGATGGCAGGCGAGTTCTTCTTGAAGTTGGTCTAGAATCCAGTCATAGAGGGGACGATGATCTTCAAATTCAAGGGTACACAGCGAATGGGTGATCCCCTCCAGGGCATCGGAAATACAGTGGGTGTAATCGTAGGTGGGATAGATGCACCACTGGTCTCCCGTTTGATGGTGGTGCACCCGGCGGATGCGATAAAGCGTCGGATCGCGCATGTTGATATTAGGGGAGACCATGGAAATTTTAGCCCGCAGGGTATGCGTGCCGTCGGCAAATTGGCCGGCACGCATGGCCTGAAACAGGGTGAGATTTTCGCTGACCTCCCGACTTCGGCCAGGGCTTTGCCTGCCAGGCTCGGTCAGGGTACCGCGATAATCGCGCATTTCGTCGGCGGACAGGCTACAGACATAAGCTTTGCCCTTTTTAATAAGCACCTCGGCCAGTTCATAGAGGCGTTGAAAATAATCGGAGGCAAAGTAAAGATGATCCCCCCAGTCGAATCCCAGCCAGCGCACGTCCTCCTTGATGGATTGTATATAGGCGATTTCTTCCTTCTCCGGGTTGGTATCATCAAATCGCAGATGACAACGACCGCTGGGGTACTGACTGGCGACACCAAAATTCAGGCAGATCGATTTGGCATGACCGATATGCAGGGTGCCGTTCGGTTCGGGGGGAAAACGTGTGACCACGCGTCCATCATTCAGGTTTCGAGCCAAGTCTTGAGCAATGATGGTGCGTATGAAGTCGGTCTGTTTTTTTTCGTCGGGTGCAGACATTCAAGAAAAACCTTTTCAAATTAAGGGCTAGGTCACTCAAAATAAACCGCGTCCGACCAGGAACTGCGATTTTTTTTGCGACCCATGGTAGAGTGGACGGCCTTGGTGATTCAACTCAAAAACGTCCATTTGATGATCGCATGCAACATGGATGGTACCTTGCCTGACACCGTGTTGAAAATGAATTGCGATGACAAGTACTTTCTTTTTTTTTGAATTGTTTGAATTAAAGGGGAGGGGGGCTTACGATGCTGGCGGAGTGTGAAAAAAAGTGGGGATTCCAGGTTTCCATTGAATCCGGAATGGGGATGACTCTTGTTCATGCCGGGTGTCGGAGGACGTTATAATGTCACAACTTTTTGAATTTATTCCAGTTTTAATATTTTTCCTGGTTTACCAATGGACCGATATGGTAACCGCCACCATGGCGTTGATGTTTTCCATGGCGATTCAATCCTTGGTGGAATGGTTGATCAAACGCAAACTGGAGCGTACCCGACTGTTGGCACTGGCTTTGGTCATGGTGTTTGGCAGTGCCACGGTGTTGACCAAAAACCCACTTTTCATTCAATGGAAGCCGACCATCCTTCAATGGGTTCTGGCGGTGGTGTTCATGGGAAGTCATTTTGTGGGGGGGGGCAAGGTGATAATCCGACGCTTGCTGGAAGACAAGGTGATCTTACCGGATGCGATATGGGTGCGGCTCAATCTAAGTTGGACGGTGTTTTTCCTGTTGACGGGAGGACTCAATCTTTTTGTCGCCCGGTATTTCAGTGAAGAAATCTGGGTACGTTTTAAACTGTTTGGCCTGTTGGGGTTGACGTTGGTTTTTGTCGTGCTCCAAGCCATGTATATGGTTCGGCATGCCCGGGAAAACGATGCGGAGAAATGACTTGGACATGGATGGCCACAAGGTCACTTCCCGCACCTGGGTTTTTACATTTTTCTTGGTGGGGGTGTTGTTGGGGGCTTCGGGTCGGGCTGGGGGGGCGGAATTTTCGGTCCCATCGGCGTTGCCTTTTTTGTCGCGGATGGTGGGTTATCTGGAAGGGGCGGGGCGGTTCGGCGAGGCCGTTCGTTATCAGGAAAGGTTGGTTTACAAATTGTCCACCCTTAAAGGGGGGGATCATGCGCAGGTGTTTCGTGCACGAAACCGATGGGCACGGTTGCTGGTGTTGGCAAATCGCATGGAAGAAGCACGGCAAGCTTTTGCAAAAATTGAAAAAGATTTGCTTCGGGTGGTGGGGGAAAGGCATTTTGAAACGGCCATGGCACGTTTCAATCTGGCCCAACTGGCCTTGTTGCGGCCCGAACCGGCCAACGAAGCTTTGCGTCTGATGGATACGGTGTTACCAGTCTTTGGTGACAGCCTGTGGCCGGATCATCCGCGTTGGATTGAGGCGATGGTACTTCGAGCCAGGGCTTTGTCGTCTTTGGAGCGAAAGGAAGAGGCGGAGGTGGCGTTTGGTGCCGCCTTGGCGCATGGCACCGCCCAGTTTGGCTCTGATGATGTCCATGTCGCCGAAATCTTGAGCGAAAGGGGTTGGAATCGGACGCGCATGGGCAGGTTTGCGGAGGGAATTGGGGACATGGAGCGGGGACTGACTCTTTTGGAACGTGTCCTCCCGCCTTGGCCTTTCAAAAACCGGATACATCTTTTGGGGCGGTTGGCAGAAGGTTATCTGCGTGGTGGCCAACAGTCTCAGGCCCGTGCAATGTTGGAAAAAATTGTGGCTGTCATGGTGGAAAAACATGGAGAAAATCATGCCGCCCTGATTAAACCTTTGACCGATCTTGGCATGGTGGAACTGGAGCTTGAACAAAGGGATCGGGCTGAGGCGTATTTGAAACGGGCTTTGGCGTTGGTGCAAAACCTTCAGCAACTTGACCATCCCCAACGGGCCTTCATTTTGACCATCCTGGGTGATTTGTTTTGGCGTCAGGACAGGCAGGAGGAAGCGGATCGGTATTTTGCCGCAGCCGAGGCGGCGGCGACAACTTTTTTTGCAGGGGATGCCGTTGGTTTGGCCAATTGGTTGGCCAGCATGGGGGTTATTGTGCATCAGGGAGGCAACAAACAGCGTGCGGTAGCCTTGTTTTCCCGTTCATTGCAACTCTTGGAATCTGCTTTGGGGAAGGATGATCCGGTGGTGGTGGGGGTGCGAAAATCTTTGCTGCCATTTTTGGCGATATCCGGGTCGTCCGGTGCGGCGGCAAATCTTGGAACATCGGCAGTGCCATCGGTTGAGAAGGAAAAAGGCACGGATGAGACAATGGTGCAAGAGGTTGTTGATTTGTCCAAACGCAGAAGGGCTTTGCTGGATGCCTTTCAGCAGTCTCCGGAAGTTTTGCGGGGACAGTGGCTTGTCGGTGGAGATGTTCATGAACGCAGGAAGGGGATGAATTCTTTGGGGGAGGATTTCCTGGTTGGTCCGGCGGTATTCGGGAAGGGGGTTGCCGACATTGTTTCGGTTCCGGGAGGTGATGGGGATGAAGCGGTGGTCCGGGATTCCGGATTGGCTGTCAGACCTTTGCCGAATCCTTCGCCAAAGAGTTCGGTCAAGGAGGTCCGTTGAGGGGAGGGAAATATGCCGGGGAAGTAACCCCGAGCATTCGCATCCAGGTCTGCGTGCAAGGCTCAACCCGAAGGGAACCTTGCGCAAAACGCATCAGCTCACCAAGTACGTGGTACAAACTTTCCGTCATTGACCAGCTTGACGCTGTCGCCAGACTGGACAATGACGAACAGCCCCTCGTTCATGGCGAATGTATCTACATCTTTATCAATCAGGATGCCAGCCACAGCACCCATCACCCGTGCCCCACCTTCGCCTTCATAGAATTCCTTGAACTCGCGCACCCGTTTCAGATGATCACGGACATCCTCGGTGGTCAGACGACTTTTGACTTCCACCAGGTGTTCGGGCATCAAATACCCCTCCTCCATCCAGCCTTCCTTGTGCTGCGCCAGGGTTCGGAATACTTATCCAAAGACACACCGTAACTGCGTGTACAAAACTTTGCGACGCCCCTTCGGAATGAACACCACATGGTATTTGCACTACCATCTGGAGGAGTGGTTTAGGCTCTGCGCTTCGTCCATCGGGATTCTCCTTTATCGTGTGCTTGGCGGCTCACGGTGTGGAGTGTCTCGGTGGACTCCATGAAATGTCAAACTTTTACTGTTACCCCGGCAAAGCCGGTTGATTACCCATTTTATTTATAAATTCTATATAAAAAATTTTTGCATGTCTTAACATCTTTATAGAAATCATAATAGAATTTCACACAACTTAATGATTACAATACACGCTATCATGAATAAATATTTTGCCTCAATTGTTTTTAATTTCCATGTTTTAAAATCTATATGTATTTTATTGTGCCAATAATTCAAGTTTAACGTTCAGTATCATATTTTCTCTTTATTTTACTCTTAATTATTGCTATTTTCGCCAATCTGTTGTCCGTCGGCACCTTGTAAGCCTCATGGCGGTGATGACAATGATCCGGGCCAAGTGCATGGCGTGGAAAAATTGTTTTTTTGAGATGGTGATTGACTATGGGGGGTAAAAATTGGAGAATTGAACATTTCTATGGCTTGGCTGGGGGATCGTCCCCCCCCCCAGCGAGATTTAGAGCAGCACCTAAAAGTTTTAGTTCTTGCCCGAAGGGCATGATGTTCACGTATCGGAAAAACAAAGTTTGGCAAAAATTTTTGCGGGGGTCCGGGGGGGATCATCCCCCCCGGCGGAGGTTTGGAGGCAGCAGCCCACAAGCCCAGGGTTTTGATTTTGTTTTTTTGCCCGAAGGGCATCATGTTCTGTTATTTCCTGTGGGTCCGGAAACCCAGGAAAGGATGCCGATGAATCCGGTGGACACACTTCTTGCCGATGTTCAAACCGAGAATCGCCAACTTCGGGAAACCGTTCAGGCGATGCGGGATACCCTCGAACAATTGGCTTACGAAAAAAAAAATGCGGTTCAGGAAGCCCATCACTCCAAGGAGGATGAGATCAAACGGCTTCGAGCCACCGTGACGGCATTGCGGGATGAACTGGATCGTTTGGCTTATGAAAAACGCCAAAGTGTTCAGGCGGCCATCGTGTCCGCCGATACCGACAGCCGGCAACTGCAACAAGCCATTCAAGTATTGCGTCAGGAAATGGAAAGCCTGGACTTCGACAAACGCAAAAAGGTTCAGGAAGCACAACTCCATGGGCGTCAGGAAATCGAACTTCTCAAAGCGACCGCCAGTGCCTTGCGCGACAAGTTGGATGAAAGTTCGCATTTAAAAAAACGCGAGGTCCAGGCCGCTATTGTCGAGGGTCAGCAACAGGTTTTGGAATTGCAGGCTACCGTATCCGTACTGCGCGATGAACTGGATAAGCTGGGCTTTGAAATGAGAAAACGAGTTCAAGAAGCCCGCGTGGAGGGACATCAGGAGATCGAGCTGCTCAGAAAAACGGTCCAGGCTTTACGCGACAAGGTGGATGAGGTTCAGTTTGATAAAAACAAGGCTGTTCAGGACGCGGTCTTCCGAGGGCACCAGGAGGCTGTGCAACTGCAACAAACCATCGCAGCAGTGCGCGATAAAATGGAACAGATGGGACATGAGGGGCGTAAAAATACCCAGGCGGCAGTGGTTGCGGGGCAGCGCGAAGCGGAAGACCTTAAAAATGCGGTCGTCGCGTTGCGCAACAACATGGATGAACTGGTCCACGAAAAAAAAATCGCCGTACAGCAGATTTTAGTAGAAAGTCAAAAAGAGTCTTCGCATCTCAAGGAAACGGTGATGACACTCAGAGACCGTATGGATGAACTGAACCACCAAAAGGGAAAACACCTTCAGGAAGTCCAGTCCCAATCCCGATTGGAGGGTATTTATCTGGAAAAGACAATTTCAGCCATGCGCGAGGAAATGGAAACCATGCGCCAATCGCATCTTGATGAGATCAATGATTTGCGGCGCACCACGCAGGGTGAACGCAAGCATCTGGAGGAAATGATTGTTGCTTTGAGAGGAAAACTGGAGCACCGGGTATGAACGCCAAAGCGGAGAAAAATGCAGGGAAGTCATCCCTGGCTCCCTCAGGGACCATCGCGCAGCGCATGTCGCAAATGGAAATGCTGTTGAGCATTTCCAGGCAAGTAGCTGCCAATGAAACCCTGGAAGAAATGCTCAAAACCATCCTTGAGTTAACGACGGAAAAGACCCATTCCGAACGAGGTTCGGTTTTTCTCAACGATGTACGGACCGGGGAACTGTATACCCGCTACGCCCAGGGTAACATTCGCCGGGAAATCCGCATTCTCAACAATCAGGGCATCGCCGGGCATGTTTTCCAGGCAGGGCGTGGGATCATCATCCACGATGCCTACCAGGATGACCGGTTTGATTCTTCAGTAGACAAAGAAACCGGTTTTGTGACCCGCAGCATTATGTGCGCTCCCATCCGAACGGCGAAGGGGGTGGTTATCGGTGTGGTACAAAGCCTTAACAAACGGGAAGGGTCTTTCACCGAGGATGACCTCAAACTCCTGGAGGCGATGACGCAGCAGGCAGCTATCGTACTGGAAAATGCCCAGCAGATCGAACGGATGGAAATCACGCGCAAACTGGAGATGGAATTTTTGGAAATGGTTTCCGACATCACCTCGGAAATTGAAATCGACAGCCTGCTGCAAAAGGTGATTCGCGAAGCGACGCGATTGTTGCAAGCGGATCGGGGAACTTTGTTTCTCAACGATGAAAAAACCAATGAGTTATTTTCCCGGGTAGCCATGGGCGGTTCCATCGGTGAAATTCGCCTGCCCAACCATGTGGGGATTGCGGGAGCGGTTTTTACCTCTGGAGAAACCATCAACATTCCTTACGCCTACGCCGATTTACGTTTCAATCCCGCATTCGATAAAAAAACCGGCTATTTTACCCGTTCCATCATTTGCATCCCCGTGGTCAACAAAGAGGGACGGACCATTGGCGTCACTCAAATGCTCAACAAAAAGGGGGGATCCTTCAACCATGAAGATGAATCTCGCCTCAAAGCCTTTACCGCCCAGGTCGCCATTGCTTTGGAAAATGCCAAATTGTTTGAAGATATTCAAAGAATGAAAAATTACAATGAAAGCGTATTGGAAAGCATGACCAACGGGGTGATTACCATCAACGACGAGGGGATCATCGCCACGGCCAACACGGCCAGTCAGAAAATATTGCAGGTAACCTTGGATGAGGTGTTGAAAAAACCGGCCAAAGAATTTTTTGTGGACAATGCCTGGATCATGGAAAAGGTGGATCATGTGACCAAGGCCCAGCGGGAAGAAGTGCTGATGGATGTGGAAATCCGCATTCCCAAAGGCAAAGTTTCCGCCAATTTGACCATTCTTCCCCTGGTCAGCAGCGACAACAAGCACCTGGGCATATTGATCATGATCGAAGATATTTCCAGTGAAAAGCGGATGAAGTCTACCATGTCGCGCTATATGGATCCGGGTTTGGCGGCCCAACTGATGGGTGAAGAGGAAGATCTTCTGGGGGGGAAAAGTGTGGTGGCCACGGTTGTTTTCACCGATATTCGCAGCTTTACCACCCTGACGGAAGAGTTGGGTCCCCAGGGAACGGTAAAATTATTGAATGAATATTTTACGCTGATGGTGGACTGCATTCAGGAAGAGGGGGGGATGCTGGATAAGTTCATCGGCGATGCCATGATGGCCGCTTTTGGTCTTCCCATCCCCAAGGGGGACGATGAGGACCGGGCGGTTCGGGCAGCCATTGCCATGATCAACGCTTTGAATTCGTTCAACGTCAAACGGGCCAGAGAAGGGAAAATGGCGGTAAAAATGGGGATCGGGCTTAATACCGATACGGTGGTTTCAGGCAATATCGGTTCGCCCAAAAGGATGGACTACACCATGATCGGCGATGGGGTCAATCTGGCGGCTCGATTGGAGAGTGCCTGCAAACAATATTCGGCGCAAATATTGATCAGTGAAAACACCTACAAAAAACTGCGCGGCACCTATCGCGTTCGTGAGGTGGACAAGGTTGTCGTCAAGGGAAAAACCAAACCGGTGAGCATCTTTGAGGTATTGGATTATCATACCGAAGAAAGTTTTCCCAACCTGATGGAGGCGGTCAATCATTTCAAGAATGGGTTCAACCATTATCAGGCGGGTCGATTTGAAAAGGCGGTCCACGGCTTTCAGGAGGCGTTGAATCTCAACCCTTCCGATTCCTTGGTAGAGATGTATATTCAGCGGTGTGGAGAATTGCTGGCCCATCCACCCGAAACCCCGTGGAGTGGCGTTTGGGTCATGAAGTCCAAATAAGGCGTGTATCGGAAAAACTCACACAGCCTTGACTTTGTTTTTTGCCTGAAGGACAGAATATTTTTGGTGTTATTGGCGTTCATATTCATGATAGGAATCCAGAATGAACAGAACATCTTTTTTTGCGGCAATTGTGTTGATATTTGGAGGTTTTACCCTTGCCAATGCCGAGGAAAAGGACGTTGAACACTTGAACTCGCACTGGGGTTATGCGGGGGCAACGGGACCTGAAAATTGGGGATCTTTGAGTCCCAAATATAGCACTTGCTCCCAGGGTGCCAACCAATCTCCCATCAACTTGAAAAATTTCACCGAGGCCAATCTGCCGCCCATTGAGTTTATCTATAATTCCCAGGCTACGGAAATCCTTAACAACGGCCATACTGTCCAGGTCAATTTTCCTCCCAGCACCGCTGCCATTCGGGTGGACGACACCACCTTTGAACTTAAACAGGTCCATTTTCACGCCCCCGCCGAAAACCAGATCGATAGTCGGTTTTTCGACATGGAAGCCCATTTTGTCCATGCCGATGCTTCTGGAAATCTGGCGGTAGTTGCACTGATGATGCAGAATGGGGAATCCAATATTGCCCTTGAAGGATTGTGGGGGGAACTCCCTGCCAAAGCGGATGGTCCTCACTCATTGTCCACTCGGTTTTTTGCACAGCAGATGTTGCCTGTAGAAAAGGATTATTATCGTTTCAGTGGTTCTCTGACGACGCCTCCTTGCACCGAGGGAGTTCGCTGGTTGGTTCTCAAACAGCCGGTTCCGGTTTCTGCCCAACAGGTCAAGGCGTTCACAGCCCTTGTGGGTGGACACGGCAACAATCGCCCGGTACAACCCATCAATGCCCGCACGGTATTACGTTAACGTATCGGAAAAACAAGGTTTTGCAGGAGTTAAGGGGGGGAATCATCCCTCCCGGTGGAGGGTTGGGGGCGAAAGCACCCAAGGTTTGGGTTTTTTCATATAAGTCATAATATTCTCAACTTGGTGTCACAAATTGATCCACCAAGCTGCAAATATTTTTTCCATCGACGGGCTTGGCCAAAAATCCATTGGCACCGGCTTTGGCTCCAAGACGAGCGTTTTCACTACGGTGGTCGGCAGTCACAATGACAATCTTACCGGAGAATCCTTTCTCGCGGATGCTTTTGATAGTGGCAATACCGTCCAACCCTGGCATGTGAATATCCATGAACACCAGATCGGGTTTCCAGGAAATCGACAACGCAATCGCGTCAGCACCCGAATGACATGCCTTGGTCGAGTGCTTATGGGCGCATCTCCTTAAAAATGCTTCCAGTAACAAACAATTTGGTGGTTCGTCATCAACAACCAAAACTTTGGCCACAGCCATCCTCCATCACAACAGTATTCGTCTCGCTCAGACTTACCCCCCCCCTACGATGCACCCAATAACCCACATAAATCAACGATAATTTTCTTCAGATTTCCTTCCCGAAATTTAATTAGCCCCGGTTTTTGCCGATGTATGCGAGGGCTTTTTTTTCAGCAATTGTGCATTGGTTTTGAACGCGCTAATCTGTTGCCTGTGAACTTTTCATAATTTTGGCCCATGGAGATAGCCTCCGGCAACGGACAACCTTCTGGAAACCATCTTTGAAGGAACGGCCTGGGTTGTGAATGGTGACTGATTTTTTCCACGATCTTTTTAACGGAGACGATGATGAAATGGAAATGCACCGTATGTGACTATACCCACGAAGGCAATGAGCCGCCCGATAAGTGCCCGGTTTGTGGCGAAGGGGCGGAAGCCTTTGAAAAACTCAAATAACCTCGTTTTTCCAGGATCGGCTACGGGCCTTCCTTAAAAAAACGGAAAATCATTGCGGGGATTATGAGGGGGATCTTCCCCCCCGATGAAGGTTTGGGGGCGAAGCCCCCAGAGTTTTGTTTTTTTCCCGAAGAGCATGATGTCCACAGGCTCCAAGAAAAAAAGCGGTGACTTGGCCGAAACGGTGGTCATGGCCAAAATTCTTCCAATACAATGGGATCCTGTTCTTTTATTAAAGTTTTTTCCAGGGCCAATACGGCTTGGGCACGGGTTCCCCGGAGTTCCTGTTTGTGGACTATTTGGCGCAAACTCCAAACGGCGGCACCACGAATCAACGCCTCGGGTTCACCCAGGAGTTGGAGCAACCCCGCAATCGCGGCGTCTTCTCCCCAGTTGCCCAAGGCTACGGCCAGATTGCGTAAAAATCGCGTTCGACCTACCCGCTGGATGCTGGTACCCCTGAAAAGATTCCGAAACGCCCACTCGTTCAAGCTGACAAAATCCATGAGTGGCCGGCTGACAAGGCTTTGTCTTGGAAAAAAATTGACTTCCTTAGTCGGCGGGGTAAAACGGTTCCATGGACAGATGTTAAGACACGCATCACACCCAACCACCCTGTTGCCCATGGATTTTCGTAATTTTTTTGGGATGGGATCTTTGGATTCAATGGTGAGATAAGCGATGCAGCGCCGGGCATCCATGGCTCCATGACCATCCAGGGCACCCGTGGGACAAACATCGCAACAACGCTGACAGGTTCCGCAATGATGCCCGGATGGGGCGTCGGGGGGCAAGTTTAATGGGAGAAAATATTCCCCCAGGAACAACCAACATCCCCACTTTTTGGAAACCAACAGGGTGTTTTTGCCCTGCCAGCCCAGCCCGGAGGCCACAGCCAACGGTTTTTCCAGTACCGGTGCCGTATCCACAAATAAACGTCCCTCCAAAGGCTGACCCATTTCTCCCTCCAGCCATTGGGCCAGTTTTTTTAAACGTTGTTTCAGGACATGGTGATAATCGTCGATGCAAAAACAGGCGGATAATTGCATTTGCCCCAGGTCGGCCCTCTCTTTTTCGTCGTTCTTTGGGGGGCGATAGTTGACTCCCAAGGTCATGACGACCCCGACCCCGGGCAAAAGTTGACCGGGATCCAACCGTCGTTCCCAATTTTTCTCGAGCCAAAACATGGAGGCATGACAACCCTGATCAAGCCAGGGGCGAAAATGTTCACTCCCCGGAGGCGGCATGGGTGCAGCAAAGCCCACGGTGTCAAATCCGAGACCATAGGCTCGGGCACGCAAGGCCTCTTTCAGTTTCAGCCAGGGATTGTTACCATTGCCCATCATTTTTGACCCGAATGGCTAAAAACGACCTGCGTCGATGTTCACGTAGCGGAAAAAACAAATTTTTTCCACGGAATGCTGAAATCATCCACCATCATCCAACGGTTGCCTTCATGCACACGACTTCCCCACCCTCCCTGGAATCCCTGTACCAGTTGACCGATTGGGAACTGGACCAGCGTATCCAAGCCGCCAGAAATCGTCTTGGGGAAGATCTGGTTATCCTTTGCCATCATTATCAAAGGGAAGAAGTCTACAAGTTTGCCGACCTTACCGGTGATTCCCTGAAATTGTCCCGGCTGGCATCGCAACGTTCTCAGGCCAAGACCATCGTTTTTTGCGGCGTTCATTTCATGGCCGAAGTCGCCGACATTCTTTCCGCTCCCGACCAGATCACCCTTTTGCCCGATCTTGCCGCAGGTTGTTCCATGGCCGACATGGCCGACCTGCCCCAGGTGGTGGCGGCATGGAAAGAATTGGGACGGGTCCTGCCTGTGGAAACTCAGGTGACCCCCATCACCTACGTCAATTCCACTGCCGAACTCAAGGCTTTTTGCGGTCAGCACCAAGGGACCGTCTGCACCTCTTCCAATGCCGGAAAAATATTGGAGTGGGCCTTTTCCCAGCGACCCAAGGTATTGTTTTTTCCTGACCAGCACCTGGGTCGCAATTCCGCCAAACGGATGGGAATTCCCCTTGAAGAGATCGTCCTCTATCAACCGGATCTGCCTTTGGGTGGACTGACCGAGGCAGCCATCCGCAAGGCCCGAGTCATTTTATGGAACGGCTACTGTTCGGTCCATCAAATGTTTCAACCGGCCCATGTGGAGCTTTTTCGCAAAAGAATCCCCGATGTTCGTATCGTGGTCCACCCCGAATGTTCCATGGAGGTTTGTGATTTGGCCGACGATCTGGGCTCCACCGAACAAATTCAGCAGGTGGTGCGCAGTGCCCCGCCAGGGAGCCGGTTTGCCATTGGTACCGAATTGAATCTGGTCAACCGCCTCAAACATGAAATGCCCGATCGGGACATTCATTTTTTGTGTCCCACCATTTGCATGTGTTCCACTATGTTTCGCATTGACACGCAGCATTTGTGCTGGACCCTGGAAAATCTGGTACAAGGGCAGGTGGTCAATCGCATCACGGTCCCCAAACGTGAAGCGGTGCTGGCAAAAACGGCGTTGGAACGCATGCTTCAAGTTTGCTAAAGAGATCACCATGTCAACATTGGAAAAAGCCTTGGCCCTGGCGGCCCGACATCACGCCGGACAGATAGACAAGTCTGGACAACCCTATATTCTGCACCCGTTGCGCTTGATGATGCAATTGGAGAATCCCGATCAGCAGATGGTCGCCGTTTTGCACGATTTGGTGGAGGATACCCCGGTGACTTTGGCGGATCTGCGCCGGGAAGGTTTTTCCGAGGAAGTTGTCACCGCCCTGGACCATATGACGCATCGACAAGAAGAAAGCTATGAGGCGTACATCCTCCGTTTAAAAGCCAACGCCGTTGCCCGCAAAATCAAACTTCTCGATCTTATCGACAACATGGACATACGCCGGTTGGATCACGCCCCCGGTGAACGGGATTGGGAGCGAATGCAGCGTTATCAACGCGCCTGGGCCACCCTCAAGGATCTCCCCCCGGCATGAGTCGCAAAGTATTCCGCGATGCTGTGCATAACATGATCATCCTGCATCGCCACGACCAGGGGCCTGATTGTGCCCCGGTGGATTGGGGCGATGCACTGCTCCTGGATCTGATCGACACCCCGGAACTCCAACGTTTGCGGCGTATCCGCCAATTAGGTCCGGCGGCAAAAATTTACCCCTCGGCGGAACATTCCCGATTTTCCCATTCTTTGGGGACTCTGCACCTAGCAAAAAGAATGATGGAACAGGCCATGGTTGGCGGAGTGACCCGACTGCTACCGGTTGAAATTCTTGCCATCAAGGTTTCCGCATTGTTTCATGATGTGGGGCATGGTCCACACTCCCACGCATTTGAACAAATCCTTCCCAATCTTCCCAACCATGAAGCCTGGGGATGGCGCATTCTTTCCGAACCAGGGACACCCCTGACCCTGATTGGGCATCATTGTCAGCGCCTGGGATTGCATCTGGCCCTTTTTGTGACGACACTTCGAGAAATATGGCAACCTTCCGCCACCAGTGATCGTTTGAGTGGACGGCCTTTCATTTCCAGTCAACTGGATGCCGACCGCATGGATTATCTTTTGCGCGACGCCCATTTTACCGGAGTTTCCTATGGTCGTTTTGACCTGGAATGGCTGTTACATTCCCTGAAAGTCCGGCCTGTGGATGGTCGTCCACGAATTTGCATCGACCTGGGCAAAGGTCCCGCCGCCCTGGAAAGTTACATTTTTGCCCGGGACCACATGTATCGTCAGGTTTATGACCATAAAACGGTGCGTGCCTTTGAAACCTTGCTGGTGCACATCTTTGGTCTCATCGATTGGATATGGACCCGCGAAAACCAACCTCCCCCTGAAACACCTTTGGCCTTAACGACATTTCTCGATCCGGCCCGCAGGGGAGAAATCCCCACGACCGCCGCTTTCCTTGCCCTGGATGACACCGTATTGGATTACGCCCTCGGACGTTGGGCCAATTTTTCACCCCGAACTCCAATGCAAGGGGAATTGCGCTTGCGTTGCCGCATGTTTTGCCATCGCCAATCCATTTATCGACGATTGCAGTGGAACATGCCGGCCAACATTAAAGACCAGGAACAATTGTCATTCGGATTTACGCCAGCATCGGATTTGACCGGGACGGTGGCCTTGGAACCGTGGATGGGTGAGCGCGGTGGCACAACCGATCTGATCCATGATGCCGAACTGATGGAAAAGGTGGAGCGTTTTTTTCGCGATCACGGAGAAACCTTGATCCCGACCCCTCAAGAAAATGGCGGTGTTTTGGAGGTGCCGTTACGTCTGTTGGCCCGTGTGGATCGCATCCATCGTTCCCCCTACGCCCACCTGCAATACGATCCTCTGGGGGCCGACCCGGTCTACGTCATCACCCAGGAAGGGATGGTCCGGCCAGCGGAGCAGGTCAGTCCTCTGATCCACTTCCTCGGTCAAAACCGCCGCCGTCTGGCCCGTATTTTTGTCGATCCAAGGGTTGTCGGTCGGGTCAGGGACATGGCAAAAGATCGATTGGCAGCGTGGTTGATGTAAACTACGTACCCATTTCACCTAAGCTGAAAAATCTAACCCAACTTTCGCGATTCGCCCCTTTTTAAACAGGTAACGCATTGAAATTAAACTATTTGGCATCCAAAGGTCGGCACCACAATGGAACTTTTGACTCACTTAACTGAAATAGCGTTTGACGATATTTTCGGGGGTGGTTGACTCGGTAGATCCATACGCATTTCCTGGAGCAAAATTTGTTGGTCTTTTTCGGGCTGGGTGTATCGAGACAGTATGATTTGGCGACCATGAGTTGTGGGCAAATGAACGGCTACCATCTGGATGGCAGAGAATTTTTCAATCTAAATCCGGCAGTTGCCTGTGGTCGACAGAGCAAGCGGTGGTTCTCGTAGAGCCATCCCACCGAGAAATTTCTCGAAAACATTGCTCAAAATGATTCGCCACCGGGCCGCCCAACTCAACTGCTCCACAGTAACCGTTCAGTCCCCCCTCTTTTTTTAAGGTTGAAACTATTGCGGGGGTCCGGGGGGGATCATCCCCCCCGGCGGAGGTTTGGAGGCGGAGCCTCCAAGGTTTTTCTTTTGACTTTGATTTTGACT
>JACSDG010000070.1 GCA_015660855.1 Magnetococcales bacterium
CACCATGCCTAAAAAAACGCAGTCCAAGGTAGGTCAGTCGCTGGAGATCTACACTAATTTTTTTCACCCCAGTGTATCATTTTCATTGACAGGTTCCGACCAATGGTAAGTTCCAGCTTTCTCTGAACCTCGGCGATTTCTTCTCTGGACTCAATGAGTGTCAACATAAGCAATTCTCGGCTCCCCTATGAAATATAGCCACGTCAATGACTCCGAACGCAGCGTTCAGCGACTTTGCGCGGCTGTTTGCGTAAGGCCCGCGCTGGAACGTCAGGTTGGTCCCTCATGCCAAGGTCGAGAAATCCGGAAATCTGGGGACAGTACATTTATTTCATTTTCGCGAAATCCGGCTCAGGACTTGCCCCCGTGAGGTTTAATCTGGAGCCAAAATCCCTGTCCATCGCCATACATTCCGGCGTCGGAAATATTTTTCACCTTCATCGCAGTCAGTCGGCCCATCGCCAACCTATAAAGTGGTGTACTCACAATTTGAACGCATCCTACCCACAACGCGAGTCTGGATTCTATGATATTTATTGGATGGTATTGGACAAGAGGTTTGTAACGTGTTGTTGTTATGATGGATTTTTTTGGATAAGATGAGTCTATGCTGGACAAAGAGATGGCGGAGAAGCAGGGATTCGAACCCTGGGTGGGGTTTCCCCCACAACGGTTTTCGAGACCGTCCCGTTCAACCGCTCCGGCACTTCTCCGAATGATTGCGTATCACGGATTTTGGATTTTACCAATACCAACCCGGTCCCAGACTTGGGAAAAACCCCACCCCTTCAGGGTCCAACCCAAACCTGACTTCGGCAAACGCGAAGTCGAGACCTTAGCGCAAATACGGTCGAGATACAAGCCATCGAGCTTGAAGCAAAAACAATCTTTGCCCCGCCACAGTCCATAAAATTCTCCCAGGGTGGTGCCAAGACGCAGGAAAATGACATGCCATGGACAAAAATGATAAAAAAAAAAGGGCAATCCCCGGTATTTTCTGGCATTCTATGCCGCTTGAACCGTAAGGGCCGGGATTGACACTTTTGTTGACGGACCAGAGATTGCCGCAAAGCCATGGACTGGCCCGGCAATCTTCCGGAAACAATCCCGGAGCGTATTTATCCACAAGCAAGGAACGGATTGAACATGAGACCCAAACCTATGACGCTCGTGATCCTGGATGGCTGGGGCATTCGCGCCACCAAAGAAAACAATGCCATCCTCCTGGCCAACACCCCCAATTATGACCAGTGGCTGCGTGAATGTCCCCATTCTCAGGTGGAAACCTGCGCCGAACATGTGGGACTTCCCGATGGCCAAATGGGTAATTCCGAAGTGGGACACACCAACCTGGGTGCCGGACGCATCGTTTATCAAGATTTTACCCGCATCAACCTGGCGGTTAAAAACAAAACCATGCAAACCAATGAAGCCCTGGTATCCGTCATCCAAAAAACCAAAAAAAACAACGGTGCCGTTCACCTTATGGGATTGCTCTCCCCCGGAGGAGTCCACTCCCACACCGACCACTTTCTGGCCGTCGTCGAAGCAGCCCATCACCTGGGAATTGAAAAAATATTCATTCACGCCTTTCTCGATGGCCGCGACACGCCACCACGTTCCGCTCTTGAATTCATTCAGGACTTTGAAGGCGGTCTGAAAAAAATCGGTGCCGGGCGTATCGTCAGCCTTTCCGGTCGCTATTGGGTCATGGATCGGGACAAACGCTGGGAACGGGTGGTCAAAGCCTACGACATGCTTACCCAGGGAAGCGGCGAAACCGCCAAAACCGCCATCGAAGGGGTACAAAAAGCCTACGAGCGTAACGAAAACGACGAATTCGTTCTCCCCACCGTCATCGGCGATGGCGATGGCCTGCAAACCCGCGTCAAAGACGGCGACGCCATCCTGATGATGAACTTCCGCGCTGACCGCGTGCGCGAAATCAGCCATGCCCTTCTCGATCCGCGCCAGGGCGAGGGTGCTTTTACCGGCTTTGAACGCAAAATACTGCCCCAATTGTCCGGATATTTTACCCTGACCCAATACGAGGAAGGTTTGAAAGGGGTTCAAATCGGTTTTCCACCACAAAACCTCAACCGCATCCTCGGGGAAGAAATCTCCCAGGCGGGACTCAAACAGTTACGCGCCGCCGAAACTGAAAAATATGCCCATGTGACCTACTTCTTCAATGGCGGTGAAGAAAAAGAATTTGCCGGAGAAGATCGTCTCCTCATCCCCTCTCCCAAAGTGGCAACCTATGACCTGAAACCGGAAATGTCGGCACTGGAATTGACCGATGCCGTTATTCCACGCATCCAAAGCGGCCAATATGACCTTATCATCCTCAATTATGCCAATCCCGACATGGTCGGCCATACCGGTATCATGGTCGCCGCACTGAAAGCCATCGAAACGGTCGATCATTGCCTGGGTCGTATCGTCGCCGCCGTTCGCCAAGTCGGGGGCGAAATGCTCATCACCGCCGACCACGGCAATGCCGATTGCATGTTGGAAACATCCACCGGTCAACCCCACACCGCGCATACCAATAATCCGGCACCGTTGATCTTTATTGGTCGTCCGGGAGTCAAGCTCACCAACGGAGCCTTGTGCGATGTGGCTCCCACCATTCTGGCTCTCATGGACCTGCCGCAACCAAAGGAAATGACTGGGAAATCCCTTGTCAAATTTTCCTGACAAACCAGGGTACTGCCCGCCATGAAACATCGACCGAAGCCGACAATGCCATGGAAGGCGTTGTTCTTCGGGGCGGGAATCCTTCTGCTCGCCTTGGTACCGGCGTGGTCATCGGCATCTTCCGAGAAAAATGCCCAAAGCTACCAGCTTAAACTAAATAAAACTCTAAAAAGTTTGAATGACGAGAATAAAAAGCTTCAGATTCAGCAAGGTATGGAAAAAGGGCTGCTGGATGAATTGGAACTTTTGGACAAACAATTGACCGACCTGATCACACAGCGTGAAGATCAGTCCAGGCAAATGCAGGAAGCCAAGGAAAAATTGCCTGAATTGGCGCAACAGATCCAAATACAGCAACACGAATTGGAAAAAATTCGCGCCAATCGGTCCTCCCACCTTCGCCTGATGTACGGCATGGGTAGCCAGGGAATCCTCAAGGTGGTCTTTTCCCAGGAAAACATTTCCAAGGCGCAGCAGGGAATCCTTTACTATGGCCGGTTGATTCAAGCCAGAAACGATCAATTCCGGCTGTATGCTGAAGATATTGAAAAATTGCGTTTGGCCACTGAAAATCACAAAGCACTGCTCGCCAAAACGCAAAGCCTTGCCGACATCCTGGCCAAAGAGTTGGTCCAACTTGAACAAAAAAAAGGGGAACGTGCACAACTCCTAGCCAACGTCAGGGATAAAAAAGCTCTGCATCAACAAAAGGTCGAAGAACTCCAACGCGCACGGGGGATCTTGGGTGCTTTTGTGGATAAGCTTCACAGTGCCCTGGAAACAATTTCACCCCCCACCACCGAGGCACCCGCAGCTTCACAACCAGAGCAAAAAAACAATAAACCACTGGCAGCAACACCGCCACCGGAGGATAATGCGGCAACCAGTCAGGGATTTGAACGCATTCTTCAAAAAAAAGGACGCCTCGTTCCGCCTATCGGGGGTCGCCAAGCCTTGAATCGTCCCCCTGGCCTGTTCTACCAAGTGGAAAAAGAAACTGCCGTTAAGGCCGTTTATCGCGGACAAGTGGTTTACGCAGACTGGTTTCGGGGGTATGGTCTTCTGGTCATCCTTAACCATGGCGATCATGTTTACTCTCTCTACGGGCATAACCAAAAATTGCTGGTTGTCCCGGGGGACTGGGTTGAGGCCCAGGATGCCATTGCACAATCCGGAGATTCCGGCTCACTGGAAGGCATATCCGGGCTTTACTTTGAGATCAGAGATAAGGGACAATCGGTCAATCCTCGACACTGGCTCGGTTCTTGATGTGTCGAAAAAATAAAGTTTGGCACAAATTATTGCGGGGGTCCGGGGGGGATCATCCCACCCGGCGGAGGTTTGGAGGCAGCAGCCCTCCAAGGTTTTGTTTTTGAATTTAAACAAAAAGCTTCATTGTCTGTGGGGGTTTGGGGGCGAGAGCATTCAAGGTTTTGGTTATCGCCCGAAGGGAATGATGTTCGACAACCGTCTCTTTACGGAAAAAAAAATGAAAGGTTTATTACGGGGCCCAAGGCCCTACCTGTTTGCGGCAATCACCCTGGCAATTCTGCTTGGTCTGAATCTAACCAGCACGAACGTCATGGCGGTCAGCCAGGTCACCTATGAAAAACTTCGTGTTTTTTCCGAGGTCTTCCGATTGGTTAAACAAAATTATGTCGAAGACGTGGATGAAAAAGCCGTTCTCTATGGTGCCATCCAGGGAATGCTCAAAGCCTTGGATCCCCACTCATCATTTTTGAATCCCGAAAATTTCAAGGAAATGCGGGTTGATACCAAGGGGGAGTTTGGCGGTTTGGGGATTGAAATCACCCATGCCGAACGTGGAATTCGCGTGGTCTCTCCTATCGAAGACACCCCCGCTTTTGAGGTGGGAATGAAGGCAGGGGATCTCATCATCAAGATTGAAGATGAGAGTACCGAGGATATGGAGCTGATGGATGCGGTTAAAAAAATGCGCGGCAAGCCCGGCACCGCCATCAATCTGACAGTCATCCGCCAGGGGGAAACCAAACCCCTCACCTTCAAAATCACGCGTGCCATCATTAAAATCCGCAGCGTCAAATGGCGTGTTGAAAGTGAAAAAATCGGCTACGTTCGGATTATCCAGTTCAATGAGCAAACCTATCCTCTGCTTCAGGAGGCCATTTCGGATCTGGAGAAGACTGCGGGGGGCAAACTGAAGGGGGTGGTTCTCGACCTGCGTAACGATCCGGGTGGATTGTTGGATCAGGCGGTCCAGGTGGCGGATGCCTTTTTGGAAAAAGGCAACATTGTCTATACCAAAGGTCGCATTGAGGGCAAAGACATGTCCTTCGAGGCTCAGGGAGGCGATCTTGTCGCCAACGCCCCCATGGTTGTTCTGATCAATGCCGGTTCGGCATCGGCGTCGGAAATTGTTGCCGGGGCACTTCAAGATCATCATCGAGCGGTGATCATGGGTACCCGTTCCTTTGGCAAGGGGTCGGTTCAAACTATTATCCCGCTTTCAGACGGTTCGGGTTTGCGGTTGACCACCGCCAAATATTATACCCCCAGTGGTCGTTCCATTCAGGCCAAAGGAATTGAACCCGACATCATCGTTGAGGATTTGGACATCGGCGGTTTGCGAAAAAATCAACCCAACACCACCGAGGCAGACCTTCGCGGCCATTTGGAAGATGGTGACACCAAGGCACCTCCGAAGAAAAAGAAAAAAGAGGAGGTCAAAGAGACGGTCGCCCCCGATCCTGCCCGGCCTGAGACTGAGGGAGAGCCTGAAGTCAACAAAGACCAGGTTACGGGTCGCAGTAAGGAAGACTATCAGCTGCAACGTGCTCTGGATTTGCTGCGTGGCTTACAAGTTTTGCATGGCTGGTTGACCGACGCCCCCAGGGACAGGCTGGCCCGTAAATAGGGGAAGCCGTCTTGGGTGAGTCTGAGGGGAGTCATAAACCCTTTGCGGGTTTCTTCGCACAAAAACGGTCCACGATTCTGGCGGCACTCCTGTTCGCAGCCGTTGCGGCGGGAGTTGCCTTCTGGGTCATGGAGCGGGAAAGGAGTCGTCCCAGACTTGCGGATGTCGCGGCATCCAATGAAAAGCTGCCGGGCAAACAGGTGCCCGATGTCGATGGCCTAGAAGTTGGGGAGATGCCATTCTTGCCGGAATCAATCCCTGAGGCTCCGGTTCGTCCTTTTGTCGAAATCATCCAAAAAACTTCGGACCCCGTTCCCCAGGAAACCTCTGCGCCTGAAAAAAATGTCGTTCCCGAGGCGGTCGCATCGGGATCTGTCGATGGTTTCACGGACCTTCACGGAGAATCCGCCCGGTCCCCTCCGCTCATCTCTGGTAAACCCGTCATCGGCAGGTTGGAGACTTCTGGATCATCGTATCATTCGGCCTCGAACACGGACCAGACCGTGGCTGAAAAACCAGTGCTTCAACTCAATTCCGAACCTTTTTCGCGAAATCCGCCTGCCGTCGTTCCGGTGGAAAATCCACCTCCTGACAGCGAAGAAAGGAAGGACGTGGCTGACAAACCCGATCCATCCTTGCGGGTCACCACCCGACTGCAACATGGGGAAAGTGACCGTGGCGGGTTTGGTGTCGATGGAAACGAAAGATCTGAGGAACCGGAAAAATCCAATATCTCCGAAGATATTCTGTTCGAGGAAGAATTGCCGCAATCGGGTTACCAGGAGCAAACTGCCCAACGCGACCTGGTTGCCGTCCAAACCTCCAAAAAACGTTCTGGCAAGCGCATTGCCCTGGTCATCGACGATCTGGGTTACAACAAACCGATGTCCAAGGCCATTTTTCAACTCCCTGCCGATTTGACCCTGGCCGTATTGCCTGGCGGCAGTTATTCCAGGGAACTGGCTGATCTGGCTTTTTCTTTGGGGAGGGAATTGATTCTCCATCAGCCCATGCAACCCATGGGCTACCCAAGTGTAAAACCGGGATATGGTGCCCTCTATTCGTCTATGAACGAAGGACAGATTCTGGAAGTTCTTAGAGATAATTTTCAAATTTTTCCACATGCCAAAGGACTCAATAATCATATGGGATCGCAATTGACTACCAACCCAGTGGTTATGGATGTGGTAATGAAATTTCTTAAATCCAAAAATCTTTATTTCCTCGACAGCCGTACCTCTACCCAATCCGTTGCCGAAAGTCGCGCCCACGCCTTGGGGGTCGTAGCCACCCGGAGGGATGTTTTCATTGACAATGTACCGGAAAAACACTCTGTACTGAAAAAATTGGGGGAACTTGTTTCCATGGCCCAAAACCATGGCCGGGCCGTAGGTATCGGCCATCCCCATCAAGCCACTCTGGACGCTTTGCGAGAATGGTTGCCGACTTTGAGCGGAAAGGGGATTGAAGTGGCACGTCTTTCGCATTTCCTTCCACGGACGCATGTTGCGAAGGGGGCCAGGCCGGCGGAGATTCCGGAGGTTGGGAAAATAAAGTCTTCCCATGGCCCTGCATCGGGGCAGATGTCTGTGCCGAAACGGGATCAGCTGCCAAGCCCTGCCGTTGGCCTTCCTGCGCTGCATCAAACGACGGGTCATGCGCCAAAAATTGCCACGGTTGCAGAGTGATACTTTGGCAAAAATTTTTGCGGGGGTTAAGGGGGGGATCATCCCCCCCGGCGGAGGTTTGGAGGCGGAGCCTCCAAGGTTCTTTTTTTGATAATTTTGACAAAAAGCTTCATTGCCTGTGGGGGTTTGGGGGCAAGAGCACTCAAGGTTTTGGTTTTTTGCCTGTAGGGCATTATGTTTGAGATTCTGTCTGCCCAGCCATCCATTTCCAAGTCTCTTCTTCGAGGGGACCATGACGACTATTACTCTTATCGAAACTCTCTATGATCTCCTGCGGCAGAAGGTTCCCGATACCCGTCGTATGTTGGATCTGATCGATCAGGCTATTGCCGCCGGGATATGTTCCACAGAGAGAAAAAACAGTCAGAAAATTGTAGAAGGATTATTGTCAACCCTGGAAAAATGGCAGGCATCTAATCCAGGGATGCAGGCTGCCATTGGCCATTGCCGTCAATTTTCAAAGCATGAGCACGACCCCGAACGGTTTGCCCAGGACTGTGCCCCACTTTTTGCCCAGACCGTAGAAAAAATGGCAACCAAGACGCAACATTCCCCCGCAGATCTTGTTGCACAAACGGTGCAGGCTTTAAAGATGTTGGCCCAAGGGGATGTCCAGGTTGCAAAATGGATCAAACCCCTGTCGGTCGTCCCGTCTTCCATGGAAGAATTGCTGGAAGCACTGGAATCTTTGGGAACTCCCGGAACGGCTGTCCGTGACAAGCGGGGTGAGCAGCGTCTGTGGGATAATGTTTGGCGTCGCCTGGAAAAAGGACTGCAAGAGGTTATCCAAGATCCCAGGCCGATGAATCAAACCAATGCACTCTATCAAAAACGACCGCAGCAACCGCAGGAAGAAGACCGGGAATCCAGGGTGGCAGGCGTTGTCGAACGCGCGGAAGATTGGATGCGAGAAATTGGTAGAGTCGGACAACACCTTGATGAAAACAGGGAAAAGGGACAAAAGCTGAAAACTCGCATTGATGAATTGGAACTGGCCATAGCCGCCAGCCAGACGGCGCATTTCATCGATCCCCGAACGGGTCTTTCCGACCATTCAGGATTTTCGGTCCGGCTCAACCGATTGTTGGAACGGGCCAGTCATTTGGGGGAATTGTTTTCCCTTGGCGTCATTCGTCTGGCCAACTACGACGCTTTGGCTTCTGCTCATTCGAGGGCAGCTATGGACCTCACGATACGAACCGCTGCAGATTGTATCCGCAAACATTTGGATGTGACCGATTTCGTTGCCCGCATCGCCCCGGATCGTTTGGGGATACTGTTGCCGAAAACCGACGCACAACGTTGTCGTTCGATCCTTTCGGAGTTGGAAGGATCCCTGGCAGGAGAGGTTTTGGTGGAAAAACCGGATCTGTTTCGGTTACGGATTATCGGCGGTGGCCTGACCTTTCAAGAAGGGATGACCGTCGCGGAAGTTTTACGCAAGGTTGAAAACTTGGTGGATGATTTAAGCAAGGCCGATGTCACGAACGGTACAAAGACCAGGGAACCGCATACCGGGAATTTTGTGCCCTAGGAGACCACTCTTGATTGAAACCGCCCGAAATCTGCACAGGCTGCGGGGACTTTTGCTTGAAAGTCCGTTGCCATATCACGAAGCTCTGTCTGTGGCCAAAGAGATGATGCTCCATGGTATCAATGACCGTGAGGTTTTCTACTTTCAACAGGCCGCCATTTTGCTTCTTGAACAAGCTTTCCGTCCCGGTCTTCAGGGGTGTGTCGAGCAGGAATCGATGCTGAAAAGATTGGTTACGAAAATCATGCGCCATCCTGGACTTGACCCGGAAGAAATCGTGGGTGAAGTATCCAGGATGATTGCGAGTTTACCTTCGTCGGCCGATTCCGTCCCATCGACGACGATGTCTTTGGAGGATGGGGACCGTATGGTTAAACTGCTGCTACGCATTCCCGGTTTTTCGCGTGCTGTCGGTGAAGTCCATTCAGAGGCTCAAGGATGGCAGCGGGTTCATGAAATGGTGGATAGCTGTATTTTGGAACAAGGCCGGGAACAGCGACGCAAGGAGAGGGAATGGCAGCGGAGCAGACAGCCGTTGGTGCGTTTGGTGGAAACTCTGATACAGGCGGCCGACCGTATCCACTATCCAACCGATGGGTTTAGGAAAGCGGTGCAGGTGTTGGACAGCCAGGAAGTTCTTACCATCAAGCTTCCCGCCTTTGTGGAAAATCTTCTTGTCGAGGCGCGTGGACTCAAAAAGGCACAGGATGAAGCCATTGAAAACGTTCAGACCGCCGATGCGGCCATTGCACAACTTAATGATCTTTTCCGCAAGGCCGACACGCAGTTGATGCATTCCCGGGACCAGGAGTTGATCGATCTGTTTACGGGTCTTGGCAACCGTTTTGCGTTGACGGAACACCGAAAGCGGCATCCAGCCGGTGATCGGCAAGCCATGTTGTTTGTATTTTTTGATGAAGACCCGGACGTTTATCCAAAACTTGTTCGTGCCGAGGTTTTGCGGGTATTGGGCTTCATTGGTCGGCGCATCCAAAAGCTTAAAATTGGTTTGCCCTTTCACATTGGGGAAGAAACCATCGTTGTGATACTGTCGGAGGATTTTTGCCGTGGTGCCGCTTCTACTCCGATCAAGGAACACATTCTTGACCGAATTCAGGCGACTAAGGGATTTCCAACCCATGTAAGATTTGGGATGGCAACCATTGTTTTGACTGTGGCATCCGACGAGGAGGTTGTTTTGGAGAAGGGCAAACAATTGGCTCGCAGTTCTGCCAGCAAGGCAGGCCAGCCGCTGATGCTGGAAATGGGGCAGACCGACAGTGACCATTCAGTCCCCCCCTCTTTACGTTAGGGTTAAAATTATTGCGGGGGTCCGGGGGGGACTGGATGGTTACGTGTGAAGTGGTGGGCTACGGGCAAGCGGAGGGGGCATGTTGATTGTCGATCAGGTGCATGCGGGCTATGGCAACATTACGGTTCTGCACGGTGTTTCTCTGGAAGTAAAACCAGCGACGGTAGTGGCGTTGATCGGTGCGAATGGGGCGGGCAAAACCACAACCATGCGGGCCATTTCCGGCTTGGCGAAGCCAACTCAGGGACGCATCCTGCTGGATGGTCAATCCATCGCGGGTTTGGACGCCTCCCGCATCGCCTGCTCTGGTCTGGCCCATTCTCCCGAAGGACGACACGTTTTCGCTACCCTGTCGGTAGCTGACAATCTGATGTTGGGTGCCTTTGCCCGGCTGCCCCGTTTTTTTGGTTTTCGCAAAAAAGCGGCGGCAGACATGGATCGTGTCTTCCAACTTTTTCCACGACTGGCCCAACGGCAGCAGCAATTGGCGGGGACCCTTTCCGGAGGGGAACAGCAAATGCTGGCCATTGGTCGTGCCTTGATGGCCAAACCCAAGGTGATGCTTCTGGATGAACCCTCCATGGGCCTCGCTCCGGTCATCATACAGGAGGTTTTTGCAACGATACGCCATCTCAAAGATCAAGGCATCACCCTGCTGTTGGTTGAGCAGTTTGCCAAACACGCCCTGGCAGTGGCCGATTATGCGTATGTCCTGGAACGAGGTCGCATCGTCATCCATGGTTCTCCCGCCGACCTTTCCAGCAACGAACGGGTATTGTCAGCCTACCTTGGGTGATCTTTGGTTCATGGAGACCGGGGAGCGGATCGCCCCCCGGTAAAATAGGTGGTGGAATCCAAAAATTGAGTTATCGGTTGAAGGTTGGAAATGTTCAAGGCTGTGGGTAATCCCCTTGCGTCAGGTTTTTGCGCAGCGGATAGTGAGATTGAAACGCCTGTTTGAAATGAGTGACTAGGCGGCGGGTCCGCTTGTGTTCGATAAGTTCCTCCCGAAACAAATTTTTAAATTTGCGCAGTTCCGCCTCATATTCCTGGACCCGTGACATCATTTTGCTGTGGTCGTTTTGATATTCGCTGGTTTCCCGAACCTGGTTGATCAATACCCGGATACGATTGCGAAGAATGGTTTCGTGGATGGGCTTGGTCATGAAATCAAAAACACCCAGATCAAAAGCCCAATCGATGATTTCACAATCTTCCAGCGAGGTCACCATGATGACCGGGATGCGCCGAGTATTGGCATGCTGACTTAAAGCTTCGCAAGCGGCAAAACCATCGACATTGGGCATGAGAGCTTCAAGGATCACCAGATCCGGGGCTGTTTCGCACAACAATTGGTCCAGGTTTTCACAGGTACCACTTTCAATGACATCAAATCCGTCAATGCTGAGAACCTTCCTTACTCTTTGGCGAAAGTCGGTATCGACATCGATTACCAAAATCCGACCTGCCCCACCTGGAGCAATACGGCATTGGCCCTTCAGGTCGAGATCGTTGCATTGGTTCCTGATCATGGATATATCCCCTCATCCTTTTCTTCGAGTGAAGCCGGGTTGGCTTTTGTTGTATCCGACAATTGTCAGACAAATATCAAACAAGCAATGTAGATGCCAATATTTCGATAACAGGCTTAAATTGGCAATTTCCGTGAAAACAGGGATGTCCTTGGCGATTTGAAGGGCGTTCGCTCACTGGAGTGTCATACAATTGTCAGACTTGAGACAGATCGATGACGATTAATTGTCCATTCGGGGGGAAAAAAGTTGGACAAAAAGGTTTGGAAAAGGCAAAAATTGCCGGACGGCATTTGTTAAATTTTAAATAACATTGGAAAAACAACACATTAAGACATTATTTCTACGTGTCATCTTGGTTGATCCCGGGCAGTCGGAGGATGTTTGGCATTCTTTTTTCAGATGGACAGTCGTATCATTGGCTTTGCATCAATCCTTTGTGTGGGAGACGGTTTATGAAAACCCGGTGTGAAGATCGTTGTTCCCAGCAGGTCACTCGCCCCTGGACCATTCGCGACATTGGCGATGATACGCGCAAGTCGGTGATTCGGGCGGCGAGACGGGAGGGAATGACCATTTCCCAGTGGGTCAACCGTGTGTTGGATGAGCAGGCCAATCAAGCCTTGAACCCGATACGCCAAGCCAGAGGATGTGCTCAGGTTCCCATGAAAATTCTCGATGAGCTGTTGACCCTTAACCGGCGTATGGAAAGGGTGGAGCGACAGAGTGTCGGGGATGACGGTTTGGACTGATCTGGAGAAATATGGCCGTTATTATTACTTCTGGTCCTGGCAAGAAAGGGCGGGTGATACCCAACAGACCTCTTTTTTTACCAGGAGATCACGTCGCCGACGACCGTTATCGGGTGTTGTCGTTGTTGGGTGAGGGGTCTTTTGGTCAGGTTTACAAAGTTTGTGAAGTAGCGACAGGAGCCGTCAAGGCGATGAAACGGGCGAGTCATGTCAAAAGCCGCCGACTGTTCGCAACGGAACTTCAAAATCTGTCGCGCCTGAAAGGCACTCCCCATGTATTACCGTTGTGTGATCATTTTATTGATGAAGACGGCAGTGCTGTTTTTATCACGGAATACCTGGATGGTGGCAACCTCAAGGAGGCCATTGTCGCCCGTGGAAGGTTGAGCATCGCCGAGGCCATGGGGGTATTGGATCAGATGACGCGTGCGTTAGCGGCGGCCCATGCCCTGGATCCCCCCATTTTACACAGGGATATCAAACCATCCAACATTTTGGGGAAAAAAAGCGGGGAAAACCGCGTGCAGTGGTATCTTTCCGACTGGGGATTGGCCGTGGACTGGTCGGGTTCTCGGGAACCGGTGGTGTCGGGAACCTACAGCTACACGGCTCCAGAGGTGTGGGAGCATAAGCGTTATCCGGTTTCGGATGTCTACTCCCTGGGGATGACCCTGTATTTTATGTTGTTTGGCCGTCCCGCCTTCGAGGGGGGATCGACGGTGGTGCGTCGGTTACAGTGCGCACCAGAGCCGGTGGTGATTGCCGAATCCTGTCCCCCACGACTGAAAAATCTGCTTGAAGGAATGTTGACCAAAGATCCCGGGAAACGTTGGTCGCTCGCCCAGGTCATGACCCATTTGCGTGGTGGCAGGCACCGCCCCCAGGGAATCATGGTATTGCAGACACGATTGCCGGCGGGTCGTCTTTGGCGGGCAAAAGTGGGCGGAGGAGATGTCATGGATTTTTCCTGGATACCGGGGGGGACAGTGGACTTGTCTCGGTTCCGGGAGCAGACGGAAAATTTGTGGATGGCCCGGTATCCCGTGATCCAGCGTCAGTTTGGTGTTTTCGTTCGGGAGACTGGACATGTCACCCAGGCCGAACAACAGGGATGGGGCTGGGTGTGGCGTCGGGATGTGGGTCAATTCGTCGCATGCAAGGGGGTTGCCTGGAATAACCCTGGGTTTGATCAAGGAGAGGATCATCCTGTAGTCTTGGTGAGCTACAGGGATGCACGATCTTTCGTTCGTTGGTTTTCCGGTAGCACGGGCAGGCTGATGTTTCTGCCTTCGCAGTTGCAGTGGCAATGGGCTTGTCGGGGGGGAGGCCCGTCCGCGCCGAATTCTTTGGGTTTGGTGTATGGCCAGATTCATGAGTGGACCCAGGATGAAAAATCGGGGGGGGGGGAATTGTTTTATTCGCAACGTTCTGGACCAGAAAATCCGGAAACATCTGCGGCCAGAATGATTTGCGGCGGTATAGGATCTGCCACCCAGGAATCGGAGCCGTCTGCCTGCCATGGATGGGCCAGGGAAGATGAATGCAATGACAGGTTGGGTTTTCGTGTCGCTGGATTGGCTTTGCCTTGGGAATCATGAAAAAAGGTGATATTCATTAAGATGGTAGGAAACGGAGGCAAGGCCATGGGGAAAATCCTGCCTGCCGGGGGGCAGATCTGGGCTGTTTTGGTGTGTGGAAATAGTTGAATCTGTAGTTATGATCAATGCTTGCAAGGTTGGCTAGCAATTTGCAATAACCAGGGTAAGCCGTGCTTTATGCCAAAGGGAAGATTGGCAGAGGACGCCCGTGTGGAACAGCGTTTCCATCCTCCAAGCAACACAGGCTTGGTTAAACACCTGGGGGTAGAACATGGTCGGTAACCATCCAAACAACAAAATCGTCAGCCTTCAGGAATTGGGGCGGCAGGCTCAAAGCTATCGCGATGCGGGGTTGAACGTCGTCCTTTGCCACGGCACTTTCGACTTGATTCATCCTGGACACATACGGCATCTGACCGAGGCACGAGGGTTTGGTGACCGGCTTTTGGTGACTGTTACCGCCGACAGATTTGTCAAAAAAGGACCGGGACGGCCTGTGTTTCCTGGGTCTCTACGGGCCGAAAGCCTGGCTGCACTTGCGGTGGTCGATGGGGTTGCGGTCGTTGAGGATGTAACAGCCATTCCCGCCATTCGCATCATTCGTCCTCGGGTGTACGCGAAGGGGAGTGACTATGTCGATGCCAAGGATGACATCACCGGCAATATTCGCCGGGAGCAGGCGGAGGTCCATGGGGTCGGGGGGGAGGTTCGTTTTACCGATGGCGTCACGTTCTCTTCCAGCCGTCTGATCAATCAGTATCTGGATGTATTTACCCCGGAGACTCAGGCATACCTCAATGATTTTAAATCGGTTCACCAGGAAAAAGAACTCATTGAGTCCATTCAATCGTTGGGTGACCGGAAAATTCTGGTCTTTGGCGAGGCCATCATCGACGAATATTGCACCACCACACCGCTGGGACTTACAGGCAAAAGCAACACCATTCTGGCGTGTCGTTACATTGAAACCGAACAATTTGCGGGCGGATCCCTGGCGGTAGCCAATCATCTTGCCGGCTTTGTCCAACGGGTAGGACTGGTTGCCGGAATCGGCCGGGATGAACGCCAGAATACGTTCATGAAAGAGGCGTTGGCCGACAATGTCGATGACCATTTTTTCCATTACGAAACCGCCCCTACCCTGACCAAACGGCGTTTTGTCGATACAGATATCAACAAACTTTTTGAGGTCTATTATCAGGATCCCAATCCTTTGACACCAAAATTGGAAGCTGAAATTTGTCAATGGATCGCAACCCATGCGGGAGACTACGATGCCGTGGTCGTTGCCGACTATGGCAACGGACTGATTTCGGCGGCCATGGTTGAGGCGATTTGCAAGCATGCCCGATTTTTGGCAATAAACACGCAAATCAACAGCGGAAATCATTGTCATCATGTGATTAATCGCTATCATCGCGCCGATTTTATCTCCCTCAACGAATGCGAAGTCCGTCTGGCGACGCACAACCGTCATGATCCCATTGAAGGGTTGGCCAGGGATGTAGGCCATCGTCTTTCCGCCCGTTGGGTGGCCATCACTCGTGGGATGAAGGGGGCCATAATGCTGGATTTGGACTCGGGACTCACCTACGATGCCCCTCCCCTTTCCACGCGGGTGGTGGATCGTATCGGGGCTGGAGATGCCTTTCTTGCCATTGCGGGGTTGTGCCTGGCTGGCAATTTGCCTCCGGATGTTGCCCTTTTTATGGGGTCCACGGCGTCTGCCATCGATGTCCAGATCGTCTGCAATCGTGAATCCATCCATCCGGTGACGTTGTTCAAATACGTTTCCACCCTGATGAAATAATCGGCCTTGCCCGGCAAGGGTTTATGAGAACAGTGCGTGGGGTGGCTTCTTGCCGTAAATTTTCGATTGGGCCGATGATCTCCCATGGGGTAGGCATAAAATTCAATCTTTAATACCAAGTCGCAATCGAACGGGTAACAGCGTTGGCTGTGTCGTTATACTGCACGCGGTAAGTGACGCTTCATGTTCCGTCATTCCCGCGAAAGCGGGGATCCATTGGGTCTCCCGTAACCTCTGGATTCCCGCCTGCGCGGGAATGACGAGGTGCACAGCATAGTTCCCTCTTGTCGCCTTGTTCCTCGTTCGATTGCAATTTGGTATAAAACGACCTCCCGTCCTGGGTCCGTTCGGCTTCCGGCTGTCATCGCCGTCATTCGTCGCCTTCTCAGCGGCTCCAATGGTTGGGCAACGGGGGCCGTTTTGATCAACAATGCTTTACCTGCAAGCTGTTTTCCAGCACAATCTCCCCCATGTTGTTATTGGAACGATGCGCCCATTTTTTTCAGGAGAAGACAATGTCACAAGAGAAGATCAGCAACCGTTGGTTTGTTGTTGTTGGTGCCGTTCTTATTCAGCTTTGTCTCGGTGCCATCTATGCTTGGTCGGTCTTCACCCCAGCGTTGATCAAGGCGGGTTGGACCAAACTTGATACCCAGATCATCTTTGCCGTGGGTCTGGCTACCTTCGCCCTCGTCATGGCTTTCGCAGGGAAAAAACTTCCCATCTGGAGGCCCCACCGTCTGGCACGCATGGGGGGATTGACCTTGGGACTGGGTTATTTTATCGCTGGCGCATTGGGTGGAACCGGATTCTGGCCTGTTTTGATCGGTGTGGGGGTGATTGGCTGTGCGGGTATCGGTATGGGCTATGTCGTCCCCATTGCCGTGGGTATGCGTTGGTTTCCAGACCACAAGGGTTTGATCACCGGGTTGGCCGTCGCCGGGTTTGGCTTTGGTGCCCTGGGTTGGGTCAAAATAGCGGGCGACTGGGGCCACATGATCGAAAAATGGGGATTGGGGAATACTTTCATGGTTTTTGGCGTGGTCTTCGTCCTCCTGGTCTTTTTGGGATCCTTGTGGATGCACATGCCTTCGGCCCAGTGGTCTCCCCCCGGTTTTACCCCGCCACCGCCGCAATCGGGGGAAGGAAGTGAAGATTTCAGCGTTGTCGATATGTTGCATACCCCCCAGTTTTACCTGATCTTCCTGACTTTTACCGTCAGTGCCGGAGCGGGGCTTATGGCCATCGGTTTGATGAAGCTCTACCCCATGGAAGCGTTGCAAGGTGCGGGGTACACTGCGGCGCAAGCCAGTGCCATCGCTGGAACCGCTATGGCGGTCTTCTTCAGCCTGGCCAACGGCATCGGTCGTATCGTGTGGGGCGTGCTCAGTGATGTGCTGGGCCGCAAGCGGTCGGTCATGCTGATGACCCTGTCCCAAGGGTTGGTGTTCTTTTCCTTTTCATCCATGGCGGGCGACGAGACTTTGCTTTATTTGGGAGCCACCTTGATTGGTTTTAACTTTGGCGGCAACTTTGCTTTGTTTCCCGCACTTACCGCCGACGAGTTTGGCAACAAAACGGTGGGCCAGAATTATCCCCTGGTGTTTCTTTCCTATGGTGTCGGCGGCATCCTGTTTCCCATCCTTGGGGGAGTTTTGGGAGATATGGGTAACTTTCCTCTCGCTTTTTCCATTTGCGGTATGGCTTGTATCGCGGGTGCGGGGTGCAGTGCCATTATCTTTCCGCCCCACCTGGACGAGGCCCACAAGCCTTTGAGCGTGCACGGATTTCTTCACCAGTTCCATGTTTTCGATCACGAAAAAACTCATGGTCCTGTCAAACATTGAATGTAATTGTTGCGGGGGTCCGGGGGGTGTGTCCGAGAGGTTCCAATATTCAAATTGACTGAAAGGTGTCAATCCGGGGAATTGTCCGTTCGTCCGGTAGCCTGATCT
>JACSDG010000071.1 GCA_015660855.1 Magnetococcales bacterium
AGACACCGCGCCTGTGCTCTACTCTACGGATCATCCCCCCCGGCGGAGGTTTGGAGGCGGAGCCTCCAAGGTTTTGGTTTTGAATTTGATTTTGACTTTTATTTTGATTTTACTGCCCCCTAAGGGGGGTCTAGGGGCGCAGCCCCAGGGTTTTGATTTTGTTTCTTTGCCCGAAGGGCCGCATGTTTGGGTGCACCGCAAACTTTTGCTGGGGATAGGGAGGCTCCTTCCTGGGCCTATCCGCTACACTCTCAAACATTCATGGTGGCAAATATTTGTTCCAATTCCTCCATGATTGGATCCATCATGTCGGCCTTTTTCATGATTTCTTCCGGTTTTGGTGGTTGCGCCGGTTTTGATGGTTGCGCCGGTTTTTTGTCTACGGAATCTTTTTCTTTTCCCGCATTGTTTTCACTCACCTTAGGAAATAACACATTGGCAACGTGATGCTGCCACTCTCCCATGGTTTTCTCCCATCCCAGTTCCATCTCGCTAAGCGGCCACCCCGCCATTTGGTGCTCGGAAAATTTTTCTTTCAGGGAAGATGCCGCAGGACTGTCCGAAGTAAAAAGCAGTTCCAGGGTCTGTACCTCGGAAATTCGCTGCTGGCGACGCAAAATTTCACCCAAATCTTCCCCTATCCGCTTGTCCGAAGGGGGTACCAACCAACCGGGAAGCAGATTCCCGTGACTTGCCGCAGTATTTTTGGTCAAAAATGCCGAAACAGCCTTTTTGCCAAAATAAATGGCACTCAAGGGTGCTTTGAGACGATCATAAGCCAGCGTGGCAAGATGAAAAAAATGGTTCTCCATGGCGGATAATTCGGGAATTTGTAACAAGACCAGGGCCTGTTTGAAAAATACCGGTACCTGTTCTGCTTCCCATTCCCGGTTGGCCAGCCAAAAACGCAAATAAAGATTGATCAGCATGGCCGGATGGACCATTTTGTTGGCAAGGGTCAGTATGGCCAAACTTTTCTCCAGCAGGAGCCGGGCCTCCTGGAATTCATTGGTTTGAATTTTCAAGCATGCAAACTGATTGAGAAACTCGGCAACAAAATGGTGCTCAGGACCATAATGACCGCTGACAATGGCCAAAATGCGCTGATAAATGGCCAAAGACTTGTCGGCAAAATTTTGATGCAGATAAAACTGCCCCAGGGAATGCAATGCGGGGAGAATGCCTGGATGTTTTTGTCCATGAATGGCTTCTTTGGTATTGATGACTTCCAAAAACAATCTTTCGGCCTCGTTGAGGTTACCGAGTTGTTTGAAGGTTTCGGCCATCAGTTCCTTGGCAAGCAACGATTCTGGATAATGGGCCAGCAAGGAATGGGAGACTATTTCCAGGGCCTTCTCCAACACAGCCCTGGCAGAGGCATAGGCACCGATTTGTATGTGAGAGCGCGCCAGATTGTTGAGGACATGAACCAGTTGTGGGGCTTGGTCTCCCAGACCGGAGGAAAAAATTTTCATGGAGCGTCGAATCATGGTCAGTGCCAGATCATGACGTCCGGTTTCCATACAGAGAAGGGCGTAATTGTTGAGAGTGAATGCGGTATCAAAAGTTGTTCGCAAACTGTTTTTACGGAAAAAAGTGAGTGATTTTTTAAAATTTTCCTCCGACTCTTTGAACAAACCGGAGCGGTAACAGCAGTAACCGAGTTCATTATGTACCTGTCCCAGAAAACTTGGCCTGGGGCTGGAGCTATCGGATTCCATAAAAGCGGATTGTTTCCATTTTTCCAGGGCCTTGGCGAAGCTGCCCTTGGATTGGAGATCCACGGCATCTTTCCACAACGTTTCGGCCCGGTTTCTTTTCCAATCCTGGGCTTCCACAGGTTTTTTGTTCAGTTGGCGCCATGCAACGAAAATGACACCGAGAGCAATGATCATCCCGAAGACGGCAAAAAAGGCCAGTAAATTATTGGTCAACATCCATTACGCCTGGGTTGGAAACGCGCCTGACATGGCAAAGGGGAGGCACCAGCGTACCACAGGGGGAAATACAAGGAAATAAACGGGATTGAAAAAAGTGACTCATAAAATTTTTTTTGGAGTTATATTATGCGCTATTGTCCCCAGTGTGGAAAAGCAACCATTACCAGAACGATAGATCGGCACGACAGACAAGTCTGTCCTGATGAAATATGCGGGTTTGTGTTTTGGAATAATCCGGTACCCATCGTGGCAGTCATCGTCGAAACCCCGACAGGCGTGGTTTTGGCCCATCACGTTTCCTGGCCGAAGAAAGCCTATTCGGTTATAACCGGTTTTTTGGAGGCGGGAGAAGCCCCAGAAGAAGCGGCTCGCCGTGAAACCATCGAAGAACTGGGATTGACCCCGGAAACCCCAACCTTCGTCGGGGTTTATTCTTACCTGCGTTTAAATCAAATCATTCTTGCCTACCACGTTTGCGCCCAGGGGGAAATCGTCCTTAACGAAGAATTGGACGCCTACAAAATCATACCCAGAGACAAAATGAAAGCTTGGTCGTTTGGAACCGGCCTTGCTGTTGCTGACTGGCTGGCATCCGTCAAGAAACACCCCGATAAATCAGGCCACACGCAAGTCGAGGATTGAACGTATCGGAAAAACAAAGTTTGGCAAAAATCGACAGGGGCTTTGATCTTCGTTTCGGCTACGGATGTAACCGTTCAGTCCCCCCGCCTTTTTTTCTTTAAAAGTGTTGCGGGGGGCCGGGCAGACATCTGGATTAAAATCCGCATCTGTAGAATTATTATCTGCAACTGCGCCTAGATGGTGTTTCCCAACGAGAAAGGCCACCCCGAAAGGTGGCCTAAGTGCTTGATTTATTATGGGGCGAACGACGGGGCTCGAACCCGCGACAACCGGAATCACAATCCGGGACTCTACCGACTGAGCTACGTTCGCCACAAAAAGGCACCTGCACCCAGAGGTACCACCCTTCAACGCGAAGGATCATCACGCTCTGCGGGCAAGAACCAAAATTTTGGGGCACCGCCTCAAACCCCGCCGGGGGGGATGATCTTCCCCGGACCCCCGCAATAACTTTTGCCAAATTTTTCTTCGATACCTAAAAACCGGCAAGATCTTGGCCGGGACTCTGGCGCGCCCGGCAGGACTCGAACCTGCAACCCACGGCTTAGAAGGCCGTTGCTCTGTCCTATTGAGCCACGGGCGCAAACGGAACCTTAAAGCCCGAGTCATCGGTTAAGCGGATGGTCGGGGTGAGAGGATTTGAACCTCCGGCCCTCGGCTCCCAAAGCCGATGCGCTACCAGACTGCGCTACACCCCGGGAAACCCGCTTCGAGACCCCGGTACGACGGGCCTGGAAACCGCAGAAACGGCGTGACCCCCTTTGCCCAACACTGTAAACGGCCCCAACCCCATCCCGCCAAAACTCACCCGAAACCCACAAATCGGTCGGAATCCTACCTCAACCAAAGTTCCAGGGCAAGCCGGTCTAAGCACCTTCCCGTTCATCAACAAGCGAAAAGGGCCGAGCCACTTGATACATCACAAAGGCTTCGGTTGCAATGCCTGCGCTTCTTTCCCTCCACCCTTTTCACCATCCCCCTCCTTCTTCTCGGCATCGGGACCGATCATCATGATGGAAAAAGTACCCAAATGATCCCATTCGCCACCATCAAGCTGGTCAAAGACCTTGAAAAACCATAATCCCGGAAAAAAAGCCCCCGACAAACCACCAGCGGCGGTATAGAGTGGCAGAGTATCGTCCTGTCGGGCTTGAACCGGAGGGAAATCCAGATCAGTCACCTTGTCTCCCTTGTGGTTGATGATATTGACCTTGAAATGATGCGACCCCGAGCTGGTCAGGACAAGATCAAGAATAAAATATCCCGCCACCCCCCGAGAACGGGGTTTCAAAGCTTTGACCACGGAAGTGGGCTGAACAACATCACCCTGTTCGACCATTTTATCGGAAAAATACGCATTGCTGATGTAAGCTGGCTGACGTAATGGACCTTTTTCAAGTCCGAACGCAAAATTCGCCAGACCAACGACAGAAAACATAATACTCATAAGCAACAACGAAAAAATATGTGTCAGAGACATGACCCCTTTCCCCCTTTTGTATTGCAACCATCGGCTTTTATTCCCGGTGTTTGCCACAATACCTGGTCCAGAGGCAGTACCGGCCCTTCGGTACAACTTCTGACATAGTGCCATCCCTCTCCCTGGTAAACCGGCACCGCACAACCAGCGCAACCACCAAACCCGCACGCCATATGGCCTTCCAGTGAAACTTCTCCCTTCAGATCCCATTTTTTCGCTACATCAGCCACAGCCACCATCATGGCCGTGGGACCACAAACATACAGATGCGGAAGAGATCCTCCGATGCCACCAAGAATCTGCTCCAAAAGTTCGCTCACCAATCCATGATAAAATCCCTGCCTTTTTTTTATCGAAGCCAAACGGGTGACGATACCATGACTTTCTTCCCAAGCCAGAGCCAGGGGATTCTCGATCTGTTCGCCCGGCTGTGGAAGGATGGCCGAAACCGTCGCAAAAGGAACGACCTCTGCCTCCAAACCCCACAAAATCGTTACAGCGACACCCAGATTTTGTAACCTGCGGGCCAAAAATCTGAGGGGAGCCAGGCCAACACCTCCCGCCACCAACAACGCCCCATGAACCTTTCGTGTTGCCGTAAAACAAGATCCCAATGGTCCAAACACCCAGGCTTCCTGGCCGGTTTGCCATTGTTGCATAAATTTCGTTCCCACCCCAACCACCTGATACAAAATCTCCACCGTCCCTTTTTCGGCATCGGCGTCCATGATGGAAAAAGGTCGCAACAAGGTTAAGGATGAATGGCAATCTAACTGAACAAAATGACCCGGCTGCACCAATCCGGCAATAGCGGCGGCATCGAGGACAAGTCCATGCAGATTGCCACCTAAGGGACGGTTTTCAAGGATTCGTGCTCGAAACCGTTGCGGGGGAGAGGAAAGATTCACTTAGCCCTCTTCAAAGACAATTTTTCCAGCCACCAGGGTTTTTTTTACCCGACCGCGTACCTTGCGGCCATGGAAAGGGGTGTTACGCGCACTCCCATGCAGCCGGCCCGAATCGACCTGCCACATTTCCATCATGTCGAACAATACCAGATCGGCGGGAAAACCCGGAGTCAATGCACCACAGTGAATACCCAGAAGCTTGGCGGGTTTGCAGGTCATGAGCGCAATACATTGGGGAAGGGTGATGATGCCACCAAAAACCAGCTCCAGACTCACCGGCAGCAAGGTTTCCAAACCAACGACTCCATTGGCGGCACAGCAAAATTCTACCTTCTTACTGTCTTCGTCGTGGGGGGCGTGGTCGGTGGCGATGGCGGATACCGTGCCGCGAGCTATTCCCTCCAACAAAGCTTTTCTGTCGAACTCGCTACGCAGGGGGGGAGCCATTTTGGCATAGGTGTCGTAGCCATTGACGGCCTCGTCGGTCAGGGAAAAATGGTGCGGGGCAACCTCACACGTTACCGACAATCCTTTGGCTTGAGCACCAGCCACCGCCTCCAGGGCACCGGCGGTGGACAAATGGGCCACATGATAACGCCCCCCGGTTAATTGTACCAAACGAATGTCACGGTCCACCATGATGGATTCGGATTCCGCCGGTATCCCCGGCAACCCCAGACGGCTGGAAGTGACCCCCTCGTTCATGCAGCCTCCGGAAACTAGGCTTGGATCTTCGGCGTGCTGGATGATCAGGGCACCGAAAGCCCGTGCGTAGTCCAACGCCCGTCGCATGACCCCGGAATCGGCTACGGTGGTCCCATCATCGGAAAAGGCAACGCAACCCGCCTCTAACATCAGTCCGAACTCGGTCAGTTCTACTCCCAGGAGCCCTTTGGTAATGGCACCCACGGGATAGACATTGACGATCCCACCGACCCGGGCTTTGTCGAGGACATGGCCGACCACGCTGGGATCGTCCGTCACCGGCTTGGTGTTGGGCATGGCGGCTACCGAAGTGACACCACCGGCGGCAGCGGATCGGGTACCACTGGCAATGGTACCCTTGTATTCATAGCCCGGTTCACGCAAATGGACATGCATATCTACCAATCCCGGGGCGACCACCAGACCATCGGCGTCGATGATGCGACAATCGCTCGGAATTTCGGGACGACCCACGGCGCGGATGATGCCGCCTTCAATCAATACATCGGCGGTTTCGTCCCTTTGGTTGGCCGGATCCACCACGCGACCTCCTCTGATCAGCAAGGACTGTCCAGATCCCATGGTTTCAACTCCTCGATTGGGGTGTACACAAGCGGTACAGTACCGCCATGCGAACGGCCAAACCATTGGCCACCTGTTCCAGAATGACCGAACGTTCCAAATCATCCGCAACTTCCGAGGCAATTTCCACCCCTCGGTTCATAGGCCCAGGATGCATGACGATGGCTGTTTCCGATGCCAGAGCCAAGCGTTTCCTGGTCAAACCCCAATAGTGAAAATATTCACGAATGCTTGGAACATAAGCTTTGGCCATGCGCTCCTGCTGCAGACGCAACATCATCACCACGTTAACCCCCGCGATCCCCTCTTCCATGCGATGGAACACCTTGACGTTAAAAGCCTCCTCCACTCGGGCAGGCATCAGGGTTGGCGGTCCCACGAAACGAACCTCCGCCCCCATGGTTGTCAAACCCTGGACGTTGGATCGGGCCACCCGCGAGTGCAAAATATCTCCACATATGGCCACTTTCAATCCTTCAAAACCTTCCCGCCCCATGATGGGCAGGTGGTCATGAATGGTCAAAATGTCCAAAAGTGCTTGCGTGGGATGGGCGTGTCGGCCATCTCCGGCGTTGATGATGGCGGCGTTCAAATGTCTGGCTAGAAATTCCTGTGCTCCCGACTCGGAATGGCGCACAACCACTACATCGGGATTCATGGCTTGAAGCGTTGCCAGGGTGTCAATTAATGTCTCTCCCTTTTTCACCGAACTGGATGCTACGCTCATGTTGATGACATCGGCGGACATGCGTTTGCCCGCCAATTCAAAGGAGGTACGGGTTCTGGTGGAATTTTCGTAGAACAAGTTGATGATGGTTTTGCCACGCAGAGTGGGAACTTTCTTGATGTCCCGATGGTTGACTTCGCGAAACGAAGCGGCTGTATCCAGTATGGAGAGGATCTCCGCGCGACCGATATCCCGCATGCTTAACAGGTGTTTTCGATTCCAAAGATTGGATTTCATCATTTCGACCATTCGTTTGTCTCAATGGTACCCAAAAGAAGCGTCAATACGATGACGCACGTTTAACTTGTTTCAAGACGACCATCCATCCCTCGGGGTTTTTCACCAGTTTGACCGTTTCGTTTCGACCCGCCTCCATGATCAACCCGGCAAAATCAGGCTGGATGGGGAGTTGTCGGCAGCCCCGATCCACCAACACCAGGAGGTCAACCCATTCCGGTCGGCCATAATCAAATAAGGCGTTCAACCCCGCTCGAATGGTGCGCCCGGTAAAGAGGACATCGTCTACCAAAACAATGCGTTTGTCGTCTATATCCATGTCCAGGTCGGTGGGAGCCACCACCGGATTGGGACCGACGGTATTTAAGTCATCCCGATAAAAGGAAATATCGAGGAACCCTACGGGTAACTGCACACCCAACAGATGGTTCAAGCGTTCACACAGTAGTTGCGCCACGACGGCCCCGCCACGGCGAATACCCACAACCACTCGTTTTTCTGGCCGGGTAATGGTTCTGGCCAACCGTGTGGCCAATCGATCCAGGGTTGCCAGGGTCTGTTCCGCAGACAACACAACGGTTTCATTTTCCGTGGTCATGATTCCAACTTTCCCCCTTCACCTCGCCATGCAAATCGTAAAACTGTGAAAAAACGAACTCCGCAGTCACTTCCTGACCCTCGTTCCAAGACTGCGATGTCCATCTTACGCTATTCCACCCGCAAAAGAGAATGGCAGGAAAGCAACACTTTTTCGACGGTGCAGCAAAACCATGACAGGACGTGCTTTTTGGCAACACGGGTGTGATAATTTGTTTTATGTTGTATTTCAACATGTTATGATAAAATTCGGTTGATTATGAAAAACTGGCCCCTTGGTTGCAATATCATCGGGCAAGCTGGGTAAACGCCCTGTCGATCATCGAAAAATCAGCAGGTTCCCGGTTGTCGTGGAACCATGGCGATCCATCCGAGAATGGATGGAAAACAAGGTTGGACCGTTTTTTTTTCTTGACGCCGTCGGGAAGATTCGTTTATAAGGCCTCTACTATTGGATTGTTGCGGATCGGCCACAGTGTGTGGTAAATAAGCACGACACGTTGGAGCCGAACCAGTCGGGTTTTTGGGAAATTGTCACATACAAGTCACATACAAAGGTTTCCGGAGCTTCCGGGAGCGGGTTTTTTAAACTAAGGAGTGAAAGAATGAAAAAGTCGTTGATTCTTGGTGCGGCCGCTCTGGCTGCTGCTACCTGGGCTCCCCTGGCCGATGCCGGCGAAGTCAAACTGGGCGGCCTTTATTGGGGTCGTTGGCAGTCTTTCGATGCAAACATGGTTGACGAGACGGGTGCTGCGGATACCGGTGAGCGTTATGTGCAGCGTCTCCAATTGAAGGCGGACATGGTCGCCTCCGAAAAGAGCCACGCCCATATGATCGTTCGGGTGTTGGATGCCGCCAATATTGAAGGTGCTGACCTCGGTACCGCTTCTGACGGTGGTGCTGCACTCAATCAGGTTTCTGTTGGTACCAATCTGGCCGATCCCTGGGAAATTCGCCAGATGTGGTTGGAAACCGAAGCTTGGGGTTTTGGTCTCAAGCTGGGTAACATGCCCATATCCCTCAATGATAAAATTCTTGTGCATGATGACACCTCTTCGTACGGTGGTTTGTTGCTTTCCAAAACCTTCGGTAATGTCACCGCTGTGGTGGGCAACATTCGCATCAACGAAGACATGGCCAACGGTGCTTCCGTCAACGACCTGACTGCCGGTGGAGCAGTTACGAAAGGTGCTGACAGCGACGACTCCAACCTGTGGGCCGCCAGCTTCTTTGGCAAGGCGGGCATTGCCGACTACAACGCCACCCTGGCTTATGCCAAGTTGGGCCAAGCTTCCGACTTCATGGATGTCCTTGAGACCACCTGCGGTGCGACTACCCCCTGCGTAACTTCTGATGGTAGCAACCTGTGGGCGGCTTTGACCTTGGGTAGCAAGTTCGGCAATATCAATGCCACGGGCACTCTCGTTTATGAGGACGGCTACGAGTTGAACCAGGATATTACCGGTTCCGAAGTCAGCAACATGTGGTCCAAGTCCGGTGCCCTTGGTGCTTTGCGCCTGGATGGTGCTACCGGTTTCGGTGATTGGAACGCCTACGGGTTCGTTTCCTCCCAAGGGTTCAACAATATCTCCAACGACAACATGACGTGGTCGTCGACCTGGGACCAAAGCGGACCGGGCGGTATAGACCTTCTTAACACCTGGGCCAGGGGTGCGGATACCAACACCTCTGCCAGTGAGAACATGACCGGTCTCGGCGTGGGTCTGAAAATCAAAACTGCTGGCTGGACCATCAATCCCATGTTGGACTACGCGGCAGTGACCAGGAACCAAACCACTGCGGCCTCCTGGGATTCTGCTGTCGGCGGCAGCTTGCTGCTCTCCACCCAGATCCAGAAGGATACCACTCTGATGTTGGAGACGGCGTTGATCAATCCCCAAGGGATCAGCCTGACCAACGAAGACAATGCCTACTATGCTCAAGCGGGCATCAAGATGACCTTCTGATCAGACTTGGTTTTCGATCTGTGAAGTGTGTTGACAAAAAGGGACGGTCGGAACAAAGACCGTCTCCTTTTTTTTTGTGTTACCATGTCCGTCTTCTTAACAAGCAGTGCCTTATTTGTAACCAAAAAGCCTTTTTTTTCGACAGTGATGCAAAATGATGACAGGGTGTGTCATCTGGCAACAGTGAAGAGCGTTCTTGTTTTATCGTTTGTTTTTCAATGTTTTACGGTTTTTCCGCTGGTTTGCAGAATTATGGACCAGGTATTGCAGTCTGCTTTGGAAGGTTGAAACATCCTTGGCAGGTGCTGTGGTTTTTACGACACATCCGGTTTTCCGGTTTCACCGAAGACAGGGGTGGAACTTTTTATCTGTTTTTATGCGGGTTACATCAAAAAAATCCGGGATTTCCGGAACATCTCTACTTTGAATGGGAAGGACTTATGAAAAAATCGTTGATTCTTGGTCTGTCTGCCATGGCTGCTGTGACTTGCGCCTCCCTGGCCAGTGCCGGCGAAGTCAAGCTTGGGGGGGGCTACATGGGCCGCTGGCAGGTGTTTGACGCCAACATGGTGGATGAGGTTGCTCCTGCGGATCATGGTGAACAGTACGTCCATGAGCTGCAACTGAACGCCGACATGGTTGCGTCCGAAAAGAGCCATGCCCACTTGCGTGTCATGGTTCTCGACACGGCAACGATCGAAGGTTCCGATCTGGGTACGGCTTCGGATGGTGGTGCCGCGCTTAACCAGGTTTCCGTTGGGACCAACTTGGTTGATCCCTGGGAAATTCGTCAAATGTGGTTGGAAACCGAAGCCTATGGTTTCGGTGTCAAGCTTGGTGCAATGCCCATCTCTTTCAACGACAGCATTCTTGTGGGTGATGACACCTCTGCCCATGGCGGTTTGCTGCTCTCCAAGACTTTTGGCGGTGTTACCGCCGTGGTTGGCAACCTTCGCGCCAACGAAGACTCGGCCAATGGTGCATCTGTCAATGATCTAAACGCTGCCGGTCGTGCCACCAAGGGTGCTGACAGTGACGACGCTAATTTGTGGGTAGCCAGCTTGTTTGGCAAAGCGGGTATTGCCGACTATAATTTCACCCTATCCTATGCCGATATGGGTCCGGCTTCCGACTTCATGGATTATCTGGAGACCACTTGTACGGGTCTCGCTACGTGCAACACCTCCGATGGTAACAATCTGTGGACGGCTTTGACCCTGGGAAGCAAGTTTGGCAACATCAATGCGATTGGTACCTTGATTTATGAAAACGGCTACGACCTGTCACAAGATGGCACGGGAGCCGAAATTTCCAACCTGTGGACCAACTCCGGCGTGCTTGGTGCGGTGCGGTTGAACGGTTCCTTGGGGTTTGGCGAATGGAACGCCTATGGTTTCAGTGCTACCAAAGGTTTCAACAATATCAGCAATGACAACATGGTATGGTCGGCTACCTGGGATCAAAGCGGGCCGAATGGTATCGATCTTCTGAGCAACTTTGCCAATGGCGCGGGTACCAACACTTCTCCCAGTGAAAACATGACGGGTGTGGGTGTGGGGTTGAAGATCAAAGCGGGTGCTTGGATCATCAATCCCATGCTTGACTATGCTGCGGTAAGCGAAAGTCAGGCTGGCGACGTGCGTGACTCTGCGATCGGGGGTAGCTTGTTGCTTTCCACCGAGATCCAAAAGGCTACTACCCTGTTGCTGGAAACGGCCATGGTCAGTCCTGAAGGGATCAACAACGCCAGCGTAGACAATGCCTACTATGCTCAGGCGGGGGTCAAGGTAAGCTTCTGAACGTTTTTTGGCTTAACCCGCGACTTGATACATGAAACAAAGGGGATGGCCGAGGTGGGCCGTCCCTTTTTTTCATTCTTTCCTTCTCTCCACCTGCCCATATCCTGTTATAATCGACAAAGTCGCGGTCGGCATTGGCGGTTTCACGACTTTCTGATACTCTGTGCGGTATTCCACGAAACCAGAACATGACAGGAACATCATGAGAGGAATCATGAAAGGAAAGATCAACATTTTTTTGTTTGCTGTTCTGACACTGGGTTTGCTGGGTTGTTCCAAGGATTTTTGGAACAGCCGAAATAAACTGGATGAACATCCGTTGGCAAAATTCGGTCAGAAAAAGGAAATCGACGAAGCCAAAGCGACTGGCAACGCCAATTCAGCCGCCGATGCTGGAAGAGAAAGTTTTTTCAGCTTGGGTGGTGAGGATGGTGGTCTGTTGGGAGGGGGATCGGGCAAGCGTAAGGAGCAGGTGCGTGCGGATAAACTTTTTGCCGGTGCTTTGGACGTGGTTCTGGGCCTTCCCATTCAAGTTGCTAGTCGCGAAGGGGGATTGGTCAGTACCGACTGGAAGGTGGACCCGGAAAACAATGCTCAACGCTATCGACTCAACATTCGTGTTTCCGGCAAGGATCCTTACGGCGAGGTTAAGGTAGCCGTCCTCAAGCAGGTCATGAAAAATGGCGTCTGGGAGGACACTGCCGCCGATCAGACCATGGCCGACCACATCGCAAAAAATATCAGAAAACAGGCCGAAGAAGCGCGGCCTTGAAGTACGCGTATCGGAAAAATAAAGTTTGGCAAGAATTATTATGGGGGCTCGGGGGGGATCAGCCCCCCCGGCGGGGGGGTAAATACCCAAAGGTTTTTATTCTTGCCCGGAAGGCATCATGTTTGAAAAAACTTCCTCCAGTGATTTGGCATCAAAAATACGAAGACTCCACTCTTCCAATGAGGGTGGTTCGGCCTTGGCTATTTTTTTGTTGGCCCATGCGGGCAGATTGCCAAAGCGGCGTTGCAATAGGCGGGTCAGGATTTTAGCCTCGCCTTTCTGCTCGCCTCTCTGCTCGCCTCTCTGCTCGCCTCTCTGCTCGCCAATTTGTTCACCGATCTGGATGCCCATCAATCTTCCTCTTTCCTCACCAATCCGCTCCACGCTTGTCATATACGGCATCTTTTGGTTCTCCTCAAAGCGGGACAGTTCTTCCCAAAACCGGTTATCGGCCTCTGCCGGTAAGCTGAGTACCCAGTCGATAAACCGATAAAGATCAATGACTTTTTGCCTATTGAATCCGCGACGATACAGGCTGCGCGTAATGTGCTGCTTTGCCCGGTAACGTTCATCCGGCAGGTTTTTTGTCTGTTTGGCACGCAGGTGCGCCAGGGTCACGATGGCAAAAGGATTGTCGGACGTTTCCAGCTCGGAGAGATGATCCAGATAATCCAATAACTTTACTGTGTTGAATCGGTAAATCAGCTCCGATCCCCAGAGCACTTGGCGGTACTCCGAAACCCGCCAGCTCGGCTCTTCGTCCGCCAAAATTGCCAAACCAACGACCGGTTTACGGTGGAGGTCATAGGCCCGATGCTGACATGTGTACATTCGCTCCGCAAATTCGGGATCACGGCCCCCCTGAACTTCGACATGAATCAATACCCAAAGTTCATCACCATTGATTAACCACACTTTTACCAGCAAATCCACACGGCGATTGATAGCTTTTGCCTCTTTTGTAATCCGGTCCAATTCTTTGTCCAGGAACTCAGGGACACGCTGCCAATCAATGCCGTCACGAGCCTCTGGAAGAAAAAATGCTAAAAAATCCTCGAAATACGCCTTCAAAATCTCTTTCCACGGCGAGTCGTACTCTGTTGGTTGGCTCTGATTGTCGGGATCGGTCATGTAAACGTTCTCGATGCTCTTTCTTTGGTTTCGTAGCGATGGCGGTTTCTCCTTGGGGGAGGGAAAGTTTCTTAACGTTTTTTGTCTATGACCCATTCCTCCATTTGATGGCCAATGTATCCAGCTTATCAAAAGAAGGCAATTACCGGATTCCATCTGAGGCAGAACAGTGTTACGAGGAGTGGATAAGTGCCTGATTTCATTTGGAGCGGGTGAAGGGAATCGAACCCTCGTCTTAAGCTTGGGAAGCTTAGGCCCTACCATTAGACGACACCCGCGTCTTGTTTTGCCATCTGATCGGCACCCATTATGTTTCGCCTTATGGGTTCAGGTCAACCATCATCTTTGCATCGCAAAGCCGATTTGTTTAAAAAAGGTTTCGCAACACCCCTGCCATGGGTTAGAAAGGCAGGGTGTTTTTTCGTTCCAACCTGATTTGTGTGCACCCAGGCAAATATCATGAGCGAAACTGAGTCATCGTCGCCAGATCCATCTTTTGTTGGCAGGATACCCTGGATTGCGTTGCTGCCCATTGCCTTTTTCATGGCCATTGCCCCGGTCAGTCCGCAACCCCACCTTTGGGAAAAATTAAAAATGCTGTCTGACGGAACCTTGTCCCGTCCCCTCGATATTTTCGACCTTCTCATGCACAGCACGCCTTTGGTACTGGTCGTCATCAAGGGGTTTAAACAATTTCGGTCTGGCAAGGAGGCGTTGTGAATTTAATTTTGATTGGCATGCGTGGCGCGGGCAAGTCCAACATTTCTCGTCGTCTTGCCGCCCTGACCAAACGTCCGGTGATGTCTACCGATGCCCTGATTTCCTACGAAAACCAGGGCTGTTCCATTCCGATCCTTCTTGAAAAAACAGGGGGTGACTGGCGAACTTTCAGAGATTTGGAAACCCAGGTGGTACAAAAGGTTGCCGCGATGGATGATGTCATCATCGATACGGGAGGTGGAGTGGTGGTGGATTTGGATGACGAAGGTCGGGAAATCTACAGCCGTCGCAAAATGGATGCCCTGAAAAAAAACGGTCGGGTCATATGGCTTGAAGGTGATATTGTTCGCTTGGCCGCCAAGGCCACTGCCGACTCTCGTCGTCCTTCCCTGAGTGCCACCGAGAGCGAAGAAGCCATCATGCGTCGTCGTCTTCCTTTCTACCAGCGAGCTGCCGACCATGCGGTCAACATTGAAGGGATCCGCCGTGAAATTTTAGCGGTGAAAGTTTGCATGTTGGCTGATTTTTGGCTGACATAGCGTTTTTTTCAATTTTCAATCAAATTATCGCGGGGATTAAGGGGGGATCATCCCCCCCGATGGGGTTTGGGGGCGAGAGCACCCAAGGCATTGTTTTTTGCCCGCAGGGCATCATGTTCCATCTTTTGCGCCACCTCGGTGTCACCCTGGAGAGTGGCTAGGTTGTGAGGATTTTGCCCTTCGCCATCTTCAAGGGTGGGATCGGCTCCCGCCTGTATGAGGTGGGATACCATCTCCAGGCTGTGCCGCCCCACCGCCAAGTGCAGTGGGGTGCGGCCTTTGGGGGTGCGGATGTTGACATCGACCCCTTGGGAAATCAACAGCTTTACCACCCCTTCATGGCCAAAAAAGGTGGCGCAATGCAATGGTTGGTTGCCTTCCAGATTGCGCACATCTTTGCGTGCGCCATGCTGCAATAGCAACGACGCCACTTCCTGGTTGCCTTCCTGGCAGGACTGATAAAAAGGAGTCTCACCATAACGGTCGGTCGCTTCCATATTGGCACCATGTTCCAGAAGGATCCGGGCCACCTCGACATGATTCCAGGAGGCGGCCCAATGCAGCGGTGTTTCCAGATCCAGATCGGTCATGTTCACTTCAGCCCCATGTTGCAGGAGCGTCCGGGTTAGGGCACTGTTACCCCGCACCGCTGCCCAATGCAACGGAGTCCACTGATAGTTGTCGGTGGCATTGATATCGACTCCCGCCCGCAGGAGGTGGGCGACTAGGTTTTCCATTCCTTCTTGAACCGCCCGATGCAATGCGGTCCAACCCTCACTATCCTTGGCACCGACATCTTCGCCCGCCTCCAGTCGCCGCATCACCGGCAAGGGATCCCACCCGTCCGTGTTTTGATCGGTCAAATTTCATCTCCCCAACAAAAAACCATCCTGTCAACGAAACACCTTGTCCGTCGGCTTCGAGCCTGCCAACATCACATCCCTAGGAGAAATACTACATCAATCTTTGTGCTTTCGACACATCCTTTTCCCGGTGATGCAAACAATCCCATGTCTAAGTCAGAAAAACTTTTCCAAAGAGCCAGCGAAATCATTCCCGGCGGTGTCAATTCCCCCGTGCGCGCCTTCAAGGCGGTAGGGGGTGTACCCCCCTTCATCCAAAGTGCCCAGGGACCCTGGCTGGTGGATGTGGATCAACGCCGTTACATCGACTATGTTGGTTCCTGGGGGCCAATGATCGTCGGACACGCCCACCCCGAAGTGGTCGAAGCGGTCCGGGAGGCCATGGGGCGGGGGGCGTCCTATGGTGCGCCTACCGCAGCGGAAGTTCAGTTGGCGGAAAAAATCATCGATCTGGTTCCCTCCATGGATATGGTGCGTTTGGTCAACTCCGGTACCGAAGCCACCATGAGTGCTGTTCGTCTCGCTCGCGCCGTCACCGGTCGCGATAGCCTGTTGATGTTTGAAGGTTGCTACCATGGTCATGGTGACGCCTTTCTGGCCAAGGCAGGCTCTGGTCTGGCCACCTTTGGCGTCCCATCTTCTCCGGGAGTCCCCAAGGCTACGGTGGAACAAACTTTGACCCTTCCCTACAACAATCTTGACGCCGTCATCGATCTTTTCAACCGCCACGCCCCTGGTATTGCTGCCGTCATCGTCGAACCGGTGGCTGGTAACATGGGCTGTGTCCCTCCGACCCCTGGTTTTCTTCAGGGTCTTGGCGATCTTTGTCGTCGCCATGGTGCCATCTTGATTTTTGATGAAGTCATGACCGGGTTTCGTGTCGCCCGGGGCGGTGCCCAGGAGTATTACGGCATCACCCCCGATTTGACCACCCTGGGTAAAATTATCGGCGGTGGCCTGCCGGTGGGTGCTTATGGTGGTCGCCGTGATTTAATGGGACAAATGGCCCCTTCAGGGCCGGTGTATCAGGCAGGAACTCTCTCCGGCAACCCCCTGGCAACTGCTGCCGGGCTGGCTACCCTGGACATCATCTCTCGTCCTGGATTTTATGAAACCCTGGATTGGCGTTGTCAACGCCTGTGCGATGGTCTGAGTGCTATCCTGACCCAGGCGGGAATTCCTCATACCGGCACTCGGGTAGGTTCCATGTTTGGTTTGTTTTTCACCGACAAAAAACCATTAAATAACATGGAAGACGCCAAAACCAGCGATCTGAATCGTTTTCGTCAATGGTTTCATGGCATGTTGCGTGAGGGCGTCTATTTGGCACCAAGCCAGTTTGAAGCGGGATTTGTTTCTTTGGCCCATGATGATGCCATCATCGATACCACTCTTGAAGCTGCCGGGCGCGTTGCAAAAACTCTGGTATCATAGTAAAGCTAAAATTTTGCAAAAATTATTGTGGGGGTCCGGGGGGGATCATCCCCCCCGGCGGAGGTTTGGAGGCAGAGCCTCCAAGGTTTTTCTTTTGACTTTGATTTTGACTTTGATTTTGATTTTACTGCCCGCAGGGTATCATGTTCCAGGCTCGACTTTCATGCCGTAGAGGTCAGGCCCAGGCAGCTTTCCCTGTCTGGCCGACCCCCTTCCAACCCACGGTTCAAGTTCGATAATCGCTTTGGCATACTCCGTGCTTCATTAACCTTTGCGCAAAGGGCTTTCCAGGCTTTTCGCCAACGTTTTGACATGGAGAAAAAACATGGCCGGATTAGGTTTGCTCGGCCCCGCTGGGGCTTTCAAGACCAATCTTCTGAACCTCAGACATGAGCGTCAGGAGTTGATTGCCGCCAATGTCGCCAATGCCGACACCCCCGGATATAAATCCATGCGTCTTGAATTTGAAGACGAGATGGCCAAAGCTTTGCCACCTCCGGGTTCCCTGCCGGTGGCGCGTACCAGCAACAAACATATGCCTATGCCCTATGATGGACCTGTTGCGGGTGACATGCAGGCGGTGGAAATACCCATACCCAAAGGTGACTTGAACAGTGTTGATCTGGAACAGGAAATGGCCATGCAGTCGGCCAATCAATTGCTCTACAACTACGCGGCCCAATCGTTAAGCTCTCAAATTGCCACCATGCGGTTGGTCATCGAAGGGCGATGATTCCACGATTATTCTGATTTTTCAAGGAGCTTTTGATCATGGATTTTCTCACCTCATTCAGGGTGACCTCATCGGGTTTGGCCGCCCAGCGTTTGCGAATGAATGTCATCGCCGAGAACGTGGCCAATGCCCAGACCACGCGGACCCCGGAAGGGGGGCCTTTCAAACGCAAGGATCCCATATTCGCCGCCAAACCTTTCAAAGAAATGTTGAGCATCGAAGAGATTGCGGGATCCACCGGAGTTTCCGTGGAACGGGTCAACGTGGATGAACGACCGCCACGCATGCAGTACGATCCCAATCATCCCGATGCCAACGCCGATGGTTATGTGGCCATGCCCAACATCGACATGGTGACGGAAATGGTCAACATGATGTCGGCCAGCCGGTCCTACGAATCCAATGTGACGGTACTCAACGCCTCCAAGGCCATGGCCATGAAAGCCCTGGAAATTGGCAAATAAAGGATACATTTAAACCATGACCATTCAATCCATCGGCAATCTGACCATGCCCAGCATGACCACCCTGTCCGCCGCAGGGACTGAGAATGGGGATCCCTGGGAAGAGTTTTCAGTGCTCCTGAGCAAACAGATCAAAGAGACCGACCGCATGGAAAAACGGGCCAAGGATCTGGGGGAGCGCGCTCTGTTGGGCAATTCCGGGGTCAGCATTCACGAAGCCCAGATTGCCGGATCCGAGGCGGAGCTGCATTTAAAATTGTTGCTCCAGGTGCGTAACAAGGCCCTTGATGTTTACCGTGAAGTGATGAGCATGCCGGCTTGACGGGTGATCGACAATTTTATCATGACCACGACCGGCCAGAATTGATTTTGGTTCAGACTATCCAAAAGATCAACAAGAGGACAGACCATGGCTGAATCCGCGATCTCCGCATCCACGAATTCTGGAAAGAACGAAAGCCCGGCGGAAGCTTTTACGCGGTTTCTTGAAAACCTTCCCTTGGGAGGGCGCAATGGCCTGATCGTGGCGGTCATCGCCACTGTCATCGCATTGACAGCGGTTATCTGGTTTTCCACTCGACCATCCTACAAAGTGCTTTTTTCCAGCCTGCCGGAGGCGGAAGCGGGGCGGGTGGTCGAACAGTTGGTCAAGATGAATGTACCCTACCAGCTTGGTTTGGGAGGAACCTCCATCGAAGTTCCTGCCGACCGGGTCTACGATCTTCGCCTGGAGATGGCCACTTTGGGATTGCCGAAGAAGGGAACGGGTGCCGGTTTTGAAATTTTCGACCAGGGCAACTTGGTGGGAATGACCGATTTTATGCAAAGAATGAATTATCAACGGGCACTCCAGGGGGAATTGGCTCGGACCATCGAGAGCATTGAAGCGGTTAGCAAGGCCCGCGTCCATCTGGTCATGCCCAAACAATCACTGTTTGTCACCGAGGAACGTCCGGCAACGGCATCGGTGGTCATGGAACTGGTTCGCCCCCTCAGTGCCAAACAGGCCGAGGGGATTGTCCATCTGGTCGCCGCCGCTGTCGAGGGGTTGGATGAATCCCAGGTCACCCTTTTGGATCACAAGGGCAACCTTGTTGCCGGAGGGAGGGAAATGCCTGCGGATGGCCGTATGGGGACCGATGAAACCATGGATATGCAAAAACAGGTGGAAAAATCCCTGGAAAATCGCGCTCAGGCCATGCTTGACAAAATCATCGGTATCAATGCCAGTGGTGTCAGTCGTAGCATTGTCCGCATCACCGCCGATCTGGATCTTTCCCGTGTGGAGCGTCAGGAAGAAATTTTCAATCCCGATGGTCAAGTTGCCCGGAGTGAACAAACTTCCACCGAAAACAGCAAGGGAGAATTTGGTGTTGGTGGTACGCCCGGTGTCCGGCCCAATGATGCCAATGATCGTCCTGGATCGGGTGCCAGCGGATCCAATCAGGCTCGAAGCGTCGAGCGTGAGACCATCAACTATGAGATCTCCAAAAAAGTTGAGAAAACTGTTTTGCCGGTGGGTACCATCAAACGCCTCTCCGTTGCCGTTCTGGTGGATGCCAAAATGGAAAAACCGGAAAAAGGCGATGGCCCGCTGCAATATGTCAAACGTACCGAGGAAGAATTAAACAGCCTGAAAAAGATCGTGGAACAGGCTGTGGGTTTCCGTACGGATCGCAATGATACCATCGAAGTTTCCGAAACTCCGTTTGCCCCACTGGTATCCTCCGAAGAAGAAGGCATTCCTTTCTGGAAGACGCCGGCTTTCTGGATGCAGGTGGCCTTGGTTCTGGTCATTCTTCTGGTGCTCTTTATTGTCCTGAGGCCCATGGTGCAAAAGCTTTTGGAGAACGAAATGACTGCCGACACCAGTGGCGTCCCTGCTGCGGTAGCTGAACTGGAAGAGCAATTGTTGGCTGAGGGTATTGGCACGCTGCCTACAGAGCAACCCATACGCATGCGTGTCCCTGACCGCAACATCAAACTGACTTCGCAAATGATTGGCGAACATGTCGAAGATGCCAGGGAAATCATTCGCTCCTGGCTGGCTTTGGATACCTGAACGCCTGAGGGCAGGGGATGGGGTTTGGTCACCAACTTCCATCCGTGCTGAAAAAAAATTGCGGAACACTATCGAAAAAGGCAGAGATTCGTCATGGGTGAGACACAGGTTTGGCCGGGAACGGCATCCGATGTTAAAAAAACCAATACGCGCCGTTTTCGCTTGAGCGGAAAGGAAAAGGCCGCCGTCTTTCTGCTGTCCCTTCCCGATCCCGATTCCAAAAAGATCATGGAGGGTTTGCAGGAAGATGAAATTCGGGAAATATCCCGTACCATTGCCCGCATGGGGGTTATGCCTCAGGAGGTGGTTCAGGCGGTGCGCCAGGAGTTTCTCGACAAGTTTGAGCTGCAACAGTTCGATGTTCGCGGTGGCATGGGCAAGGTCAAGGATTTGGTGATGAAAGCCCTGGGCAAGGAAAAAGGGCGGCAGCTGCTCAAGGAATTGCAACAAGGGCCTAAGAACACCCCCTGGGAAATTCTCAATGGCATGGAACCCACATTGGTGGCAACCTTTTTGGCCAACGAGCATCCGCAAAGCATTGCCTTGATTTTGTCCCAACTGCAACTTGAACAGGCTTCTTTCATCATCGATTTTCTGGCGCACGATACCCAACAGGAGGTCATCTATCGCATGGCCCGGTTGAGCAATCTGCCACCCGGTGCCCTGGTGGACATCGAAGAATCGTTGCTTACCGAGCTTAATGCTTTGGGGGCGACACGCAGCGGCTATGCCCAGGAAGGTGGTGGTGGTGTCAAGAAGGTGGCCGAATTGCTCAACATGATGAGCCGGGAAATTTCTGACAAGCTTCTGGCCTATTTGGACGAAGAAGATAATCCATTGGCTGAGGAAGTTCGCAAGGAGATGTTCCTGTTTGAAGATTTGCTGCTCATGGACGACAAGAGTTTCCAGACGTTGCTCAGGGAAATTTCCAACGACGAATTGTTGTCTGCCCTCAAAGGGGCCGACGATCGCCTCAAAGAGAAATTTTTCCTCAACATGTCGGAGCGGGCGGCGGAAATGTTGCGCGAGGATTTGGAGATGATGGGGCCGGTCAAGGTTTCCGACGTGGAAGCGGCGCAACAGGGAATTCTCAAGATTGCCAGAAAGCTGGAATCCGAGGGTGCCATCGTCATCATGGGCAAAGGTTCCGACGACGTGGTTCTGTAATTCGGTTTTGTTGGTGTGGATGGGAGGTTGATCATGGTTTCATCGGGTGGCGGCGTGATCCGGAAAGAGGAGAGCCAGGGCGATATTTTGCACCGGTTGTTGTATACCGATCTTCTGGCCCAGCAGGTAAATCAGGCCGACGCCGGAGAAACCTTCGTGCGTTACATGCCCAACGGTCGCCTTCCCGTGACCCGACGGGAAGTGGAAATCCCTCCCGTTCCTCCAGAAGAAATCCAGCGTCGGCGCATGGAGGAGATGGAACGCGAGCTGTATCAAAAGGTGTATGCCGAAGCGGAACAAGCGGGCCTGGAGATTGGCGAGCAAAAAATGCAGCAGGAGATCCATCGTATCTTGCCGCAGTTGGAAAATCTGCTCAGGGAACTGGATGGTTTGCCCGAACGGATTTTTGCCGCTTCCGAAAGGTTTCTTGTTGAGACCTGCCTGATTTTGACGCGCGAATTGTTGGCGCACGAACTGAGTGTGCATCCGGAAAAAATCATTCACCGGATACAACGGGTTCTCAAGCATGCGGCGGGTCGGCGTGCCATTGTGCTGCGTATAGCCCCTGAAGTTTATGAAATTGTAAAGGATTGCAGTGAGTTGCATGGTCTTACTCTTGAACCTGATCCCAAGGTTAAACCGGGTTCGGTGGTCATGGATAGCGATTTCGGCGGGTTGGAAGATTTGATCGAAGAACAATTATTGGAGGTTGAAGTTCAAATTCGCCAGTTTTTACAGGAACGACTGACGGCAGGTCCAGATCGTGCCATCGCCGACGCCGCTGCCAGTCGGGCTATCATGTCTTTGGAGCAGGAACGTCCTCCCCTTGCCATCCAGGGGCTGCAAACCATGGCGGAAGCGGCCCGGTTTGAACAGGATCGCAGCATTGACTCGGACGCGCCGCTTCCAGAAGGGGCAGAGACCCCTGACATGGATGCGTTTGGCGCGTTCGACGAGAAAATTCCATGAACGGTTCTGTTCAACTTCCCTGGGAAGAATATCGCGACAGTGCCAAAACGGTGTTGGGGTTTCGCCGTGTCGGTCGAGTTTCCCAGGTTGTGGGACTCCTTATTGAAAGCACCGGCCCCGCTGCTTCCATTGGCGATTTGTGTGAGGTCATTCCCGAAGGGGATACGGAGCCGGTCAAGGCGGAGGTTGTGGGATTTCGCAATAATGCTTTGTTGCTCATGCCCCTGGGTTCGCTCAAGGGGATTCATCCCGGCAGCGTGGTTGTCTCCGAAAACCGCTCGGAAATGGTTGGGGTCGGCCCGGAATTGCTGGGTCGGGTGCTTGGGCCTTTGGGCCAGCCTATCGATAATGGTCCACCCATCCATACCCATGAGCGTATGCCGTTGTATTCCGATCCCATCAACCCCATGCAACGCCGTCGCATTGAAGAACCCCTGGACATCGGCATTCGTGCCATCAACGCCCTTTTGACTTTGGGACGGGGGCAGCGCATCGGCATTTTTTCCGGTTCCGGGGTTGGGAAAAGTACATTGCTTGGCATGATGGCTCGCTATACCGAGGCCGATGTCAATGTGATCGGCTTGGTTGGCGAACGGGGACGGGAGGTGGTGGAATTTTTGGAAAAGGATTTGGGGCCGGAAGGGATGTCACGGTCGGTGGTTGTTGTTGCGACTTCGGACCAACCGCCACTGCTCCGGTTGCGGGCGGCTTTTCTGGCCACGGCCATTGCGGAATATTTTCGCGCCAAGGAAAAACATGTGTTGCTGTTGATGGATTCCGTGACCCGTTTTGCCATGGCCCAACGGGAAGTCGGTTTGGCCAGGGGGGAACCTCCCACCAGTCGTGGCTATCCCCCGTCCACTTTCATGCTGCTGCCAAAGTTGTTGGAACGGGCTGGCCGTGATCAGGGGAGTGGCAGTATCACGGGTTTGTACACGGTGTTGATGGAAGGGGATGACCTCCAGGATCCCATTGTCGATGCCGTGCGTGGTATTCTCGACGGCCATTTTGTCCTTTCCCGCGATTTGGCTGCTGCCAATCACTATCCCGCTCTGGATATTCTCGCTTCCATTTCGCGTCTCATGGTGGATTTGGTGGATGACGAACAGGCCCGGTGGGCGGCACAATTGCGTGAAGCCCTGGCCTCCTACGTCCGTGCCGAGGACATGATTAATATCGGGGCCTACGTTGCCGGCAGCAACCCCCGTATTGACCGATCCATTCAGTTGATTGAACCGATCCGTACCTTTTTAAAACAATCGGTGCGGCAAGGGTGTTCCATGACGGAAAGTGTGGCTATGATGACGCAAATTTTCAACGTCAAACCACCTGTCGCCTCCAGACCGTTGCGGTAATAATAAAGTTTGCCAAAAATTATTGCGGGGGTCCGGGGGGGATCATCCCCCCCGGCGGAGGTTTGGAGGCGGAGCCTCCAAGGTTTTGTTTTTGAATTTAAACAAAAAGCTTCATTGCCTATGGGGGTTTGGGGGCTAAACCCCCAAGGTTTTGATTCATGCCCGAAGGGCATGGTGTCCAAAGGGGGGTCGCTATTGCAGGTGCCACGTCAGCCAATCTCGGGCGTTGAGGTGTTGGCCGCGCACATCGGTGGAAAAATGGGAAGCGAGATATAAAAAGACACGAGCTACTTGTTGGGGAGCAGGCAAGGTTGCCGGGTCTTCCCCTGGATAGGCCTGGGCGCGCATGGCGGTAGCGGTGGCCCCGGGGTTGACGGTGTTGAAACGGACACCGCGCTTGGAAAACTCTCCTGCCCAGGTTTCGGTCATGTTGACCAGTGCCGCTTTTGTCGCTGCATAAGCCCCCCAAAAAGCCCGGCCTTTGAAAGCCACACTCGAAGAGCAGTTGATGACGGAAGCCTCCGGGCTTTTTTTCAACAGGGGCATCAATTCCCGGGTTAAAAAAAACGGTGCCGTCACGTTGATGCGAAACACCTGTTCCCAAAGGATGCTTTCATAATTTTCCAAGGGTGTCAGGGTTCCCAGAATGCCCGCATTATTGACCAATACGTCCAGGTGCCCGAAACGTTCGTGGAGTGCCCGTGCCAATTCCGGGATTCGATCCAGACCGTTTTCCAAATCCAAAGGGGCAATCACCGCCCGACCTCCCGCAGCGTTGATCTGGTCTGAGGTTTCCTCCAGTTTGGCCTGGGTTCGTCCCAGGAGAATCACCCAAGCCCCTTCGCTGGCAAAAAGGTTTGCTACGGCACGACCGATGCCCGATCCGGCCCCTGTCACCAGGGTAATTTTATCCTTCAGCAACATGATGGCAGCCTATTTATTCGTGGGTTATCGTGTGGTTTGTCCGGCAGACACCAACCTTTATTCCCGGCGCAACCCATCGTATACCCCCATCCCCAAGGTTGGCAAAGGGGGTTGTTGGCCCATCATCGGGGTTTCGCCATGACGGTTGTGCCACCTTGTGGTCCCGTTATTTTTCTCATGGGTCCTACGGCATCGGGAAAGAGTGCCCTGGGAATGACGCTTGCGAAAAAGCATGCCTTGGAGATCGTCAACGCCGATTCTGTTCAGGTGTATCGTCATTTCAATGTTGGTGCTGCCAAACCGACTCAGGAAGAACAAAACCAGGTTCGGCACCATTTGTTGGATCGGGTCGGTCTCCCTGAAATTTATTCCGCTGACCGTTACCGTGAAGAGGCCTGGGCGGTCGTGAATGATTGCCATTCCCGCCGCGTGGTGCCGTTGTTTGTTGGTGGCAGTGGTTTGTATTTTCGCGCCGTGGAACAGGGCCTTGCCTGCATGCCGCCTGTTGATCGTGTCATTCGGGATGCCATTCGTCGGGAAGGTCAGCGGTTGGGATGGCCGGTGCTCCACGAACGTCTCCAGGGTTACGATCCCGACCTGGCTGGACGCATCCCGGCCAACGATTCCCAACGTATCAGCCAAGGGTTGTCTGTTGCCATCGCCACCGGCATTCCCCTGAGTCTTTGGCAGCAACGACAGCCGCCGCCCCCTCCCTTGACGATACTCAAACTGGCCTGCCAATGGCCTCGGGATTTGCTCTATCAACGGATCGACAGTCGTTTTGATCACATGCTTGCCCAAGGATTATTGGACGAGGTTCAAAATGTGTGGCAGGCGGGGCATGACCGTGATCATCCGGCCATGAAAGCGGTGGGTTATCGGCAATTGTTTGCTTTTTTCGACGGGCATTGCTCCCTGGAGCAGGCGGTCGAATGGGCTAAACGTGAAAGCCGACGTTATGCCAAACGTCAAATCACCTGGCTTAAACGTGAGTCGGGGTTGATTTCAATTCCCTGGAACGTCCCATCCCAGGCTTTTGCTGCGGTGACCGAATTTCTGGGACAACATCCTCTGTAACAGATATTTATGTAACCGTTCTCAAAGTGTACGGGGAAGGAAAGTGGAAGGTGCGGCAGTGTCAGGTTACATTTAAATTCGCCGGTCTCGGAAAGTTTTCTAAAAGTGTATGGTGCCATGTCAGAATATATACTAGAATCAACAATTTTAAATTCATTAGCATCTAAACCTGAATTGTAACGTGAACGCTTTTTGCCTTATTAGTACAATTCATCAACATAACAAGGCCAGAATACTTACAATACCCGTAATTTCTTTCCAGAAACCTTATTTTTAATTGATCTACAAAAACACCAGCAGACTCGCACTTGTGTCAAAAGAATGCGATACATCTGCTGTAAAGGCGAAAAAATAGGCATTAAAATAAAAGTTAATTGTCGAAACACGAACCACCCCATTTATCCCAAACTTTTAGCCGACCCAGATTCTGGCAATCTAGCAGGTAGCGTGCTATCTGTCAAAAGGTCAAAATGCCGCTTAAGTTTTTAAATTATCTAGTATAATATTTATTATCACAATGCGCCGTTTTTAAAGAATTCCGCAATTTCGGGGACACCCGACTAAATTTTTCGGAATTCCCGAAATTCCAAAGTCGCTTTGAGCACACGCTTGATCGTTTCGAGGGTTGTCGGTTGCCCTTAACATGGGCAGCATTTTGTCTGTCGTTCGCTGGATGCTCGTGGTACGCTGTGATTGAATGTACTCTTGGAAGGAGATCTCCCCGTGAACACAGCCATGACGTTTGACACGTTGGCGTATGCCAAAAGATTGAAAGCTGTCGGATTCACCGAAGCCCAGGCAGAAGTTCAGGCTGAGACCATCGTTGAGTTGATGGAAGAGCGGCTGGCAACCAAGTTGGACATTGAAGTCGTAAGGCGCGACATGAAAGAAATGGAAACCGGACTCAAGCGCGACATGAAGGAACTTGATGCCGGCTTACAAGCCAAGATGAAGGAAATGGAAACCGGACTCAAGCGCGACATGAAGGAACTTGATGCCAGCTTACAGGCCAAGATGAGGGAAATGGAGTTGCGTCTTACGCACAATCTGACCCTGCGCCTTGGCGGCATGATGGCCGCATCGGTGGTGATCGTGGCGGCACTGGTGAAGCTGCTTTGATTTCTGGGAGTGTAAACGGCATCCCGAGACAGAAATACGTATCTACTTCGCTCAAGTGAAATGTTGATATTGCTGTAAATTTTTGCCTCTTGCTGCAAGCAAGCATCCTTGTTTTATTTCAAACAGTTAACTTTATTCAGCTTGAGCGAAATGGATACGTAGTTTCCGGAATTCCCCCGCAATAATTTGGTGTTGTGTCTCCGGAATTCCATGGATTTTTATTCAAGCACCATGAATGAGGTTCTTGGGGCAAAGGGGAGGCGCTGCAAACGACTCTCCCGTATATTCATGATTTCCTTCACAGCGATGCTTTCTCCCGGAAAATTGGGATCATTCAACTCGTCAAACCCAATCACAGCTCCTTTGGGCATCAAAGGTAGGATTCGTTTCAAGCAGTGGCGTGTTGGTTCATAAATATCCAGGTCAAAGTAGGCAAGTGCTACTAAAGTTTCCGGGTGTTTGTCAAGAAAGACATCAAGAGTTTGTGTAACATCTCCTTTGACCAATTCAAATTTTTGCAAATGAGCGATCGGACTTTGGGCCTCCTGTAGCATAAGAATGTCGGCAAGTTCGTTTTCATAGCCCTCCGTAACCCCATAGGCACCATTGCTTATCACATTGTTTGATCCATCTTTTTCATGAACGCTGGGAAAACCAGAAAACGTATCAAACCCAATAATTTTACGTGTATAGTTAAACGGTTCAAACACACCTCGAAATGCAGAAAATGCCGCCATATTCCGCCCCCAACGCACTCCAAATTCCATGATATTTCCATGAACTGGCAACATTTCCTTGTAGATATGTAACAGAAACAGGTAATGACTCCAGGTTTGTCGGTCCATAAATAAACCAAGATTTTTAATCTGTTCGTCCTTAGGAATAGGAGTTAGATCCAATTTGGATTGAAGGTGGTCCCTCGTTTCTCTCTCGGAACTTCTGGATAGAGTATTCAATACTTTAAACATAGCACTTCCCGTTGATATTGGGTATGAGTGAACACATAAGGATAACCATCCAGCAAATTTAACCACCAAGCCACAGATGAGGATACTTACTCTTTTGGAACAGCGTCAATTGAGGATGATAAACTCATTGGTAGAGAAAAATGTAGAGCACAGGCAATTTGTCTCTGGCAATTCCAGAAACAAGCAAATGTGCCGCAATTTTTTTCTGCACAGCAAGGGACAGAGAGGAACGTGGACGGAACGAAAACAAAACCTACATGGTGTCCCACGAAGCCAGATTTGGAGGCTCCAGAATTTTCCGGACGACCAAACCAACGCACCATTTTTGGATGGCGCACCTGTCCTGATAAAGCATTAGATTAATATTTTATGACCAATCTCCAGAAACAACACAATAGGCCGGGTTTTTTATCGTCTCCCTTGTAAAGACATCAATACAATCAGAAACAGAAGTCATCCTGGACTCGTAGAAACCAAAAGGTTTTTGGATAAGTTTGTTTTGCCTCTTCAATTCCAAACCAAAAGGATTAAAAACCTCTTTCACCGGGAATCCCATCGCAGTTGTCGGTGGCGTTCCATTGATCATTTCATACTCCTGAGGATCAAGGAAACGAACAAGTTGTGTTACTACCCGACCGGACCCTTCTGGATCCCTGAATATTTTTTCATATCTATGGGGTACCATCATTTTTTGCTGCACATAATGAATCAATGTGCAACGAAACAGGCAATCCTTAAATGCGCCGCCAAGCAACAACAAGAAAGCCCGGTTTTCTTCTCCGTAATGCGCAATGCGTCCAAAGACAGATTGTTCGCCAAAGCATGAATCGTCATTGTCCAACATGGCGTCAACCAAATCGGCGTTATGGGAAGTACGCAAAGCGGCAACAGAAAAATTTGGATTATTGCTGCGCACAAACTCCTTCTCTCGCCACACACTATCAGCATAAATTCCCATATCTGGGCAAGAAGTCCTCTGGTGATCCCAGGGTTGTTGATTGCACCAGCTGTATGAAAACGTGGGAACAAAAAGAACACCCTTTGGAATGGCAGCTCTAAAGGCGTTAGTAATATCCTGCAAACCATTTTCAAGTCGTCCAAGTCCCCAAATTCCAGAAAACAGAAAAACCAGGTCGCTATCTCTAAGCTCCAGATCTTCAATCAAGTGACGGGCAAGTGAGTGAGAATTTGTCGTAATCACGACTATCCTTTAACTAATATGACCAAATAAAACTTACATCTGACAAAAGTTTAACAACGCGCAATCCCACATTTTTGGAACTTCCCAGCCAAATCCAAAATCTTGCAGGGACTTTACACTTTTTTTATATATTTATAGCGTCATTTTTCACGCAAGTATATTAAACTCAACCATGCCAATATTTCGAATTTGGTAAAACGTTATCATGCCACACTCCAGAGATCCAGAGGATTCTGGAAAAGTTAAGCGGAATCCCAAGTGTTTTTTTGTTAGAAAATCGTGGATCTGATTCATATGCTCCATGGAATCCACTTGGTAGCACACATGGTGGAAACCAAGTGGATATTTCACCGCCCGTCCCTCTCTAAGGATATATTCTTGGTAAAGGCCAAGCAACTGGTCCTTTACAAAAAGGACACGAACCCCTTGGAGTTCATCGAAGATAAAAGATCTTCCCGCCATCTTTTCCAGTATCGGGATCTTATCCTCCTCAATGACAACCCCAAGATGATGTTTTTTTAGTCTATCCAGCATATATTCAGGCCGAAGGCATTTGGGCTGTTAATTTTTCTCGCTAAACACGGAATCATGATTCAACACATCTGCAAGTTCTCTGGATATATCATGATTGCAGCTAATGACAACCTGACCACCGTCTAAACTTTGGATATCGTTGCCTTGGAAATCACTAACGACCCCACCAGATCCCCGGATTATGGGAATGGCAGCTGCGATATCATACGGTTCCACTTTATTCCAGATTCTCGCATCAAAATTACCGAGGGCCACCATGACAGTATCAAATGCTGCCGATCCTGTAATTCTTGTCGTGAATGTTTTTCGTGTTAAACGCTCGAAACGTTCAATCGCATCAGGGCCGAATTTATAGAACTGATTGTCGTAGGCAACCAGAGCTTCGCCGAGGGTAATCCGTGAAGATGTAGACGTGTCTACGGTACAAACAGGACTGACCATGCGGGTCGAAATTCCATTCCCTAGACAAAAAACCATAAAATCCAGTACGGGAAGGTAAATAAAACTAGATAAGGGAACGCACTCAGGACTCACATGGGTTACAGAAATACCCCATTCAGGAATACCGAAATAATAATTATGGGTACCGTCAAGTGGGTCAATAATAAATTTAGCCCTTGGATCATCTCTGAACCGATAAAAGTCAGGCATCTCTTCTGAGTATATGCCAAAATCAGGAAAAAGCCCACTCAATTCTTCCACAAGAATCTTTTCCACCATAAGATCCTCTTCAAGGACAAGCTCATGGGGGGATTTAACATTAAAACCTTTCATTCGATGGCCCAATGGAACCAAATACCGTTCCTCAAACCTTGACTTCAAGATCGAGCCAGAATGCCGCATGGCGGTGATAACATCATTTTGCCATTTTAGCACGGATTACCTTTCGAAGAAGTTTGCCACTGTGAGTTTTCGGAATCTCGTCAACAACCTGAAATTGCGATGGGATTTTGTAACTGGAAAGATTCTCGGTACAGACACGATGTACACGTTGCTCAAGACCGTGTACAAGTTCGGGAGACTTTGCGACAAGAGCTGCAACAACAACCTCTCCATGAATGGGATCTGGACGACCAACAACAGCGCATTCAAGAACATCTGTACACCGATAGATGATTTCTTCGATTTCAGCGGGAACAATATTGATACCGGACTTGATAATAAGATCTTTTTTTCGATCAGTAAAATAAAAGCGTCCTGCTCGCACCTCTCCAAGGTCGCCAGTTTGAAACCAACCATTCTGAACCACCTCATTATACAAAGCCTGGTTTTTGTAATATCCCACAAAAACGTTGCGGCCTTTGAGGAGAATTTCACCATCTTCGGCGATACGGCATTGATTAACATCGAGCGGTTTACCAATAGATCCCGGCTCCCAATTTGATTCTCTGGGATCATCAATGTGAGACGGACCGGTTTCTGATAAACCATAAAGGTTAGCGGTCTTAATCCCATATTGTTGGATAAACCGGACCTGAGAGTCCAAATCGAGTGTAGATGAACCACATCCAATAAATTCCATTGACGCCAGATCCAAATTTTTAACGTTGTGCTGAAGACGAATCAGCATACGCAACACCGATGGAACCAGTTCCGTGTAGTTGATCGCATATCGCTCTAAAACATTAAAAAAGTTGTTCCTGAGTTGATCAAATCCACGGGAAATTATCAATGGCCCACCACTAAAAAGAGCCGGAAGGATATTATAATTTATGGAAGCGGTATGGCCAAATGGCAGAAAGGCAAATTGCCGAGTTTCCCCGGTAAAACCAAATCCCCTGTTGATGGATGAAATTAGATGGAGATTATTGTCATGAGAATAGAGAACCCCCTTGGGATTTCCTGTGGTGCCAGAAGAATAATAAAGTGCGGCAATATCATCATCCGTAGTTCTAAGTTTCGGTTCCTGTCCCATTTCGGTAAGTTGACTAGGTGTGATAACCCGGTATTGATTAGCAAACCTCTGCTGCAGATCTTGTCGGTCGGTTACTACCAACGTAGGTTGCACATACTCTAGTATACGTGCCAGTTCCCCGGCTTCGACAAAATATGGAACGGGATTAAAAATATTCCGACATTTCACCACCCCAATGTAACAGGCCAAATACTCAATACTGTTAGGGAGTATAACCGTAACCACATGTTGTTCTACGTTTTGTAAAAGGGGATAATAGCGTCTGGCCTCTTTAACCAAGTCTTGATAACGCAAAATTCGTCCACTCTCCACTTCTGTGACCTGGGAAGAAGACGACGACAACTTCTCATTCAAAGACTCAATCCATGCGGACATAACAAACCTACGATTCTTTGCAAGATAGCTGACGTTTTATTTCCCCGAAAATCTTCTCAATGGAATCAAACAATACCACATTGTCAGCAGTTACCAAAATACCAAAAGTATCTTCGAGTTTGGCTACAATTGACATAAACGCCATGGAATCCCACTGAGGGACATTATCTTGTGAAGCACTATCAGAAATGTGTTCCAAAGATAGTTCCTCTTTAATAACCAATTTTATCTTTTCAATAATTATAGAATCATTCATAGAGTGACCAGGATTAAATTTCCAAGGAGCGTTATCAGCCGAGACGAGACTCTTCCATCGTAACCGTTCACCCCCCCCCCTTTTTTTTAGGTTGAAACTATTGCGGGGGTTCGGGGGGGAGAACCTCCCCCCGGACCCCCGCAATACTTTTAAAGAAAAAAAGGCGGGGGGACTGAACGGTTACCTTCCATCATTAGGCAAAATCCTGCAATGTGGATGTAAAGTACAGGTTTTAAGAATCACACCAATCGTGGATCAGGCAAATAATCGCGACTTCGCCATAAAATTTACTAAATCAAAATATCTATTGACCGAGTTTTCGTTATCAAAATAGCCTTGTAGATATAAATTGCCATCTAACAAACGTACACCGCTACGAACAATTACCGCAGAAAATGATGTCAATTTATGAACTTCCGGCCCCCGATCCACTGCATCTATGCCATAAAGATGCTGCAAAGGACCATCAACGACTGCCCGGTCCAAAGTACTTAGAATTTCATCCACATTGCATGGAACTCTTTCAAGAGCAAAGCGAAAATCAATCATAGAAACGCCTGTATAAGGGACTACCGTATAGTTGACGATAAAATTTTTTCCTGGAGTCAAAAATCCCAACAGGGCAGCACCCGACCTTTCTAACGTACAAAACTTACGTAGCAAAGTATGGTTTGACGGATCTTCAAGGCGGTATTCCTGAATATTGTGAATTACATTAACATCGCTGTTTCTTATCCCAAACCGTTGGTGAATAAAGTCCGCCAAAGGAACATATCCATTCACAGTACACGATCCGTAGGAGATCACTTCACCTGGCTGAAAAGAAACCTTTTCGTGATTAAACCCGTAGACCACCGTCTGATCAGCATCCCACGACGTAGCGGAGATGACAACCTGCTTGGTCATCCCCTTAAAATAAACTTGGCAATCCCTCTTCAGAGTGTTTTTCCCGCTGCATTCCAACACAATGTCCGTTTGCCCAATCCAAGGACAATCCTTGTATGGTGACATTGAAAAAATAACCGTATTTTTTTCTCCATTCGGATTCGTGAACGTTACTTCGTTATTACATTTGCTTATTTTATAAGTCTTCGCTATTTGAACGTAGCGATCTGTATATATAATTTCTAGGATACGATCCAGGGTCAAGAAGTCATCATTGATTCGCACAATTCTGAAATTGGTATGACTACTCCGATCCAACCAATATTTAAGCAAGTGCAAACCAAACCGACCAAAACCGTTCATTCCCGCATAGACCATCACTGTCCCCAAAGTGACTTATATTTCATACAAATCAAGCATTTACTACCGCACACTCTTGAACACGACATACATTTTTCCCAATCTCCCACCATTATGAGAGCCTGATGCCCTTCGGGCAAAAAGTCAAAGGAAAAAACAAGAACATCAAAAAAACTTCAAAACTTCCCAATACCGGCTATAATTTCTGGCCATGGAAACCACTTCCCCACAAGGTCCGTTTACTCTAAAAACAATCCTCTGGGAAGACTGGATTAAGGAATTCCGGAGACACCCGACTAAATTATTTGTATGGGAATCCCGGGAAATTAGGTATCCACTTAGCTCAACTGAAATTCATTCAATATTATGATCTTGCAATAAATTTTAGCGTTCCGCTCTACATTTGTTGAATCTATATGTTTTTAAAAAGGTTGAGCCATATGAACTAAGTGGATACCTGGTTTCCGGAATTCGGGTGATGAAATGGACCCATCCCCCTTCAAAACGGCCTCGAAATGGGCCAGAATGGAGTTATCACCGACCATTCGCACATGAAGGAGGATGGATCATGGGCAACATTACCGTACTTGGAGTCGACTTGGCAAAGAGTGTCTTCCACCTTCATGGGGTGGATCAACATGCCGCCCTGTCTGATCGGGTTAGAAGCGTGTCTCCTAAATTCCAAAGCCGCCTTGAGCATACGCTTGATCGTTCCGAGGGTTGTCGGCTGCCCTTAACACGGGCGGCATTTTGTTTGTCGTTCGCTGGATGCTCGTGGTACGCTGTGATTGAATGTACTTTTGGAAGGAGATCTCCCCGTGAACACAGCTATGACGTTTGACACGCTGGCGTATGCCAAAAAGTTGAAAGCTGTCGGGTTCACCGAAGCTCAGGCGGAAGTCCAGGCTGAGACCATCGTTGAGTTGATGGAAGAGCGGCTGGCAACCAAGTTGGACATCGAGGTTGTAAGGCGCGACATGAAGGAAATGGAAACCGGACTCAAGCGCGACATGAAGGAAATGGAAACCGGACTCAAGCGCG
>JACSDG010000072.1 GCA_015660855.1 Magnetococcales bacterium
CCTGGAGGAGGGTGGCGAGGAGGAAGAAGCGTCGCTCCTGGAGGAAGGTGGCGAAGAGGAAGAAGCTTCGCTCCTGGAGGAAGGTGGCGAGAAGGAAGAAGGAACCTCGCTCCTTGAGGAAGGTGGCGAGAAGGAAGAAGAAGCCTCGCTCTTGGAAGAGGGTGAAGAAAAGGAAAAAACTTCGCTCCTGGAGGAAGGTGGCGAGGAAGAAGGAGCTGCGCTCCTGGAGAAAGATGAAGAAAAGGAAAAAACTTCGCTCCTGGAGAAAGGTGGAGAAAAGGAAAAAACTTTGCTTCCCGTGGAATCCGAGGGAGATGTGAAAATAGATTCCTTTATTCCCGATGTGCTGGGGGGAGAACGTGGGGAAAAAGGGGAGGGGGGTGAAAGTTTGGTTTCTTCCAGATCGTTGGAAGAGACTTATGGACAGGGTGTGGAAGAATTGGTTCGAGAGATGGTTTCATCCATGTTAACACGACGGCTTCCAGAACTTGTGGAAGAGATTGTACGTGAGGAAATTGCACGGATTCGAGATGAGTAATGTCTCCGAAAGAGGGGATTTTTGTGGGTGATGTGTGAGTTTTTTGGATGCCGTTGTCACCAGAAAAGCAGCATGAACCGGGTCAAACAAGATGTCAGAATCGGAACTGTCCAAGACTTACCATCCCTCCGGGGTGGAAAAGCGTCTGTACCAATATTGGGAGGGACGCGGTTTTTTTGCCCCTGTCATGGAGAAGGGAGGTTCTTCCTACTGCATCATGATCCCCCCGCCGAACGTGACGGGAAGTTTGCATATGGGGCACGCTTTCCAAGATACCATCATGGATGCCCTGATTCGTTATCACCGGATGCGGGGAGATCGGACCCTGTGGCAAACGGGGACCGATCACGCAGGGATTGCTACGCAGATGGTGGTGGAAAGGCAACTGGAGGCGGAAGGGAAAAGCCGTCACGATCTGGGCCGGGAGGCGTTTGAACGGCGTGTATGGCAGTGGAAAGAAAGTTCCGGGGGTACGATAGTTCAACAACTGCGGCGTATGGGTGCATCCTGTGATTGGGATCGTGAACGGTTTACCATGGATCGGGAATTGTCGCATGCGGTGACAGAGGTTTTCGTGCGACTGTACGATGAAGGATTGATTTATCGAGGCAAAAGGTTGGTCAACTGGGATCCGGTATTGCGTACGGCGGTCTCGGATCTTGAAGTGCTGTCCGAAAAGGAGGAAGGCCAGCTTTGGCATGTGCGCTACCCATTGGCGGACGGTTCTGGGTACCTTGTGGTGGCGACGACGCGTCCGGAGACCTTGTTGGGGGATACGGCGGTTGCGGTGCATCCCGAAGATGATCGGCATATATCGCTGATTGGAGCCAAAGTCATACTGCCGTTGACTGGCCGGGAGATACCTGTTATCGGCGACGCCTATGTGGATCCGGAGTTTGGATCGGGCTGTGTAAAGATCACCCCTGCCCACGATTTTAATGATTATGCGGTAGGGGAGCGGCATGGGTTGCCTGTGATCAACATATTTTCGCCGGATGCCAGCATCAACGAGAATGCCCCTGAGGTTTATCGTGGTCTGGATCGTTTTGCCGCGCGCAAAAAGGTGATTGAAGATCTGGAAGCCTTGGGATTGTTGGACAAGGTGGAACCCCACGAGTTGATGGTTCCCCGGGGAGATCGAACCCGGGCGATCATCGAGCCGCTGCTGACGGATCAATGGTTTGTCAAAGCGGGGCCTTTGGCGGAAAAAGCGATGCAGGCCGTCACGGAAGGTCGGATCCGTTTTGTTCCAGCGCATTGGGAAAAGACCTATTTTGAGTGGATGAGAAACATTCAGGATTGGTGCATATCCCGGCAAATATGGTGGGGACATCGCATACCTGCCTGGTATGGTCCTGACGGTCGGATTTTTGTGTGCAATTGTGAGGAGACCGTTTACGAGTTGGCGGCCGAGCATTATGGTGCGCCTGTCGCACTGGAACGCGATTCCGACGTGTTGGACACATGGTTTTCCTCGGCACTTTGGCCCTTTTCCACCCTGGGCTGGCCCGACGCGACCCTGGAACTTGAAACCTTTTATCCCACCAATGTCTTGGTGACCGGGTTTGACATCATATTTTTCTGGGTTGCGCGGATGATTATGATGGGAATTGAGTTTACCGGGGAGGTTCCGTTTCGGGATGTCTATATCACCGGGTTGATTCGGGATGCCGAAGGCAACAAGATGAGCAAATCCAAGGGAAATATTTTGGACCCTTTGGATCTTATCGATGGCATCGAGTTGGAGGCTCTGGTAGCCAAGCGCACCCGGGACATGATGCAACCCCATTTGGCCCAGCGCATCGAAAAAGCGACCCGAAAAGAGTTTCCCCAAGGGATACCCGCTTATGGAGCCGATGCCTTGAGGTTTACCATGGCCAGCCTAGCCACCCAGGGACGGGACATCAAGTTTGACCTGGGCCGTATCGAAGGCTACCGTAATTTTTGCAACAAGCTGTGGAACGCCAGTCGTTTTGTCCTGATGAATACCCAGGGAGAGACCAATGGTCCGCATCCGGGAGAGGAATTCATGTCGGTTGCGGACCGTTGGATTCTTGCCAAATTAAAGCGGGTCAAGGTTGATGTGACCCGCGCCCTTGATGAATACCGATTCAACGATTACGCCCATCATATCTACCAGTTTCTTTGGGGAGTTTTTTGCGATTGGTATCTGGAAATGGTCAAGCCGGTTCTCTATGGTGAAGATGTGGCAGTTGGGAGCAAGGTGGCGGCAAGGGCGACCATGTTGGGCGTATTGGAGGAATCGTTGCGTTTGTTGCATCCCCTCATGCCTTTCATTACGGAAGAATTATGGCTCCGGGTAGCCCCTTTGGCAGGACGTTCTGGAGAGTCCATCATGTTGGCGGCGTGGCCTGTGGAGGACCCTTTGGCGGCGCATGAAGAGTTGGTCGAAAAGGAGATGGATTGGGTCATATCCTTGGTGACGACGGTGCGGACTCTGCGTGCCGAACTGGATCTGCCGCCGGGGAAACCGTTGCGCATGATGGTCATGGGGGGGGATGAAGCGGTTGGGCGTTTGGAAAGGCAAGGGCGAATTATTTCGGTATTGGCTCGAATTGAAAGTTGGTCGAGGGTTGGGGAAGCCCCGGGGGATGATCATGCGGTGGGAGTTTTAGAGGATCTGCGTTTGTTTATACCCTTGTCGGGATTGCTGGATGTTGAGGCGGAAGTGTTGCGTTTGCGCAAAGGTTTGGAAAAATTAGAAAAGGAACTGGGTACGGTTGAGAAAAAGTTGACCAATCCGTCGTTTATCGAGCGCGCCAAACCGGAAGTTGTGGAAAAGGAGCGTGCGAAAGAGGCAGAGTTGAAGGAAAAGCAGTTTGGGTTGAAGGAAGCGTTGAGACGCCTGGAGAAAATGGGGAAAGCATCATGATGAATCCACCTTGGCTGGATATTGTTAGCATGGCCTTGAGTCAGGATATTGGACGGGGTGACATAACCACCAATGCTTTGGTTGCGCCGGGCCAGAAGGCTGAGGCGGAATTGGTGGCCAAGGAGGATATGGTTGTGTGTGGTCTGCCGGTGGTTGCCGAGGTGTTTCGGGCGGTGGATCCGCGGATCCGAATGCTTCCGGAACGACCGGATGGGGAGGGCGTTCTGGCGGGCAATCGCATATGCACCATTCATGGTCCGGCACGGGGAATTTTGGCGGGAGAACGGGTGGCACTGAATTTTTTCCAGAATCTTTCGGCTGTTGCCACGCTGACGCGGCAATTTGTGGAACAGGTCGAGGGGACGCGGGCGCGTATTTGTGATACGCGCAAAACGACGCCAGGGCTGCGTTTGTTGCAGAAGTACGCGGTACGGATTGGTGGGGGATACAACCATCGTTTTGGATTGGACGATGGGGTGTTGATCAAGGAAAACCACATTGCGTTGGCGGGAGGGATCGCCATGGCGATCAAGAAGGCCGTCGATGCGGTCAGCCATTTGCATGGAGTGGAGATTGAAGTGGAAACTTTGGATCAGCTTAGGGAAGCTTTGGATGCGGGTGCCCGCATTGTTTTATTGGATAATATGAGTTTGGAAAATCTGCAAAAGGCTGTTGCCATAGCGGGAGGTAAGGTTTTGTTGGAGGCGAGTGGGAATATGACCCTTGCCAATGTGAGGGCGGTTGCGGAAACAGGTGTGGATTTAATTTCGGTGGGGGCCATCACCCATAGCGCGGGAAGCAAGGATGTCTCTCTGCTCGTCACGATGTAACGACGATTTATTGGCGTTGCTTCAGGGAAGCTGCGGCAAACCGGTATCGGGGGTGGAGATCGGTCGTTGTCTTGGTATCAGCAGGGCAGCGGTGTGGAAACGGATTGAGGTATTGCGTTTGGCGGGTTACAAGGTCAAGTCCATGACAGGTGAGGGCTATGTTCTCGAAGAGACCCCGGATTTTTTGACCAGAGAAGTTATTGGCAGATTGCTGCGGGGGAAGATATTTTTACCCCACAGGTATCATTTTTTTTCGGAGATTGAATCTACGAATGCGTATGCGGCGCGTTTGGCGGCGGAAGGGGAGCCGGAAGGGACGGTGGTTGTTGCCGACCACCAGACCCGGGGTCGTGGGCGTTTGGGGCGGGTGTGGGAATCTCCAGGGAATGTGAATTTATATTTTTCCATGATATTGCGTCCCCGGGTGGAACCACAACATACGGCGCAGATGACATTGATCTCTGGTTTGGCGTTGGCAGAAACGGTGGCGGGGATTGGGGTGAAAGGGGTGGAGATCAAATGGCCCAATGATCTGCTGTTGGATGGGGGTAAACTGGCGGGGATTCTAACCGAGATGGCGGCGGAAGAGGGGCGTGTGCATCATGTTGTGGTTGGGGTAGGCTTGAATGTGAATGCGGCGAAGGTTGCGTATTCTCCAGAGATTCAGACCATAGCCAGATCGTTGGGGGATCATTTGCAAAAAACGGTCAAGCGCGCGCCGCTATTGGCCGATTTTCTTTTTAGGTTTGAGGGATGGTACAGGCGTTATCTTGATGATGGTTTTGCGTCGATCCGGGAGGCCTGGATCGAAAGTTCGGGGATTCGGGGAAAGCAGGTTCGGGTCAACCTGATGAAGGAAAGTTTTTCAGGTGAGGCTTTGGACATGGATGGAGAGGGATTTCTTCTTGTTAGGCGTCATGGCGATCGAGAGGTTCGGCGCGTGATTGCCGGCGATGTCACTCCACTTTAGAAGAAGCGAATCAACATGCTCTTGGTTATTGATGTAGGTAACACCAATGTGGTTCTTGGAGTTTATCAGGGGGAGGAACTGATACGGCACTGGCGTTTGGCGACCCGTGTGGCGCAGACTGGGGATGAGTATGGCATATTGATTGTCAACTTGTTTCACTTGGCTGATTTGCCGGCCAAGGAGGTTGAAGCGGTGATTTTGGCGAGCGTTGTGCCACCGATCCAGTCGGCGTTGGTGCGGGCGTTAAAGAGATATTTAAAAATACAACCTTTGATTGTCGGACCGGGGATCAAGACGGGGATAACCATACGTTACAACAATCCGCGGGAGGTTGGTGCCGACCGGATTGTCAATGCGGTAGCTGCGTATCACATGGTTAAGGGTGCGGCGATTGTTGTTGATTTTGGGACGGCGACGACGTTTGATCTGATCGGGCCCACGGGAGATTATATGGGAGGGGCAATAGCTCCGGGTTTGGGGTTGTCGATGGATGCGTTGTCGGAGAAGACGGCAAAACTGCCACGGATCGAGTTGGCCAAGCCCAAGATGGTCATTGGGCGGGATACGGTGGGGTCGATGCAGTCGGGGTTGTTTTGGGGGTATGTGGGGTTGGTGGATGGGTTGATTGACAGGATGATAGAGGAATCGGAGTTTTCGCCGGTTCGGGTGATAGCCACGGGAGGGTTGGCACGGTTGATGGCTGCGGAGAGTGCCAGGGTAGAGACTGTGGATGAATTTTTAACGTTGAACGGCCTTCGACTGTTGTATGAGCGGAATTGTTAAAGGAAGCACAAGTGCCTTCTCGCGTTTCCGGAATGATGGGACTGATAGCTTGGACGATGGCGGTTTTGCTCTTGATGGGAAATCTGGGCTATTACAGCCGGCTGCTCCTTACCCATAGGCAGGAACCGGATTTGTGGGCAGGTCCGTTGATGCCGGGGAAAAGATATAATCTTCCGGATATCAGCCAGGCCCGGGTGATCAAGGGCGGCGAGAAGAAGGAGGTTATTGAGGCCAAGGTTCCGGAGGAGGTCAAGAGGCTGGAGTCGTTGCCGGTTGAACCGGAGAAGAAGGAAGAAAAGCAGGCAGCTCCGCCGCCTCCTGTACCGCCCCCGGCGTTGGAGGCCAGGGTGGTAGCCGCCGCCGAGGGTGTTCCCAAGGTTGATGAAGATCGTGGGCGCTACATTGTTCAAGCGGGGAGTTTTGTGCTTGAGATGGGGATGGAGGGTCTTGTTACGCGGATGCGCGAGAATGGGATGCAGCCAAAGACGGGGATTCGGGAGGAGAGTGTCCGTTTGAACAACGTCCAGGCGGGTCCGTTTGGGACTTTGGAGGAAGCCAAGGTTGTTGAGACGGTACTTAAGAGCAATGGCTATGATGTGGAGGTAGAGGAAACGTGGGAGGGGTATATTTTGTCGTTGAGTCGTTCGCTGTTGCTGAGTTTTGCGATTCACGACATGGAGAAGGCGCAAACGTTGGGTATCAAGCCGTTGCGTATGGTGAAGATTGAGGCTGACATGCCGGTAAGGAAGGTATTTTTTGGCCCCTATGCGTCGAAGGAAGAAGCGCGGCGTATGAGTGAGCGTGTTGCGCAACTGGGACTGGCGGTGCCGGTGATCAAGGCTTGGGAGCCTGGGTCGATGGGGCAGGTGGAAAGAGAGTGACGTGTTATTTTTCTTGGGGGGGTTGACAATATGTTTTTTTCCCACGAGTATGCGGGGTGTGCGGCGGGGTAGCTCAGTTGGTTAGAGCAACGGATTCATAATCCGTGTGCCGGGGGTTCAAGTCCCCCCCTCGCTACCAATAAAAACAGAGACTTACGGCCACTCTCAAGGTGGCCGTTTTTGTTTGGGGTTACGCCGGGGTTACAGGTTTACATCTTGGGACAGACTTTCATTTCCCCACCGAATTAACCGCATCATACCGTCTAGGGAGGGGGAGTGTTGTGTAACCCCTTCCTGTAACCCCGCCTTGTAGCTCAAAATCAACGCCTGTGGTGTTGGACTGAGATTGATTCATGGGATTTCCTCCCCCGGGGGGCTTCCCCCTTGGCAGCGTTGGGATCCATGGGATTGCCCCCATCGCTCCTTGTCTCTCGCGTCTGCCCCCGAGCGTGGAGGCAGGACTTCCCCTCGTCCCAAAAAGATCAAAATTATATTAGAGTGAGCCACTTGCAAAATTCCGGGATTTTTCGGGCAAAAATTATTAATGTACTATAATACGATATAAATATTGTAGTTGCTCAATCAAAACCCTGTCCCTTCGGGTCAAACAGTCTATTCTCAGATTTTTGTCAACACTCTCCCATCTTCCTCCATTCTCTGGAGGCAAATGCCCAATATGGAAAACCTTTCTGCGTCTACGTGATGAGGCGCATTAGCTGGTCCACAGTCAATGCCAGGATGCCAAACATCAAGTGGCACATGACTTTTTTGTTACCACGAACCCAGATCTCCTTGCCTCCAAAGTCATTCTTAATCCGGTCATTGAAACGTTCTGCGCCACTCCGCTCGTTGTAACGAACATCTTCGGCCAACTGGTGACCAACCAGTTTTAGCCGTTTGGCCTCATCCAGCAATTCTTGTTTCAACCCCGGGGTCCGGCGGGGATTGATGTCAATTATTGGAACATGTCCAAGAGACCGGCTATGTTCCTTGATCTCTGGAGCATCATAGGCACTATCCATCAGATCGTACAAACTGGTTACCCGTTCATTTGTTATAGTGGCCAGAGGAATCGCCACTTGGCTGTCATGAAGTGAAGCTGATGTGAGCACCAAACTAATGGGAATACCCCCATCAGCCACGTCCACATGCAATTTATACCCAGACCATGTTATTTTATAACCTTTTGAATCAACTTTTGTTCCAACATTACATTGATGGGGAAGGTCTGATAGCATTTGCAGCAAACTCATGTCCTTCTGCCGTTCAAGACGACGTTCCTCCTTCGGACGTTCTTCTCCTTTTTTGGGACGCCCTGGCTTGCCTTTCGGCTTTTCGGTCTTGACGATTCTCTCAGGTTTTTCCCGTACTTCAATGGCAGTGCTGTCCCTCAATATGTGCCCGACCAACCGATCCTCGTGAGTCTCTTCAATCAAAGCCTTATGAACCCGAGTTGGTAATTCGCTCTCCGCAAATTCGGCAAAGGCCCGGGAAAACGTGGACTCACTGGGAATCTGGTTTTTACTTTCCCAACCACAAAGGCGACGTAATTTCTTGTCACTTTTCAGCCTGTCAATTAGCATTCTGGTCGTTTTGATCTGGTAAACAGCTTTGGCGATGAAAGACTGAGCCAACGCAGCCCTGTCCGAAAGAGGTCTTCCCACCAAACCTAGCCAACTACGCAAAAACTCCTCAAGTCGCACCATTTCAAGAACGGTCACAAGCTGTTTTTGCTTCTTGGTAAGTGGGCCGATTTCCTCCTCCAGCCAAGGAAACAAATTTCCCTGGATTGTCAGCCAATACATGGATAGAGTGTCTCGCAGTGACATCGCCGTTTGCCCTTCCCTCTGATCGTTTAACGTGACCTAATCATACAGGGAAAGGTCTGAAATATCTCGGAAAAAAGCTACAGAATCCGATAATTCGGCACGTTCCTGGAATTTTGCAAGTCCCTCCCCTTTCGGCGGTTACGACTACCCCCCAGATACACCGTGGACGAAAATACCATTAATCCTGGAAACATGCGCATAATTTTTGTTGTGTAACTGTTTCAGCATGGGCTGCGTGTCTGCCCCATCTGGAACGTGGGCGATAAAGCATTATCGCAAGTCAGGAAAACCATCCCGGTTGGGCCATCCATTTCCCCTGCGTAACGCAACCCCCATAAAATCAACAACCTACGCTCTCATCCTCGCAAAGACACACGTAGGGAAAGATGTGCCGATCGCCCTGGTAGAGACAGTCTCATGCCTCTTATTGATCCCCCCATAAGTTGCGCATGTCCGCCACATGTGGAAAAAGCTCTTTTGCGCAAAAAGTGCTTAAAAAACTTCTTGACGATGGATTTTTATTGCGTATTCTATACGCAAATAAGTGACCAACAGGAGTGAATGGCGATGGGGAAGAGCATGAGCAGCAGGGAAGTGATCAAAGCCTTGAAAAATGCTGGTTGGCTGCTCGATTCGATCCGTGGCGATCATCACCACTTCAAGCATCCGACCTTGCCGGGTAAGGTGACGGTTCGGCATCCTGTAAAAGACTTGTCGCTTATGGAAATCAAATCCATCGAAAAGCAAGCAATTCAGAAGATTCGATAAGGAGAAAAATAAATGAAAATCAGACACTACGCAGCAGTGATGTACCGTGGGGGGGATGGATACGGCGTGGTTTTTCCAGACATCCCTGGATGCACCACTCATGGTGATTCCATCCATGATGCGGCCATGCACGCTGAAGAGGCATTGACTGGTCATATCGAGTTGATGGTCCGTGATGGAGACCCATTGCCGGATCCAACCCCGTTGGATCGGTTGGATGAGGTGTTGCTTGCCCCAGAACCGGATGAGCCTGAAATTACCCGCTTCCTGGTTCGGGTGGAAATTCCTGCCCGCTGGATTCGCGTCAATCTCTCCATGGCGGAAAATCTGGTGACGCAGATTGACCAAGCGGCCAAGGATCTGGGTATGAGCCGATCCGGATTCCTGGCCGAGGCGGGGCGGCGGATGCTGGATGTTCGGTAGTTGAGCGATCATGCCGTTACCCTTCCCTCAGAGCATCATTATTTTTGGATTTCGGAATAGTCTACCCCTTTGGATGGTTATTTCCAGCCACAGAAACGTGGTTTCTGACGCGTTTACGCCTCCGGGAATAGAAGTGTTAGCCCGAGGGCGTCAAAGTGCCTCATATCGCTTCCTATGCGGCTTTTTGTTGTGTGATAGCCCAGTGGAGGATGGCCAAGGCATCCGCCTCGTTGTCATCACCGGGGTGGTAACCTTTTGCTTGCATGGCGGCAATCATCGCGGTTTTGTTGGCGTTGCCCTTGCCGGTGGCATGTCGCTTGATAATGCGGGCCAGACAGGAAAAAAACATGGCCCCGGCAGCGGGGTCACTATTGACATCTCCCCCGGCAAAGCTTTGAAGTGGATCAAAAATTACCAGACGAAGATTTGAAATTGCCAAAAGTTCTTTTAAAATGCCGTGAAATTCTTTAGTTAATGATGGCCCCTCGCGACCCATGGCTACTAAGGGTATTACACCACCAACATTAGGCAGAGGCACAACAATCAAACGGTTGTTCTCCGGTTGTTCGATGGCGATTTTAGAAAGGCGTCTGTGGACTTCTGCTTTATCATCTTCAGCCGTGAACATCACGGCAACGCCTTCCTCTTGGATCAACGGTCCCCCCAAAGCTTCCAGTGGAATTGGCGAGCCTGCTTTGGTCAAGGCAACTTTTACAGCCAAATCCATGAGAAGCATACTCTTTCCAGCCCCACCGATAGCCGCAACCATCCCTGGAACACCAAGGGGAAGAACGCCATCGATCAGCCAGCGGCGTTCCGGTGGAGGGCCAACATATTGATCGAAAGTCCAATCTTTTAATCGGATCCGATAATTGTTTGTATTTGGATCTGATTCTTTAGAATAAATTAAGGAGCCTAGCAAAAATAATTTGAACATTCGTTAAATTTCCTGCACCATTTCTGCATGGACGCAAAGGAGATGATTGAAGACAAATACCGTGTGCTTTCGGATCGTCTTGACGAAGCTGCGTTGCGCCTCTGGGCCGCACTGGAGGCGCGTGCTTTGGGTCGTGGCGGTGTGAGCATAGTGGCAAAGGCCATCGGAATGTCGCGCACGACCATCTATGCTGGCTTGAAAGAGTTGGTGTCGGAGACACCATCGTCAGCGGTCTCTGAGGCTGTGAAATGCCGCATCCGTGCCAAAGGTGGTGGACGCAGGAGACTGACGACCAATGATCCAACACTTTTGCGCGATCTTGATGCGTTGGTTGAGCCAATGACGCGGGGAGATTCGCAATCACCGTTGCGTTGGACATGCAAGAGTACGCCACGGTTGGCCAAGGAATTGGTAGAGCAAGGTCATCAGGTCAGCCAAAGGACTGTCTGTGATCTTCTTGCACAACTTGAATATAGTTTGCAGTCAACCCGCAAAACGCGAGAAGGCAATCAACATCCTGATCGAGATGCCCAATTCAATCACATTGCTGCCATGGCAGCAGAATACCAAATGACCGGAGATCCAGTAATATCAGTCGATACCAAAAAAAAGGAGTTGATCGGGGACTTTAAAAACGGTGGTCAAGAGTGGCAACCGCAGGGAAGCCCAGAAGAGGTTTGTGTTCATGACTTTATTGACAAAAAATTGGGAAAAGTAGCACCTTACGGCGTTTACGATGTCGCCGCCAACTGCGGATGGGTGAGCGTTGGGATCAATCATGACACCGCCGAATTTGCAGTTGAAAGCATACGTCGTTGGTGGCGGGAAATGGGCCAGCCGATGTATTCCAATGCACGCCGCCTACTGATCACAGCAGATGGTGGAGGCAGCAACGGCTATCGCGTCCGCTTGTGGCGTGTTCAGTTGCAGAAACTGGCCGATGAACTGCGTCTCGTCGTCCAAGTTTGTCATTTGCCGCCAGGGACCAGCAAGTGGAACAAAATTGAGCATCGGATGTTTTGCCATATCACCAACAACTGGAGAGGCCGTCCCCTGCTCAGTCGGGAGGTCGTGGTCAACTTGATTGGGAGTACAACAACCGAAACAGGCTTGCATATCCAATCACGACTGGACGAGAATGTGTATGAGGCTGGCATCAAGGTGTCCGACCAGGAGATTGAAAGGTTGGCAATCGAACGCGACCAGTTTCATGGAGAATGGAACTATCGGTTGATGCCAAGGGAGTGTCAGTCCGCACCATGAAATGTTCAAGTTATTTTTGCTAGGCTCCTTAGCGGCCTTTCCTTGTTGCAGACAATAATCCCGCAGGCTGTGACTGGCCGACATGAGCAGGGCGTTACGTGCCTTGGAAGGAATTTTCTGCTCGTCCAGGATTTTCTTCACCGAAATCATCGTCTTGACCGCCACTTGCCGTTCAACCATCGTGGCCAAAATCCCATCCATGGCAACTTTTACGGCTTGTTCAACCTGATCCTGGACCAATATGGCTTGGGGTCTGGCCATTGCCTCGATGGCGGCGGTGAGTTTTGCAAGTTGGGTGGCCTGATCGGCCAGTGTGTTACGGGTGTGCCGGCTTCCCGTGTTGACAGGTGGCCTGTGGATCATTCCTGGGCGAGGAATTCCGCATTTCTTCCCATGGTGACCGTACCTGTCCCACACCTGATGCCCGGCCTCCCGGACCTTCTCCAGATCGACCCCACCGCCCGGTTCCGGTTGGATGTTTCCGAACCGAACATATCTCTCGATGGAAGATATGCTAGGGCCTCGGCGCACTCGCGGTAGTAAAGACCCCTGACGGGTTTGGAAGGGGGAGAGGGCGGGGTGTGCTGATAGCTGCTTTGATTACTGGGGGAAGTCGTCATTGTATGGATCCTTCCCTCATTGGAATCTGAGCCAAGGAAGACAGGCCAACGACCAACGACGATGTGACGACTTTTTCCTTGGCCAACTGGAAAAATTCCTTGTAGTGGATTCCTTCTTTCATGACAGCGGTGGTGTCAAATATTTTTCCTGATTCGGGAGAAATCCATGGTATAACGTGGGCGTCGTCCATCTTTCTTGGAGAACCCCCTGACATGACCACCATCACCTTTGACACGTTGAAGTATGCCAACCGCCTTAAAGCTGCCGGTGTTCCAGACAAACAGGCGGAAGCTATGGCAGATGCGCAGGCCGAGGTGCAGCAAACCCACATAGCTGATGTCGCCACCAAACGCGACCTGAAAGAACTCAAGCTGGAAATTGCCGCAGAACTGGCCCCACTCAAATGGGGAATGGCCATTACCGTTGGTGGCATCGTCGCTCTCATCCTGAAATCCTTCTTCCCGCATTGACCTAAAACGGATTGTCTTCGATGGTTGGCAGAGTGGCCGGGTTTTGTTTCTGCCCCTGCGCCGACTTGGCGGGCCAGTCTCAGGATCTTGGCCGCATCTTGGGCATTAAGGAGGTCAGTCATGATTGGTCTCCAGGTTTTCTCTTCGCAGTTCGTTGTTTGGCGGGGTCTCCTGGTGGCAGAGTGATGTTGTCGAAGCCTCATTATCCAAACAACCAGGAGTAGCCCCTTTACTGATGGCATCCCAGGCGTCATCGAGGATCGTATCCGCGCCACCGGGCAACCATCCCCGGAAGAAATCCTCGACGGACCCTCTGGCGGTATAGCTGGCTCGGCGCATGGTAGACAGCCGGACCATCAAGTTATTCAAGGCAGTCAGAAGATCAGGCGCGGCAGTGATCAGGTTGGGGCTGAAGCAGGGGTTTGCAAATGCCAGGAACTCGGTCCCGATACTTTGGCAAAAAGCAGGGTCGATCTGTCCCTCCCTGGCGGCATCGCACAGGGTTTTCAGGGCGTCGCTGACGAGGACTTGAGATGTTGGAATCGAAATTGGAACGGCTTTGCCCAGATTTTTGGCATGGGGGGACGTGCTACTCATGACTGGCTCCTTGAACTGAAATCTGGAACCCGCCATTCGCTACCAAACGAAATGGCGGATCGTGTGTGGTTGGTAGTACCGGTGTTCAAGGAAACCGGCGACCCCGAAGGATCCCTCACACAATCCGCCAGACATGCAGGCGCAAAAAAAGTGCCAACATGAGGATTGCGGCACTTGCGTGCCTTGAACACATTCGGGCTACCAAACCCGGTCACGGTTTTTTGCCGTGACGAGCGAAAGGCTACGGCGGACTGGTGAAATTTGTCAAGGGGGAATTTCGTTTATCGTTCGCTGGTGGTGCGTGGTACGCTGTGGCTGATGATCCCTTTGGAAGGAGATTTCCCCGTGAACACAGCCTTTGCGTTCGACACGCATTCTTCTGTCAAACAACTTGTATCCACCGGATTCACCGAGGAGCAGGCAGAGACACAGGTGCGTCTCTTGTCCGAGGTCTTGGAGGCACAGCTATCCACCAAGGCCGACGTGGCACGGGTGGATACGCACGTTTTGGAACTCAAGCGCGACATGAAGGAGATGGAGATGCGGTTAAAACATGATCTGACCCTGCGCCTTGGCGGGATGATGGCGGCGTCTATCGCCGTTGTGGCCGCTCTGGTGAAGCTGCTTTGATTTTTTGGGGTAGATGGTACAGGTATAAGTGAGGCGTTACCCGGATCGCGGGCATGGGGGGACGTGCTACTCATGACTGGCTCCTTTTGCTGAAAGCTGGAACCCGCCATTCGCTGCTAAACGAAATGGCGGATCGTGTGTGGTTAGCAGTACCGGCGCAAAAGGAAACCGGCGATCCCGAAGGATCCCTCACACAATCCGCCAGACATGCAGGCGCAAAAAAAGTGCATGTTTCGGAAAAATAAAAAAAATAGGCACCTATAGGCCATCAGACGTTCTTATCGAAGCGATAAAATTGATTTTGCTTTGATTGCCTGTCTACTAACAATAAATTCTTAAAGATGTTTTCTTAACTCAGAAATCGTCAGAAACCAAAAAAAAGGCGCTGCTATTCTACAGATGTAGCGTTAGGGGAAGGCGGCTTGAAATTCAGCCCGTACCAATTTGAGGGACTTAGGGAGGCTTGCGGAGACGAACACCATGACCTTTTTGCAGATTCTGCACAGCAATGGATCCTCTCCTCGAAATGCGGTTTGCCGTTCGCGCCACTCCAAAGCGGTTTTGGCGTCAGCAGGCTTGTCGAGCAACTTGTCAGTGATCGCTTTGTATTTGCTCTTTACTCGACCGGCTAATAGCCCGTAGTGCCTGATAACGTTGAAATAGTGAGGATGAATGTGTTGAACCGTAACCGTTCAGACCCCGTCATTCCCGAGAAAGCGGGAATCTAGGATTTGCGGGGCTTTTCTGGATCCCCGCTTTCGCGGGGATGACGTTTATCAAAGGGGGGGGTGAACGGTTACCAGGCTCCAGTAACTGATGATGGAACCCGCCATTCGCTGCGAAACGAAATGGCGGATCGTGTGAGGTTCGCAGTACCGGCGTTACTGGAAACCGGCGAGTCCGAAGACTCCCCCACACAATCCGCCAGACATGTAGGCGCAAAAAAAGTGCCAACATGGGGATTGCGGCACTTGCGTGCCAGTAACACATTCGGGCTGCGAAACCCGGCCACGGTTTTTTGCCGTGACGAGTGGAAGGCTATGGCGGACTGGTGAGGTTTGTCAAGGGGGAAAATTAATGTGACCTTGGCGGAAGATCTAACGTTTAAGAAATTTCGGTAATTTCCGGGTATTTTTGGGTATCCATAGGCATTTTTACATTGTTTTTTGGATGTCCCTGATGTAGCCTCAACGGGGAGATTTTTCCCTTCGTATCCTTGTGACACTTCCCCTTTTCGAGGTGAGCCTGATTTAATGTCCAGCGCAGGGAGTTTCAAGCAATGAGTCGAAAACAGAAACCTCCAAAAGAGTTTAAAATTAAAGCGGCATGGGATCCCGAAGCTCAGGTTTGGTATGTCGAAAATTCTGATATTCCAGGACTGATGACCGAAGCTGCCACTTTGGAGTCTTTGTCTGAGAAGATAGGGACGATGATTCCTGAGTTGTTGCGTATGAACGACCCTGAGTTTTTCACTCGTCACCGTGTGCCTTTCAGGCTTGTCGGTGAACGGCTTGAAGAGATCGAACTTGCCGTGTGATGCATGCCAAAGAGTTTCACTCCTGATCTGAAAAAGAACCTGCGCCAGTTTGGTTGCCGTTTTTCCAGGCAAGGCAACGGAGACCACGAAATTTGGTATAGCCCCATATCCGGAGTGCATTTTGTCGTTGACAACAAAATCATCTCCCGCCACACGGCTAATGGTGTTTTGAAACAGGCTGGATTGAAAAAGAAGTTCTAATGACCTTGCCCCAGGGGGTTGGTTTTCAGTGAGGATCATTTCGTTGATTCCGAAGGCAAGATCAGATTGAGTCTTCGTTTCAGATTTATCTGAAAAGTTCTGGCAGATCATCGTTACACTATTCAACCCCGTTTCTTTGACAACCCGGGGGGAGGGTTGTGCTATGCTGTTGTCGTCATCAATTTTGCTGGAGATCTGGGCATGACAGCCATCACCTTCGATACGCATGAATACATCAAGGAATTGAAAGCTGTCGGGTTTACCGAAGAGCAGGCCGAAGTTCAGGCCAAAACGCTGTCCAGTATTTTCAAGACGAACCTGGATGAACTGGCCACACGGCGGGATCTCAAGGAACTGGAATTGGCGACAAGAAGTGACCTTCGGCAGCTCGAACTCAAACTTGAAGCCAAGATCGCCGAGTCCAAAGCCGAAACCATCAAATGGCTGTTCGGAGTGGCCACCGGCCAGGCAATGTTCATCATCGCCATTCTCAAGATGTTCCCGTCGCATTGATAAAAGTAAAGATTTCATCTCACACCATCCCCAACGCTTGCTTGTACAGGCGGAGGATGGCTTCTTCCTCATCGACCTCGTCAGGATTTTTTTTCCGCAGTTTAACGATCTCCTTCATCACCTTGGGATCAAAACCGTTACTTTTGGCTTCTTGGTAAATATCGCGGATATCCCGGATTAACTCCGCCTTCTCCTCTTCCATCCGTTCAATACGGTCGATAAATCTCAAGAGTTCATCGCCTGCAATCCCTTGCGGCTCTTCTTGGGTCTCGCTCATTTTGTTGCTCCTTTCGCTCTACCACGCGGCTGTTGGGAGCACATGATTTGTCCGGTTCTGTAGCACATGATTTGTTCGGTTTACATGGCCAGACCACGACTCTGCGGGAACAGGGAATGGGCTGCGTGATAGCCTGTCTTCCATTGTGTTTCTGGGCATGGTGCCTTGAATGGTC
>JACSDG010000217.1 GCA_015660855.1 Magnetococcales bacterium
CGGCGGAGGTTTGGAGGCGGAGCCTCCAAGGTTTTGGTTTTGAATTAAAACAAAAAAGCTTTATTGCCTATGGGGGTTTGGGGGCGAAGCCCCCAAGGTGTGTGACCGGCATGATCGTTATCTAGCTGGTTGGAATCCAGCCATAAGCCCTGAAGGAGGGAATATGTAGGCAAAAGCAAGGGTGCCCGAAGAAACTGCTCTGTGTTACCCGAAGAGGGAAGAAATGGCCCAGAGTAGCCAATGAGGGATCTGAAGGAAGCTTTAACCAAGAAGGCCGCCCAAGCTTGGTGCGAATCTCTGGTAGGCTTGTGCAGGGGGTGAGGTGCCACCGTTCACTTAAGCCCAATATCCTTCCGTAACCTGCATGAGTAAAGGAGATGGGTAGGCATCCATTAAGAGAACGATCTTACCCGGTGAGGGTCCGCCTGTGCTGGGTCGGCGTAACTGCGACGCCTTAAGCCCTAAGCGCAATAGGTGTTATGGGCAGGTGGTTTTCAGATGAAGCCATAGTAGCCATAAAATCAGGAGCCTATGAGGGTGTGGCGACATATCTGAGGAGAAAACTTCTGGTAAGTGACAGGGAAGTTGGAGGCGAAGGGCGGAACATGCTAAAGAGATGGATTTTAATCATCTAAATCTATGGGCTTGAGGCTAGCTGTATATAGGAACTGCTATTACGTCCAAGACGTACACATTGGGGTTGGATAGCAGCGCGAGCTAATGAAGGCTTTCATGCAAATACAGGGAAGAAAGATGATTGGAAGAAATCTGTTCACCGATGAGACAAGACTCTTCGAAGCACTCTTATCCGTTGAGGAGCTGGGGATAGGATTTAAGGCGGTAAAGGCGAATCGAGGGTCGCCCGGAATTGACGGGATGACAATAGAGGAGTTTGGAAGCCACCTTAATGAGGAGCTAGGCCGGTTAATAGAGGAACTTGAAAACTGGACCTATGAACCAAAACCTGTTCGCCGGGTGGAAATACCGAAGGCAACAGGGGGAGTCCGTTTACTAGGGGTGCCGTGCGTTAGGGATAGGGTGGTTCAAGCGACGATTAAGAATTTGCTGGAACCGATATTCGATCCTAAGTTTTCTGACAGCAGCTATGGTTTTCGTCCAGGGAAGAACCAAAAGCAAGCCGTGGAGCGAGCCAGAGAGATTGTGGCATCTGGGAAAGGTTATGTTGTTGACATTGATTTGTCTAAATTTTTTGACAGAATCAATCATGATCGCCTCATCAATCGTCTTTCCAAAACTGTACCAGATAAACGCCTTCTCAGGCTTATTGGAATGACGCTGAGGAGTGGAGTAATGGTAAACGGAGTTGTCATTGCGACAACGGAAGGGTCGGTTCAAGGAAGCCCATTAAGTCCCTTGTTGAGCAACGTAGTTTTAGATGAGCTTGACCAGGAATTGGGTAACCGTGGACTGGAATTTTGTAGGTTTGCTGACGATTGCAACATTTTCGCGAAGACACATAAAGCGGCGGACCGAATAATGAGCAACGTCACACGTTTTATCGAAAAGAGGCTGAAGTTACAAGTGAACCAGGAGAAGAGCCAGGTAGCCAAAGCAGACCGAGTTAAGTTTTTAGGAATGACAGTAATCGGTAATGCGATAGCTATATCGAAGAAGTCGATGAAAAAGGCCAGGGCGATGGTGGCGGAACTTACCCCACGAGGAACACATGAAACTTTAGAGGCGACGATAAAGAAGATCAACCAGTGGTATGGAGGATGGTCAGGGTATTATCAGATGACCTATTTTCCTGCTCAATTAGGATCAATTGAGGCTCACATCAGGAGAAGACTTAGAGCCAGACTGGTTAGTCAACAGAAGAGTCGGCATAACTTGGCAAAGAAGTTGATAAAACGTCATGTCCCGGAGAGGTTGGTCAATCGAACCGTTTTCAAGAATGATGCTCGGTGGGCTTTGTCGCATACCAGAGCGGTTGAAATGGGGTTTTCTAATCATTGGTTTACCGGGGTAATGAAACTTGCAACAAAGTCTACAAAGAACCTCTCCCATTGGTTCGGCATCAAGGTGTGGCCAAATCTAGCATGAAGAGCCGTGTACGCGATCCGTACGCACGGTTCCGTGGGCAGACGGGGGCTTCGGCCTCCTCTGACCCGATTTTGGTTTTTGCCCGCAGGGCATCATATTCCATCACTTTTCCTCTAGTTCAAATCCCAAGGCTTTCGAACATCGTTCCATGGCCTCCATGGCATTCTCGAAATCATATTTAGCGACCAATTTTTCCAACATTTTGACCCAATCGGCAACATTTTCGGCAACAGGATGTTCCCAAATGGCCGCCAGGGTATTTTCCGCAGCCGTGTCGTAAAAAGCGATCTGCTTGGCCGCCTGAACCAACAGAGTATTGCGCCTGTGGACCATTTCTGGAGTTTCTTTATCCACCATGGTCACCTCGGGTATGCAATCCGGTGCTGGAAACGCCTGATCCAATGTTTGAAACAGACGTGACATTTCCTCCAATAGGGGCGTTAGCAACCGCTTGATATGTTCGTCCGCAGACGGCTCCTTGATGGCCGACTCCAACTCTCCGGCCATTTGGTGCAAAAGATCGGCACCTACCGTACCAGCGACCCCCTTGAGCGTATGTGCTATCCGTCGCGCCGCCTCTCTGTCATCCTCCGCCAAAGCCTGACGCCATTTTTCTTCAAACGAAGCTTGGTTTTCCCGAAATCCCAACAACAGATTGCGATACCCTTTGATGTTGCCCCCCATCCTTGCCAATCCAGAACGGGTGTCGATTCCTTCAATCCGGGGCAGTACGACTGTGGAATTTTCAGGTTCCGGGTTGATCACCACCGACGGCCCAGGACTGGCCGGCTTGATCCAACGTGCCATAGTGGCGAACATGACATCGGGATCAATGGGTTTGGCAATATGATCCTGCATGCCTGCCGCCAAACACAAATCCCGGTCGCCGGCCATGGCGTTGGCCGTCATGGCCAGAATGGGCAAATCTTTGAATCGGGAATCCTGACGCAGCATTCGTGTCGCAGTCAAACCATCCATGACCGGCATTTGCATATCCATCAACACCCCATCCAAAACTTCACAGGCCACCAAATCTAACGCCTGGCGTCCATTTTCCGCTACCAAGACCGTGATATTCATCTGCTGCATCAATTCACAGGCCACTTGCCGGTTGATTTCATTGTCCTCCACCAGCAAAACTTTGGCCCCAGACAAAGCCTGGGAAAAATTGCCCTTGATCCCCAATCCTTTTTCGGCATCGGCCCCCTTGGCCCTGCCAAAGGCTTCCATGATGGCTTCAAACAACAATCCCTGGTTGATGGGCTTGATCAATAAACCATCGATCTGAGCTTGTTTCATGGCCCGTTTGACAACCGCCTCGCTGCCATAGGCCGTCGCCATGATGATCACCGGCGGAGGATTTAAATCCAATTCGGATCGAATTTTGGCGGCAACGGTGATTCCATCCATTTCCGGCATCATGTAATCCACCACAACCAAGTCAAAGGGACTCCCCGACATGGCGGCCTCCTGGACGGCAATCAGGGCTTCCCCGCCACGTTGGACCTGGGTGACTTTGAAGGTGAAGGCGGTCAACCAACACCTTCATGCCCCGCATGTCGGTGGCGGGAAGGTGTTGTTTTTCCTTGGTCTGGTTGGAAATTCCAAGGCGAACCTCAAAAATGAACCGGGAACCTTGCCCAGGTTCGCTCTCCACCGCCAGCTGTCCTCCCATCATGGAAACCAGCCGTCGGGAAATGGCCAATCCCAAACCGGTGCCGCCATATTTGCGGGTAATGGAGGAATCGGCTTGACTGAAAGCTTCAAACAAACGGGATTGTTGTTGCACAGTCATGCCAATGCCGGTGTCACGAACGGTAAACCGGAGAAAGATATTCTCCTTCCCCCTTTCCAGTATCTCTGTGACGATGGCGACTTCCCCGACCTCGGTAAACTTGATGGCATTGTTGGCAAGGTTGATCAATATCTGACTCAGACGCAACGGGTCTCCCACCAAAACCGGAGGGATGTCCGAGGCGGTCTCCATGAGAAATTCCAACTGTTTTTCCTGAGCTTTCAATGCTGTCATGGCCGCCATGCCACCCAACACCTCTTCCAATGTAAAATCGATGGCTTCCATGTCCAACCGACCGGCATCGATCTTGGAAAAGTCAAGGATGTCGTTGATGATGCGCAACAATGATGTGGCGGCGTTATAAACCTTGCCGACATAATCTTTCTGCTGCAGGCTCAGAGAGGTTTGCAGGCATAGGTGTGACAAGCCAATGATGGCGTTCATGGGGGTACGAATTTCATGGCTCATGTTGGCCAGGAATTCACTTTTGGCCAATGCCGCCGCTTCCGCTTCTTCCTTTGCCACGATCAGGCCGGCCTCCAGATGTTTCATGGCGGTGATGTCGGTACGGATGGAAACATATTTAAAAGGTTTTCCCTGGGGGTCCAAAAACGGCACAATGGTGGCCCGGACCCAATAGGGACGTTTGTCCCGGGTCAGGTTTTTTACTTCGCCGTGCCACGGTTTGCCCTGATTGATGGTGGACCACATGTCCTGATAGAATTCTGGCGAATGTTCGTCGGACTTGACGATACGATGGTTGTTACCCAGCAGTTGCTCCCGCGAATAACCACTGATGGCGATAAATTTGTCGTTGACATAAGTGATTCGCCCCCCCACATCGGTCGCCGACACAATAGCATGTTCATCCAAGGCAAAATTTTGGTATTCCAATTCACACTGGGTTTTTTCTTCCGCTTGTTCCGACAGATGGCGGATAATCGCGAACATGGTGATCATCCAGGCCATTGAAATGTTTGACACCAAACTACACACCAGGATCACTGCCGCTACGGGATGATCCAACACTCCGAACGGATGATCTGCGGAAAGAGCGAAGGTCACCTGGTAAAGGTAACTAGTGATTAAAAAAAGTGTCAAAAAACAGCCAGAGGTCAACCCTGAAAGTTGGAAAAACATTCTCCGGTAGCGTCCATGCAGAACCTGGCCAAAGGCGACTATTCTGAAGTCAGATTCTTCCCCCGGTTTTTTTAGCCAGAACATGACGATAAAACAAACGATCAGTAAAAAAAGTGCCACTGACGCAACCATTCCCAAAGTTACAGGCTCCAGGAGAAAGGAACCCGTATTCCGAGGTTTTGTTGCGTCTGGAAAAAATTCGCTGGAGCTTACGGCCATGGTGTGAATACCCACAATGGCCAAGGCCAGAAAAGTTGGGCCAGACCATTGGCCCATGCGGGTCCGGACAGTCCATCCGGACCTGTGAAACCATGAAGGGCCATGGATGACCCCGAGTGCCAACAGGATGGAGGCGAGCACACTCAATCCCAGGGGGAGAGGTAACCAATGTCGGCCAACTTCTTGCGTATGAATGGCCAGCATGCCCACTTGATGCACGACCACGATACCCACCCCGACCACAGCTCCTCCGACACGGAAAACGGCCTTTTCCCTCTGGTTTTTCCAGCGGCGGTCCAGTATTTCCCACGCAGACCATACGGAAAGAATACATAAAATAACTATCGAAAAAATATCATATTTTATAGTTTCTGGCAGACGGAATGCGAGCAATCCAAAAACATGCTGGGCAAATATTCCAACACCCATGGCCATTGCCCCAAAGGCCAACCCCATTCTTTTTCGCGTCAGGTTTCCCTGAAAACAGGAACAACCGATGACGGACAATCCACAGTAGGATCCAAGCCAGATGGGTAATACGGAGAGCAAAAGCAAAAACAGGTTGGTGGATGCATCGAAAGAAGGAGGGTGGACAACACTCGAACCGATAAGGGCAAACATGAAATCCCCGATATGAGAGCTGATGGTTTTTCGGCCTTGATCCTTACCAACGAATTTGGGACATGACGCCTTTTGGGAAAAAAAACTTGGGGAACTACGCCAAATCTAAGCCCAGGTGGGGGGGGATGATTCCCCCTTACAAGTGTAGGTTTTTTCATATTTCATTGATTTCATTGATAATTGGCCAATCTTCAGGAACTCCGCATCCAAGGGGGATCTGCTGGTTATT